>JBHHUB010000433.1:0-1505 GCA_046753625.1 Phycisphaerae bacterium | reverse complement strand
AACGGGTGATCTTCGCGGATTCACATCGCTGCAAGCAACCGGATGGGAAACCATCATACAGAGCGGATCAATGTGCTCATTCGATTATTCCCCGCTACCGGCCAAAGGCAAATGAGCGTCGCTTTTTTGTGGTTATGGAGCGGAAGAAACGTGAACGCCCTTCTCCTCCGATCTTTGACTCTTGACTTTCGACTTTCGACCTTCGACTTTCGACTTTCCGATCTTCTAATCTTCAATCTCCCTCCAACGCTGCTTCCAAGAATGCCTCCACCATCTCGACGTGCCACGCCTCGCTGGCAAATCCGCCGCTCCGGTGGCCTCCGGGTGTTTCGATGAACCGCTTGGGCTCCGCCGCTGCATCGAACAATCGCTTGCCGATTGACAATGGAATCAGTCCGTCATCGCGTCCGTGAAAGAACAGTTTTGGGCATGCCATCTGCGCCACGTGGTCCACCGAGGGAAAGCGTTGGGTGAGCATCCAATCCACGGGCAGAAGAGCGTAGTGAATCCTGGCCACGTCGGCCATGCGCGTAAACGTCGATTCAACCACCAGCGCCGCCGGCTCATGACGGGATGCCAATTCGATGGCAATAGCTCCGCCCAAAGAGCGTCCCCAAAACACGATGTGTTCGGGGGCGGCCTGTTTGCTGTCGACAAGAAACCTCCACGCGGCCTCGGCGTCCCGATACATTCCATGCTCGCCGGGCGTGCCCGTGCTTTCGCCGTAGCCGCGGTAGTCGACCATCAGGACGTGATAACCAAGGCGATGTAGGAGTTGCAACGCCGCCAGCCGGTCGGACATGTTGCCGCCGGTTCCGTGGAAGTAAAGAATGGTGGACTTGGCATCGGCTGCGGGAACATACCACGCTGCCAGCGTCTCGCCATCACTCGTCGCCAGCGCGATCCGCTCAAACGCCAGGCCAACGTCCGACGGCGTAGCGTCGTATTCCCGATCGGGAAAGTAAATCAGCCGGGATTGAAACATGCCAACGAACAGGCACGCGGCCCCATACGTCGACGCAACAATGATCAGCCAGCGGCGAATGCGTTTCCCCATGATCGCCTGACGTTATCCGCAGTGCCGCGACCGGTCAAACGGATTCGCAAAGCCGCGGGCATCGACGGGTCCGTGACACTTGCGGCGAGATGCGTACGCCGACTCAGAGCCGCTGTCGCCAGCCTGCGGACCACCCACGGTAGGATGGCACGGGAGACTTGCAGCGCACCGCGCCGCGCCATCAATACCCCGCCGGTCGGCCGCCTTTGCGGGGGTCCGAGGCGCCGGTCCAGCCGCCGCCCGTGCGCAGAATGGCTTGTACGATGCCGGATTTTCGTTTCGAGGAAAGTTGGTGGCCGAGTTGCTCCAGGCGAAGGGCCAGCTCGTCCGGTGGCGCTTCATCAAAGAAGACCCGGTCCGGCTGCCATTGATGGTGTGGTCGGCGCGCCGTCATCGCCTGTTCAAGCGTGTGCCCGAGTACTGTCACCTCAAGCAACACATGCAGCAC
>JBHHUB010000432.1:0-1510 GCA_046753625.1 Phycisphaerae bacterium | reverse complement strand
AAGGAGCTTGTTCGGCGGGCAATTCGGCGGGCAGGGCAATCGCATCTAAATCACTTCGCTGAGTAGGTTCCGGAGCGGAGATCCAAGAGGTTCGGCGCCTGTTAGGGTTGCGCTGTGCGCAACTTGTGGATAAGTTGCAGCCTCGTTTTTGCGTGAGGCCTCACATTCAACGCAAACCGCTGTTGGAAGGAGCTGCGACGTGGATGTTGAAGCCCCGCGAGGCCTGCTGCGCTTTTTCGACGAACTGGAAGACCCACGAATGGACCGAACCAAACGGCACGCGCTCGGCGACATTCTGGTGATCACGATCTGTGCCATCATCTGCGGCGCGGACGAATGGACCGAAGTGGAAATGTTCGGCAAGTCGAAACACAAATGGTTCAAGACCTTTCTCGGCTTGCCGAATGGCATTCCCTCCCACGACACCTTCGGACGGGTCTTCAGTCGGCTGGACCCCGAGCAACTGGAACGATGTTTTCAACACTGGATGGCCGCGATGGCGGAATGCACCGGCGGCCAACTGATCGCCATCGACGGCAAGACCATCCGGCGCAGTTTCGAGAAGGCAGACAACAAGGCCGCCATTCACATGGTCAGTGCCTGGAGCGAGACCAACCACCTCGTCCTGGGCCAAGTGGCGACGGACGCCAAGAGCAATGAAATCACGGCCATTCCGCGACTCTTGAAGATGTTGGACATCACCGATTCGGTCGTCACCATCGATGCCATGGGCTGCCAGAAAGCCATTGCCAAGCAGATCGTCAAGCAGAAAGGACATTACGTCCTTCAAGTCAAGAAGAACCACGCCGGACTGCATGATGTGATGGAAGAGCTGTTCGACGAACGAAATGCGCGGGGGATCCCGAACGACCGCTTTGCGTTTCACGAAACCGTGGACGCCGGTCATGGTCGGGTCGAGACGCGGCGTCTGTGGATGACGGATTGGACGGACTGGTACGCCGATCGCAAACAGTGGCAGGGTCTGCGGAGTTTCGTGTGCGTGGAAAGCGTTCGCGAAGTCGACGGCCACACCTCGACCGATCGCCGGTATTACATCAGCAGCGTGGACGATCAAGATGCTCGGGCGATGCTGGGCCACGTGCGCGGACACTGGGGAATCGAGAACAAGCTGCATTGGTCGTTGGACGTGACGTTTCGCGAGGACGATCTCCGCCAACGGGTCGGCCACTCCGCCGAGAATCTATCGCGGATTCGCCGGTTGGCGCTCAACCTCCTCCGGCAAGACAAATCCGTGAAGGTCGGCGCCAAGGCCAAACGCCTCAAAGCCTGCCTCGAGGAGGGCTACCTACTCAAAATCCTATGCCGAGCGTTTTAGATGCGATTGCCCCCGCCGTCCTCCCACACCACCGTGCGTACGGTTCCGTACACGGCGGTTCAGGTTAAACTCGCCAGTCGTCGTCTCTCCGTGGTGACGACGGTTGGTTGTCCGGTGGAATCATTGCATGCCGTGTCCGCAAGACGCGCGTGCCGGTTGCCCTCGGCGGTTCCG
>JBHHUB010000431.1:0-1514 GCA_046753625.1 Phycisphaerae bacterium | reverse complement strand
TCCACCCAGACCCGATCTCATCCGACAGCCCGCCGGCTGCTTCGGCTGGCTTGAGGACCGCCTGCTGCACGACGGCTGGCTCGCCCGACTGGGGCCCGAGGGAACATCCGTCCTGGTCCTGCTCGCGCTGGCCGCCGATCGACGCGGCGCCTCCTTCTACGGCCGAGAGCGCATGGCTGACAGACTGAGCATGAGCCGTCAGGAAGTTGATCAAGCTCTGTCGCGCCTGTTGGACTTGCACCTCATCGCCCACCGCCCCTGGCGCCAAGGGCACCCCGACGGCATCTGGCAGCTCCTGCCGTTGCCCCAATCCTCGAAACGAACCCCCGCTGCCCAAGCCGTCTCCCTCGGCGATCTCTGCCGTTCACTCGGCTTCCCCCACCCAGACCAGCCCACTCACCCCCCCAAACCGCCGGATTCCCGCGCTTCCTGACCGCCGGCAACATCCACAGGTATCCGGCTCTTCGGCGACGGGCAAAGCGAGAGAACGCAGAGATTTACTGGGAGGACGAAGCGGGGTTGCGAAGCGACCATTTGACTGGTCGCAGTTACGCACCGCGTGGTGCGACGCCGGTCATTCGCAGTACGGGAAACCGGTTTGGCTGCAACATTATTTCCGCCGTCAACAACCTGGGAAAGATGCGGTTTCGGGTCTTCCGTGGCAGCTTCACGCAGTCGGTCATGATCGACTTTTTGGAGCGTCTGATTCGCGACGCGAAGCGCAAGGTGATTGTCATTGCCGATGGACACCCTGCTCACAAGGGTTGCCTCCTGAAGCAGTGGTTGCGAGAGCATGCGTCGCAATGCGAGGTAGTACTGCTTCCGGGCTATGCGCCGGAGTTGAATCCGGACGAACTGCTGAATCAGGATCTACTACTCCGGAACAGAATAAGTGCACATATCACGATGCGCCACATAAACGCGCAGACACTGTGTTGCACGTATTTGTAAGAGTCCGCTGCCATTTGTACAGCCGCAGCAAGGCCATGCACATGTGTCCAGATGATCGGTGCCGGAGTAGTAACACCGCTCGTCTTTGCGCCCATGGCTCGTGTCCACGGTGTGACATTCCCGCGTCGCCATCTTCAGAAGATCGGCTTGACGTTCATCACTGAACAATGTCTTGATCGCTTCGTGCAACTTCGGCTGGTTGTCTTTCACCGCGAGCACATAGTCCCCGCCGGCGTGGACGATTCTTTGGGCAATCTCCTTCTGGCAACCCATCGCGTCAATCGTGACGGTCGCACCTTTCACGTCGATCCGGTCGATTAACGCTGGAATCGCCGTGATTTCGTTGGACTTCTCTTCCGTGGCCACCTGGCCGAGCGACAAACCGTTGTCCGTCGCCCACGCACTGACCAGGTGAAGTGGGCCCAGCCCGTTCTTTTGATCGTGCGACCGTCGCAAGGTCTTGCCGTCGATCGCAACGATGCCCTTGCCGGTCACGTGCTCATTCACCAGACTCGCGATCCAGTATTCAAAACTCTCTTGAAACGCCTCGGGTTTCAACGCCG
>JBHHUB010000430.1:0-1535 GCA_046753625.1 Phycisphaerae bacterium | reverse complement strand
GTGTCCTTCGACCAGAAGGATGGCGTCAACATCATGCAGGGGTACATGGAGTCGGGCGAGTTCAGCCGGGGCAAGGAGAGCATCCGCGCCGACGGCGGGATCGTCATGGTGGGCAACTTCGATGTGGATGTTGCCCATCAGCAGCGGATTGGCCACCTGTTCGGCCCGTTGCCGCCGGAGATGAGAGATCGAACCGCCCTGATGGATCGCATCCATGCCTACCTGCCGGGCTGGGACATCCCGAAGGTGTCGAAGGAACTGTTCACCGACCACTTCGGCCTGGTCAGCGACTTCCTCGCGGAGTGTTGGAATCGACTGCGCAGCCAGAGCCGGGTCTCCGTGCTTCAAGACCGCGTGTTCTTCGGCGGAGCATTGAGCGGTCGGGACACGACGGGCGTGCAGAAGACGATCAGCGGGTTGCTCAAGCTGCTCTATCCCAACCCGGAGATGCCCGTGGCCGACGAGGACTTGGAGTGGGCGGTGCGGCTGGCGCTGGAGTGCCGCCGCCGCGTGAAGGAGCAGCAGAAGCGGATCGGGTCAGCCGAGTTCCGCAACACGCATTTCAGCTACCAGATCGGCCACGACGGCGTGGAGAAGTTCGTGGCGACGCCGGAACTCCAGAGCGAGGACAGCATCGGTACCGATCCGCTTCCGCCGGGGCAGGTGTGGGCGATCAGTCCGGGCGGCATGGACGAGAACCCCGGTCTCTATCGCATTGATATTACCGAGGGGCCGGGTTCGGGCATGAAGATTCTGAACCAGCCGACTCCCAAGCCCTTCAAGGAGAGCATGGACTTCGGCGTGCAGAACCTGTACGCCCGCGCGAAAGAGCTTGTCGGCGACCGCGATCCGCGAGCGCACGAGTTCACCGTGCAGCTTCGTGCCTTTGACGCATCCCGCACCGGAACGGCGGTGGGCCTCCCCGCCCTGTTGGCCCTGTGCAGTTCGCTTCTCGAAAAGAGCATGAAGGGCGGGCTGATCGCGGTGGGTGGACTCAACCTCGGCGGCACCATCGAGCAGGTCTACAACGCCGTGGGCGTGGCCGAACTCGCCATCGACAAGGGAGCCACGGTACTGCTTATGCCCGTGTCGTCCCGGCGGCAGTTGTTCGAGCTTCCCGACGACATGGCCACCAAGATTGATGTGCAGTTCTACGCTGATGCGAGGGAGGCGCTCATCAAGGCGCTGTGTGAGTAGTTCCAAAAGAAATCTCATTGAGCGACACAAGGATGGCGAAGACACGAGCGAAGGTCAGGAAGGCGCGGCCACTGGTGGGCGGATTCCTTGAACGCATCTCCGTCACGGCGTTCGAGAAGTACCACCGCGACATCACCGACCTCGTTCGGTCTCAGCACGGCGTGTACGCGCTCTACAAGAACGACCGCCTCTACTATGTCGGCCTCGCGGTCAACCTGCGCCGCCGGATCAAGCAGCACCTCAAGGACAAGCACGCTGGCCGATGGAACCGCTTTAGCCTCTACCTCGTCCGCAAGGTGGATCACATCAAGGAGATTGAGTCTTTGCTGCTGCGCATC
>JBHHUB010000429.1:0-1546 GCA_046753625.1 Phycisphaerae bacterium | reverse complement strand
AACCACATCTCCGGCACAAAGCAGATTGATGAGCATGATCTCTAGCGGTCCCTTGGCAACCAACCGGTGTGCTCAACTCCATCGGGCGGCGTGGATCATCCCTCGTCCACCCGGAGCAGGGCCCCCAAACCGACGCACCGCCTCGACCGGCAGTGGCGCATACCTACTTGGCGATGGCCACGGCCCGCACCTCGCGCAACACCGTGACGTGAATCTCACCCGGAAAGGTCATGTTCTCTTCGACCTCCTTGGCGATGTCGCGTGAAATCTTCGCCGCCATCGCGTCGTCGACCCGTTTGGCGTCGACGATGACCCGAATCTCACGCCCCGCCTGGATCGCAAACGCCTCGCGTACGCCCTCCGGTGCTTTGGCAATGCCTTCAAGCTGCTCCAACCGCTGAACATAGCGCTCGAGCGATTCCCGGCGGCCGCCGGGCCGCGAGGCACTGATCGCATCGGCCGCCATGACGATCGGCGTGTACGGGCTGGTCGATGGGACGTCGCCATGGTGGCCTTCGATCGCGTTGAGCACCTCAGACCGCTCGCGGAAACGGCGGCAGTAATCGGCCCCCACCTTGGGGTGGCCGCCCTCTACGTCGTGGTCGATCGCCTTGCCGATGTCATGCAACAAGCCGCACCGCCGAGCGAGCCGACCGTCCAAACCCAGTTCATCCGCGATCGCCTGGCACAAATAGGCGACCTCCAGACTGTGCTGCAATACGTTCTGTCCGTAACTGGTTCGGTATTTCAAGCGGCCGAGCAAGTCGATCACCTTGCGATGCAGACCGCCCACGTTGGCCTCCAGTGCGGCCTTCTTCCCCAACTCGTGCAGTTCTTCCGCAAGCTCCTTGCTCACCTGGGCCACAAGTTCCTCGATTCGGCCCGGGTGAATCCGCCCGTCCTGTACGAGTTTCTCCAGCGTTCGCCGCGCCGTCTCCCGCCGAATGGGGTCAAACGCGCTGACCACGACCACACCGGGCGTGTCGTCCACAATCACGTCTACACCGGTCGCCCGCTCGAACGCCCGAATGTTGCGTCCCTCGCGCCCGATCACGCGGCCTTTCATGTCATCCGAAGGAATCTCTACCGTCGAAACCGTACTGTCGCAGGTATGCTCGGACGCATAACGCTGAATCGCGGTCAACGTAATCTCTCGCGATCGCCGGATGGCCTCATCCTTCGCCGTAGCCACCGCATCTTCGATCAACGCCGCCGATTCGTGCTCAAGTTCATCTTTCAGCTCCGCCAGAACCAGCCGCTTGGCCTCGTCATAGCTAAGCCGGGCCGTCTTGAGCAGTTGCTCGCGTCGCTCCGCCACCAGCCGCTCCGCGTCCGCCTCCTGGACTTCAAGCTGCTCGACGCGCGCGTTCATTTTTTCCCGCGCATGTTCCAAGTTACGTTCTTTGGTCTCGAGCGTATCGAGCTTGGCCTCGATATTGTCCTCTCGTTTCGCGAGCCTCTTTTCAACGCTCTTGAACTCCATGCGCTGCTCGTTGGCTTCTTTGCGCAGCAGTTCCTGCCCGGTCAAGAATTCCTGCTTCGCATC
>JBHHUB010000428.1:0-1548 GCA_046753625.1 Phycisphaerae bacterium | reverse complement strand
GTCACGGCTCCCGGGTCGGGCGCCACGGCCGTGTCGACCAGCAACCGCTCGAACCGGCCGCACTCATCGGCGCCTGCAAAGCGGCGTACAAAGTCACCGGCGATCGACAGTGGCTGGTGGACATGCGCACGTGCTTCGAATGGTACGTCGGACACAATGACGTTAATCTGCCGCTCGTTGACTTCAAGACGCGAGGCTGCTGCGACGGCCTTCCCGAGCAAGGCCTCAACCAGAACCAGGGGGCCGAATCAACGCTATCGTGGCTACTTTCGCTGCTCATCATGCACGCCTTGCAAAACGGAGAACCCCCCGAGGTCGGTTAACCCCCAGAATCCGCCACGCGCCCGCTTACCCAAGCCGCGTGTCCGAATCGCCAAAGGAATCTTTGCCTATGTCCATCGCGGTAGGCCTATCCTCAACACCGTTACTCATGCGCCACGCGGGCAATCCGATTCTCACGCCCCAGCAATGGCCCTATCCGGTCGGCGCCGTCTTCAACCCCGCCGCCGTGCGCACCGCCGACGGCCGGACGCTCCTGCTTTGCCGCGTGGAAGACCGTACGGGCCATTCGCACCTGACCGCCGCTCGTTCGACCAGCGGCCTGACGGGTTGGCAGATCGACCCGAGCCCAACGCTCGCGACCGATCCCGATGCGTTTCCGGAGGAGCTGTGGGGCATCGAGGATCCGCGAATCACCTGGCTGCCCGAGCGCAATGAATTCGCCGTCGTCTATACCAGTTACGGCGAACACGGCCCTGCCGTGTCACTGACGCTGACCGAGGACTTCCGATCCTTTCGCCGGGTTGGCAATATCCTGCCCCCCGTGGACAAGGATGCGGCGCTGTTCCCGAAGAAGGTCGACGGGCGATGGATGATGTTTCACCGACCGGATACGGCGGACGAACGCAAGCACATATGGATATCCTTTTCGCCCGACCTGACACACTGGGGCGAACGCGCGCTGCTGCTGCCCGCGCGGCGCGGCGGATGGTGGGACGCGAACAAGATCGGCCTGTCGACGCCTCCCATCGAAACGCGCGACGGCTGGCTGATCATCTACCACGGCGTGCGCGAAACGGTCAGCGGAAGCATCTATCGACTCGGCTTGGCCTTGCTCGACTTGGACGACCCCACCCAATGCCTGGTGCGCAGCACCCACTGGTTCATGGGGCCGGCCACGGCGGAAGAGCGCGTCGGCGACGTCGGCAATGTCGTGTTTCCCTGCGGCCACACCATTTGCGACGACGGAGACACGATTCGGCTCTACTACGGCATGGCCGACTCGACCATCGGCGTCGCCAGCGGCAGCATCAAACAGATGATGGAGTGGCTGCGCAACCACGCACAGTCGCCGTCCTACGGAGCCGAATAGGGCAGCGCTGCCGTTGCTATGTTTGTATGACTGCACTGGATTGTCCGTAACCAACCGAGCCGCGGACTTTAGCCCGCGAGGCGTCCCGGTTTCGGATAGCGCCTAGTGCTGCGTGACACTGTAATCTATGGGTTGTCGCTGCCCGAGCCACCGGAATCGGGCGCGCGAATCAGAGC
>JBHHUB010000427.1:0-1559 GCA_046753625.1 Phycisphaerae bacterium | reverse complement strand
CATAGCGATACCTTTGTCGTCGTCTTTCGGAGCCACGCCTTCTCTGATTTCAGATGGGGCATCATCGCCTGGGACCGGGCCTGTAAAGTTTTTTGTGTCAGCCCGCGAGGGCACGCCATTTGCCGTGTTACTCCGGTAACCGTCCCTCGAACATGATGGCGAAGTGGTTGAGCGCCTGTTTCCAATGGTGGATCGGCTTTGTCCACTTCTTGGAGGCCTCGTTGATCGCCATGTACACGAGCTTGATTGCCGACTCCTCGTTGGGGTAGATCTTGCGGTTTCGAGTGAACTTGCGGATCACGCTGTTCACTGACTCAATGGCATTGGTCGTATAGATCGCCTTGCGAATGGGCGCCGGGAAATCGAAGAGTGTGATGATGTCCGGCCATTTCGTCCGCCAGTTCTTTACAATCGTCGGATATTTCTCGCCCCACGCTTGAGCAAAGTCTTCCAACGCTTGCTCGGCTTCCGTGAGGGTCGCAGATTGATAGATCGCCTTCATGTCGCGGATGACCTCTTTTCTGTCCTCGGAACTCACGTAACGCAAGGCAGCACGCACCAAGTGAACGATGCACAACTGGACCTTCGCTTGAGGATAGGCCGCATGAATCGCTTCGGCGAATCCAGAGAGTCCGTCGATGCAAACGACGAAGATGTCTTGCAACCCTCGGTTTTTCAAATCAGTCAGGCACGCGAGCCAGAACTTAGCGCCTTCGTTCTCACTGAGCCAAAGCCCGAGCAGCTCCTTGCGCCCCTCTAAATTCACGCCCAGAGCAACGTAAATCGTGTGCTGCGAGACGCGACCATTGGCACCGCGGACGTGGACGACAATTCCATCAAAATAGACAATGGGCCAGACCGACTCGATAAGCCGTGTACGCCAGGCGCGCACTTCCATATCGAGGTCGGACGTGATTTCGGAGACAAGCGTGGCTGAGATTTCCACGTCGTACAGCTCACGCACGAGGTCTTGAATGTCACGGGTTGTCATCCCCTTGGCATACATAGCCAGAATCTTCTCGTCGAAGCCACTGATGCGACGTTCGTACTTACCAATGATCTGCGGCTCGAACGTTCCGTTGCGATCACGGGGTCTGTCAATGGCGACCTCACCCAGATTACCTTGCACTCGCTTGCGACTTGTTCCGTTGCGACGATTACGGGGGCGTTTCGGCTCGTCGGCCGGCGGGGGCGTCCGCTCACCCTCGACCGCGTCTGCGTCCACCGCTACCATACCTGGCCTTCGTCCCAGATGTACGTCCATCTCCGTGTTGAGCATCCGCTCAAGCCCCGATTTCATCATCACCCGCAACACCTCGTTCAGATCATCAACGGTCGTCGCCTGGCTGGCGAGATCCAACGCCAATTGTTCGGCACGCGATTGTAGGGAAGCATCCATGCGTCAATCTCCTGTTTGAAAAAAAAGGTGTTCAAATGTACCCTTTCCCGCAAAATGACACAAGATTTCTTACAGGCCCGCCGGTGGCTGATGACGGTGAATGCACAGGGTTGAATAATCCGGAAACCCGATCTGCGCTGGTCCATTTGCCGTCCTGTCC
>JBHHUB010000426.1:0-1561 GCA_046753625.1 Phycisphaerae bacterium | reverse complement strand
CGGGCGCGGGGCCAAACGGAGTCCGGCTCTGCGGGGACGCAACCGGACAAGGGATAACCCCGCCGACGGTGCGCCGAAGGCACCGGCCTCGTTTGTTCAACCACAGGCGGGGCTCTTTCTTTTTTTTCACTCTTTTCTTTTTTCCACTCTTCGGACACCGGAGCCATGCCTCAAAAAATCCCGGGGTCTGGGGCGGAGCCCCAGGTTTTTTCCATTCAAACGCCTATAGGGTCGACGGTCGCCGAGGGGGGCGAGGTTGCCGAAGGCGGAGGCGCCCACACCTGGTCGTCGCGGAGCATCGCCCAGCAGCGGATCAGCAATCGTCGCGCGACCGCAATGATCGCGATCTTCCGACGCGATTTCGTGCCGCGGCACACGTGCTCGAAGACCTCTCTGATCCACGGGTTGTGTCGCAATCCCAGCCAGCCGGCCTGCACCAACAAGGCGCGGAGCATGGCATTGCCCTGGCCGCTGATTCGGCCCTGGCGATCGATGTTGCCCGATTGATATTGACGCGGCGTCAGCCCGACATACGAGGCCACCTGCTTGCCGCTCTTGAACCGATGCGGGTCATCCAGAACGGCCACCAACGCCTCACCCAATCGCGGACCCACGCCCGGGACACTGCGCACCTGCTTGACCCGCCGATCCGCGTCCGCCAAGGCGTCCAGCCGTTGTTCCACGCGTTGAATGGACTGATGGATGCGATCGAGATGCGCCAACTCTTCGGCCATCTCACCGCGCCACAGTTCGCCCGCCTCGGTTTCGGTGATGGGCACACTGAGCGCGGTCAGTTGCCTGCGATGCGCGTTGGTCCAGCCCGCCTTGCCGGAGGTCAACGTTCGGCCCTCGCGATCCAGGATCGCGCGAATGTGATTCTTGACCGCCGTACGCCGAGCCACCAATTGCTGACGGTACCCGATCAAGGCGCGCCACTGACGCACGTTTCGCGCCGGAACCACCACCTGGGGCAACTGGTTGACCGCCGAGAATTGGGCCAACTTCAAGGCGTCAATCCGATCGGTCTTCCGTTTGACGTTGCGCCACCGCCAACCCTGATGGTTCGGGTTGGCCACCTGCAGGGCGATACCCATGCCCCGGACCAGGTCCGCCACCCAGCCCGCCGAGGCGCCGACCTCGAAGACCACCCGATCCGGGCAGCACGCTTCGATGGCCGCATGAAGGGCCGTGCCTTCGGTCCGCACCGTCTCGAAACGGTGCTCGCCCGTGTCGCTCGCGTACTGGCAGAGAACGCTCTTGTTTTTACCGAGATCCATAGTCAAAATCTTCATCACCGTGTCTCCTTGGTTAGGTTGTAACCTTGGGCGATCCACGCGATCAGCCCGTTATCCATGGGATATATGATCCCGCAAATGACCGGCCGAGGGGACACGGCTTTCATAGTTTCTTCGGGGCGGAGAAACAAAAAACATGGGAAAGGATTCCCATGGGAGTGGGACCGAGAAGGGATTCTCGGTCCAGCATAAGGCTGACTTGTTGCGGCCCCTTCGGGGCGGAGAAACAAAAAACATGGGAAAGGATTCCCATGGGAGTGGGACCG
>JBHHUB010000425.1:0-1572 GCA_046753625.1 Phycisphaerae bacterium | reverse complement strand
TTGGCGTATCATTGTTGCACTCTCGATGACAACCCAGCGAACCTTCGCTTCAAACTGATGAGAACACCAGCGTCTCCACACGGATAGAAAGACCTGCCCTGAGCCTGTCGAAGGGAACACGGATAGAAACAAAGAAAATCAGATCCTATCCGTGTTTCTTTCTATCCGTGTGGAAAAACGGAGGAGGAAGATGAACCTCGAGCGCCGGGCGGGAGCCCTGATCCTGATAGCAGTCCTGAGCCTGCCCGCAATCCTCGGTGGCTTGGCAGATCGCACTGAAGCATTCGCGCGCGCGGTACTGTACCCCACCGAGTGGACGGAGCAGGCGAAACTCACCCCCAGCCGAGGCGCGGCGGATGCCTACTTCGGGTACAGCCTGTCCATCGACGGGGACTTTGCCATCGTCGGGGCTGTGGGGGAGAACGACCACGCCGGCGCGGTTTATGTTTTCGCGTGGAATGGAGCGCAGTGGACAGAGCAGGCCAGGCTCACCGCCAGTGACCGCGAGGCCGGCGACAACTTCGGGTACAGTGTATCCATAAGCGGCGACACGGCGATCATCGGGGCGATGGGAGACGCCGACAACGGCCCCAATGCCGGCGCTGCCTATGTCTTCGTGCGCAATGGAAGCGAGTGGTTTGAACAGGCGAAACTCACCGCTGCCGACGGTGCTCAAGGGGACCACTTCGGGTGGCGCGTGGCTATCAGCGAGGACACCGCCTTTGTCGGAGCGGTTGAGGCGGATGATCTGAGCAGCAATTCGGGCGCGGTCTACGTCTTCGTGCGCGACGGGAGCACGTGGACACAGCACCAGAAACTCACCCCTGGCGATGACGCCGCAAGTGACAACTTTGGCGGAAGCATCTCCCTGCGAGCGGACTACGCCATCATCGGAGCCAAGACACAGCCGGATGAGTTCGGCAATTTCTCCGGTTCGGCCTACGTATTTGCCTACAACGGCGATGTCTGGGCGGAACAGACCAAACTGACTCCCACCAACGGGACGGAATCCGACCGATTTGGATACAGCGTTGCTATGGGCGACGGTTACGCGATGGTTGGGGCAATCGGTGATGACGAGAGCGGAGGCTTTTCGGGAGCGGCCTACGCCTTCGTCCGCAATGGAGACACCTGGACTCAACAGGCCCGACTCACCGCTGGCGATGGCGCCCTGCTGCACAGGTTCGGATTCAGCCTGTCGGTCAGCGGCAACACGGCCGTGATCGGAGCCATAGGGAGCGACGGCCGCCGGGCCAACTCGGGCGCGGCCTACGTTTTCGTCCGCAACGCGGGCGTGTGGGCGGAGGATTTCAAGATCACAGCAAGCGACGGGGACGAAGAGGACCAGTTCGGCTACAGCGTGTCGCTCAGCGGGGGAACGGCTCTGATCGGTGCTGCCAGGGACGATGACAACGGCGACCATTCGGGATCGACCTACGTGTTTCAGGGACCGACGCCCCCTCCCACGGAGACACCACGCCCGACAGCCACGCCGACCCGCACGCCAACCGCCACGCCGGCCATGCCCACAGCGACGGCGACGATGCCGCCGCGCCTGAACTACCTGCCGCT
>JBHHUB010000424.1:0-1573 GCA_046753625.1 Phycisphaerae bacterium | reverse complement strand
CGGTATGGGCGGTGCGAGTCTGGGAACTCGATCCGCCGGCCGATGTGGACGAACCTCTGGAGTGGATCCTCCTGACCAATGTTCCCGTGGAAACGTTTGCGGATGCCTGTGAACGGCTCGACTGGTATGCCTGTCGATGGATCATCGAAGAGTACCACAAAGCCATGAAGACGGGCTGCAGTATCGAAGAGATGCAGTTTACGAAACAAGAACGCCTCCAACCGGCGATCGCGTTGGTGTCGGTGGTCGCCATCTTGTTGCTGAACCTGCGCGACGCCAGCCGCCGATCCGACACCCGCGAACGCCCGGCCCGCGAGCTGGTTCCGGACGTGTACGTGACCGTCCTCAGCGCTTGGCGGTTCCAGGCCCCCCGACGCGATCTCACCGTTCACGAGTTTTACTACGCCCTGGCCCGGCTGGGCGGCCACCAGAACCGCAAACACGACCATCCGCCCGGTTGGCTCGTTCTCTGGCGAGGCTGGACGCAACTTCATGCCATGGTTGAAGGTGCGCGCGTTACCGGGGGAGTCCAATGTGGGTAAACCTAAGGCCCAAGCCTTAGGTTTACCCACAAATCTGTTATACTGAGGCAGCCTGGAAATGACTTCCAGGACGAAAGTTAGCATTGACTCGAGCAAGGAGTGCAGAGCATGCAAGCGTCACGGACGACGGCGTTGAGTTTCGGCGAGGAACACTTTGGTCGGGCCGAGCTGGGCGATGAGCGGCGAACGAAGCGACTGGTGGTGGTGGCCGACCGGATGGCGGAACATCCCGGGGGCACGTTGCCGGACAAGCTGAGAGAACCGGCGGGTCTGAAAGCGTTGTATCGGCTGATGGACAGCGATGCGGTCACGCACGAGGCGGTGCTGCAACCGCACGTGTGTCATACCCTCGATCGCATGCGGGCCCACGAAGGGGTGGTGTTGGTTCTCCACGATACCACCGAACTCGATTACACGAACCGGAACTCCTTGAAGGACGAATTGGGCCAGATCGGCAACGGCTCCCGGCGCGGCTACGAATGTCACAACAGCCTTGCGGTGACGGCCGAGTCGCGTGAGGTTCTGGGATTGACCAACCAGATTCTGTTTCGTCGTCCTCACGTGGGCAAGGGCGAGACCCGGGCGGCGCGGCGTCGACGGAAGACGCGGGAGAGTCGCTTGTGGAAGCAGGGAAGCCAGCCGACGCCGGCCGCCCCGGCGGGTCGGCTTTGGGTGGATGTGGCCGACCGCGGCGCGGATACCCTCGAGTTCCTGGACTTCGAGGAAGCACAGGGCAAGAAGTATGTTGTGCGTTCCCAGCATAACCGCCGGGTTTTGCGGAACCATGACGGCGAGAGTGAACCGGCCAAGCTGCATGACCTCCTGCGTTCTCTTCCCGAAGAAGGACGCCGGACGGTGGATGTCCCGGCCCGCAACGGGCGACCGGCACGGACGGCCACGGTCGGGGTTGCGTGGGCGCCCGTTCGCATTCTGCCCCCGCGGCAACCTCGCGGCGACGAGCGGGGGACGCTGTTGGCGGTATGGGCGGTGCGAGTCTGGGAACTCGATCCGCCGGCCGATGTGGACGAACC
>JBHHUB010000423.1:0-1583 GCA_046753625.1 Phycisphaerae bacterium | reverse complement strand
TGGGGCCTCTGGTCCCTCCCCCAAAAGACGCACCCGAAGATTTCCTTCTCACGATTAGGCTGCATAACGATAGGCTTTGCCTGCTTGAAGCATCGAAAACATCATGCACAACAAGTGCCGAGCAACCGCGACGATCGCCTTTTTCTTCGAGCCGGTGTTGTCGCACAAACGGTTGAACAGCCGGCGCCACCGCTGCAGCCGGGCCACCAAACGCCAGGCCGCCTCGATCAGGACCCAACGCAAAATCCGCGAGCCCTCCTTCCGGATGTGCAGGTCCAGACGCTTGCCGGCCGATTGCCGCACGCCCGGGTCGAGTCCCGCGTAAGCCACCGCCGCCTTGGCCGAACGAAAACGCCGCCAGTCTCCCAGTTCGCTGAGCACCACGTCGACCGTCACCGGACCGATTTGAGGGATGCTCGACAACACGGCCCGGGCTTCCCGTTCCGCCGCGGGCGCCGATTTGGCAAACTCCTGAAGTTGCCGATCGGCTTGCTGCAATTGAGTTCCGAGAAAGGTCCACTGGTTCCACAAGGCGTCGACGGCGTAACGGTCTGCGACGCTCATGGCCACCTCGGCCAGATGCCGTTCGCCGGATCGCCGGAACAGCTCGGCGATGTCGGCATTGTAATGGGCCGCCTTGTTGCGAATCTTGCATTTGACGGCCGTGATCCGCCCCTGCAGCCAATGACGATGGCGTACCAAGACCCGATGCTGCTGCACCCGCGGAGAAGGCCGATACGCTTCGGGAATCATGTCCAGGGCCAGAAAGGTGGCCAACACTTCCGCGTCGATCTTGTCGGTCTTGCAAGTGCTTTCCGCGATCACGCGAAGCTTCTTGGGATGGGCCAGAACCAGGCGGTCGGCCAGGTCCTCGATCAGCAGGAAGAACCATTCGTAGCTGGCCGTGGCTTCCACGACCACGCGAAAGTCTCCCAGTTCCTGGAAAAACGCCCGGATGGCCTGGGGCTGCGAACATGCAAAGCTCCTCCGAGAAACGACCTTGCGTTTCCCCCCGAGTACCACCAGAACACACAGTTTGATAGAATGTTTGTGGAGGTCGACGCCGACGAACTTCATGGCAAGGCTCCTTATGTGGATGGGAAGGGTCAGACAATGTTCTATTCCCAACCTGTACCACGCATCCAAGGTCCCCGCCAGCCGGCTCGACCTCCTTTCTCTCATAGTTTCACGCTTGTCGTGGGCATGTCGATCAGCCCGGTGCCATGCCCATCTATGCAGGCGCGGTTGTCAAGTTGGGTTTTGGTTTTTTTGATTTCCGGTTTGTTGGGATTCTGCGATGGTGGCCGAGCTTCGTCTACGAGCTTGGGGGGGAGGGTGTCGCTCAACCATCTATTCGGGATCGTCGCAACTCGACGTCGCCATGAAAACGGAATGCAAAGCAGCGCCGCCATTCACGCTGGCGCGGTTCGGCCCTCGGGGGACCGTCGCAGGCATGGCATCGGGGTCGCTGCGGAATCGACACGCTCGGTCTTTCATTTCCGCCATCCAGAATGTATGGGGTCTCCTTCGCTGGTTGGATCGCTGCCGTCGGACCGACAGAGAAGAGGGAAGGGGGTGGGGGT
>JBHHUB010000422.1:0-1601 GCA_046753625.1 Phycisphaerae bacterium | reverse complement strand
CTAGGAGTCTGTCCGAGAAACCAACTGGGTCGACGAGGCGTGGGTCTCGGAATCGGCCAAGCCTCCGCGTCGCCTCGCGGGGGTTTGAAAAACCGGAAATTCAGGAGGTCGCCAGCATCGCACCTTGCCTGCCGATCGTGACGCAACGGGCGAAGTCGGCAATCCCCGGCCGATTCCTCAAACCCCCGCGGGCTGCCAAACTTGAAACAGCTTCAATAGGTTGTGTGTCATGCAGATCAACCGCCATTCGCCACGCATCTTGGCCATCCCGCGCAGCAGGAACTGGCGAAACCCGCGGGCCTGCTTGATCTGGCCGAAGACCGGTTCGATCATCCCCTTGCGTTTGGCATACGTCTCACGCCCCTTCTGCGTACGCAGCTTGCGGGCCATGTCCTGCTTGGGCGTCAGGTCGTTCGCTGGGCGACCCTGCGGAACGAGAGAAATCTTCTCGTGGTGCTTCAACCGTTCCGTCGCAATGTATGGATCAATCCCTTCCGCTTCGAGATAGGAAACGTTCTCCTCGCTGAAGTAACCGGTGTCGGCGTCGAAGGCGCCGATCTTCTCTTTCACGCCGGCGGCTTGAAGATTCTCCTGCGATTGCTCGACCATCGGAACCACCTGCCGTTTGTCATTGGCTTGCGGCGTCACGTCGGCCGCGACGATGATCTGCCCTTCATTGGCCACCGCCTGCGCATTGCCGCATTGATCGAACCCCTTGTTGCTCACCTTCATGATCTTTGACTCGGGGTCCGTGAAATTGTATTGCGCTTTGGGCTTGGGAACCGTATCCACCGGCTGGCGCTTCCGTACCGTTTCACCGGCCTGACGACGTTCCTCATCTTTGGCATCGCGACGTGTTTCCTCCGCCCGAGCCGCTTCCACAGCCTGTATTTCAAGGGCCTTTTTCGCCTTCTGGATCCTGGCCAGGCGGCTCTCCCGACGCGCCAACTCCTTCGGCAGTTCGTCCCCACGCTTGTCCGAACCATGCAAGGCGTCTTCCGCCTCATCGGCCGACTTCGCCTGGGCCAGCAACTCGGCAATCTCCTTGTGCAGACGTTGCTCTTCCTTCTGCATGTATTCGTAGCTCATCGCCTTGTGACGCGACGCGTTCGCTTTGACCTTCGTACCGTCCAGAGACACCAGCCCCACCTTGGCCAGCCCGGCCTGGGCACACAGCTTCAGAACCTCTACGAACAACCCTTGCAACTCGGGCAAGTGGAGCTTGCGGAAATCGCTGATCGTCCGGAAATTCGGCACGTCGTCGCCCGCGATGACGCGATAGGCGGCATCCCGTTCGCATCGCTTCTGGATACGACGAGACGAGTACACCCCGACGCAGTAACTGTACAGCAGGAGCGTCACCATCATCCGCGGGTGGTACGGAGGAAAGCCGCGATCTTCCTTCTCGTACTTGCGGGTGATGGCCGACAGGTCCAGGGTGTGGACCACGTCCAGCATGAAATAAACGAGATCCCCCTCCGGAAGCCAGTCCCGCGGCGATGGCGGAAGCAGATAATCCTGATCGGGGTCCCATTGGCGACAGGTCTTGCTCATCCCTGAATCCTCGAAAAGCGGGCGGTTCTTCTTCCTTGCTGACCGCC
>JBHHUB010000421.1:0-1606 GCA_046753625.1 Phycisphaerae bacterium | reverse complement strand
GGTTTCCTGCCCGATCTACCTATATCTTAGGGATCCTCGCTTGCCTTGTCAAGTAGCAAAAACGGAGAAAAGAAGGTTTTTTTGCCTCCTACTACGGCATTGCCGGTGAGGGGGGCGGAATTGGGCGCTTGGGCGGACGACCTCGTTTGCGACGCGGCTGTTCTTGTTGCGACGCCGATGGGGGGGGCGGTTTTGGTTCCCGGGCGAACCTCATCTCGCCCGTCAACATATCTGTTGTCGTACGCGACACCATCGAGATAGCATACTCGAGCGCGATATCGAGACGGCTAAAAGAGTCCGACAGCGGCCCGGCGGACAGTTTCGCCTGCGCCGCACGCGTCCGTACCGCGTGAAGTTGCTGCCGACAATCGCGAAGCCACGCTATAGTTTGGGCCGCGGTGGTGATGATGTCGGCCGAGGCCGATACCGTAACGCACTCGCCGGGTATCATCGTGGTCCGTCTTTCTTGGACGATGGTCCGTCTTTCATGGACGCCCTAACCTGCTTCGCGTCTGCCGCCTGCGACCGATTCGTACCGTAGTCTTGGCGTAGGTACTCCAGAACATCCTTCATTCGCACATAGTAACGCGGGACCAATTTCATGACCGTCCGCCCTCGGAGTAACCCCACTTCCATCGCGTACAAAAGCCGTTGGCGCGACACACCCGCAAGTGTCGCCGCTCGCGACGCCGTTATCTCAGCGGTCAACTCCACCCCGCCGGTGCTAGGTCGCCGCTTCGACGGCCTGCGTGGCGTCGGCTTCGTTTTCGGCTTCTGGTTTGCCATTATCATCTTCTCCTAGAACTCGCACCTGGCCATCCTCGGCCCAGCATACGCGGACATGCACGGCACGCAAGGCCCGTACCTTGGCTTCAGAAATCGGAGGCGAGACCGCCCCGATAACCACCGAGAGCAATCCCGGCGGACGCGAGATCGCCCAATCGGACAAAACGGACCGCCCCGCCACATCCAAGATGTCGGCCCCGTCCAAGATCACCCACCGAGTGGTCAGACGAGCTATCCCTGCCGCAATCGCCGCCGCCGCCCGCCATTGCTCGCTCGTCGATGCGAGCCAGAACGGGCGCGAATTGATGCTCACATCGCCCGCACCATCAAGCGCCACTACCATGCCCCACCGCCGCAATAAGTCGGCGTCCGGTACTAATACGCCCGCCGACGCCCCCACCGCATCCTGCCTGCACATTCCATCTTTCCCAAGCTGGGACGCGATGGAATCGCACAAATCGAGGTCGTGCTCAACCCGCTCCCGACGCCCAACCGATTCGTCATACATCTTCACCGCGTGGTCGTATTCCGCGCGTATGCGAAGTAAATCACGGCCGTTGGCAATCCGTCGTTCGTACTCTTCCAGCTTCGGTTCGATCTCTTCGGCTAGCTGTAGAGCCTCAATATCCGCCACGGCCTCCGCACGCTCCGCCACGGCCGCCTCGCGGGCCGCCGACCACTCTTTCATCGCCGCGTCAAACCCATCGACGGTTTGTTTCGCCATCGTGATTTCAGCCGACAAATCGCTGACCTTGGTTTCCGCCACCCTCAGGTCTTCTGCCGCCGCCGCGGCATCCCGCCCAACCTGTTCGCGCACGGC
>JBHHUB010000420.1:0-1633 GCA_046753625.1 Phycisphaerae bacterium | reverse complement strand
ATCCCTCCGGGTGCCGTAACAAGGCACCAGAGCCAGAGCCCTCAGCGCCAGATCGGTGAACAGTAGTAGGCATCCCTCCGGGTTCGAGTTATTGTCAAGAGTTGTGGCCTGGGTGACGCGCGTCAGGCGGCTTCCTGCTTCAAAACTCCGTCTTCAAACTGACGTCCGTTGAGGACAAGAATGATTTGTTGATGACCATTGAGTCGACGCCATCGCTTCTGTGCCGCTTGGGCGAGTTTGTAGATCATCGCCAGGCCGGTGCGGCGAGAGCCGCTGCCTTTCGTACGACGTTGCCTCAAACGGATCGTCGCGAATGTCGACTCGATCGGATTCGTTGTTCGGATGTGTTTCCAGTGCTCCGCGGGAAAGTCATAAAATGCCATGAGGACGTCTCGATCCTTCTTCAGGCACGTGCACGCTTGATCATATTTGGCCTCGTGTTTTTCGAGGAAGCGGTCGAACGCCTTGTCGGCATTTTCTCGGGTGTCCGCCATCCAGATTTGCTGCAAGTCATCCTTCGCCTTGGGTTGCACACTTTTGGGAAGCTTGTTGAGAATGTTGGCCGTCTTATGGACCCAGCATCGTTGTTCCTTGGTCGCGGGAAACACTTTGCGGAGCGCAGCCCAGAAGCCGAGAGCCCCGTCACCGACTGCCAACTTCGGAGCGTTCGTCATGCCTCGCTGCTTCAGGTCGATCAAGAGTTCATACCAGCTTTGTTCGCTCTCTCGATAGCCGTCTACGAGTGCAATCAGCTCTTTCTTGCCGTCCGGCGTCGCGCCCATCAGAACGAGAATGCATTGGCGTCTATTGGCATCGTCTTCCAGTCGCACGTTCACGTAAATGCCGTCGGCCCACACGTAGACATACTCCTTGGTCGACAGGTCTCGCCGACACCACTCCTCGTGCTCGGCTGTCCATTGTTCCTTCAATCGCACGACGACGTTCGCACTCAGTCCCGGACAATCCGTCCCCAAGATCGCTTGAAGAGCCTCCTGGAAATCGCCCGTGGAAACGCCTTTCAAGTACAAGAAGGGAATCAGTTCGTCCACGGACTTGCTGCGGCGGAGGTAAGGTGGCAAGACTGTCGGACTGAAACAGACACGGTTCTCCTTCTCTGGATCCCGATCTCTGACTCGCGGCTGCGACACTTCGAGGCACCCGGCTCCTGTCACGATCGATCTTTCGGATAGACGCCCATTGCGAACCACCAGCCGCCTGCCGGCTTCATCCCGCTTGTCCCAGTGTTCTGCCAGGAAGGCATCCACCTCGGCCTCGATCGCCGCCTGCAGCATCTGCTGAGCTCCTTTGCGAACCAGCTCGTCTAGAGTCGAACGAGCACTCGGTATCTCCTCGAGTTTCAGCACCGAATCCGGCTCTTTTTCCCCTTCCAACTCTGGTCGAAACTCAACCAATGGGGTATCCTTGGACATGGCGTACTCCTTTGCCCTTTCCGGGCTGCTAGCGAAACGAAAAACTACTTCCTAGCAGGATACGCCACCTTTTTTGGCCCGCCCAGGCCACAACTCTTGACAATAACTCACCGCGTCTTTCTCAGCGGCACTCTCGGCCTGCCGCTTGTCGTGTACATCGATCAGTACTGCCGCCCAGGCGTCCGCCACGTGGTTGGGCAGCT
>JBHHUB010000419.1:0-1658 GCA_046753625.1 Phycisphaerae bacterium | reverse complement strand
TGGCCGGGCCGGAGGATATTCTTCGCGTGATCGACTTGCTCAACGGGGCGGCGGCATTTGAGCCATGGCTGGATGTTTCCGTGGTGGACGGCCTGGTCTGCCCGCCGAACTAACGTCGCGATCCGGTGGCCCGTGCGCAGGGCACTCCGCTCGCCCTTTCCGCCCGGCCTACTGCGGCGTGTTGCTCACAACGACGCCCTCTCCGATGACCGCGATGCAATGCGTGGTGTATTCGAAGGGGTCGCCGTCGAAGAGCGCCACGTCGCCGTCCTTACCCACCTCCAGGCTGCCGACGCGGCGATCGACGCCCAGAATTCTCGCCGGGGTGACGGTGATGGTCGCGAGCGCCTCATCAAAGGTCAGGCCGTTGGCGGCGGCGATGCCGGCCTCAAACACGAGCACGCGCGTCTTGGGGACGTAACTCTCGTATCCGCTTTGCAATCCCACGGCAATGCCGGCATGGACCAACGTAGCGGCGGTTTCAAAGCTCATGTTCTTCATGCCCCCGAAGGATCGCGCCATGGAGGGGTGAATAAACACCCCCACGCCGAGCTTCTTGATCTCATTCACCAACAGATAGCTCTCGGCCGCGCCGTCGAGGATGAGGCGAAGGTCGAATTCCCGCTTGAGCCGCAGGGCGTTGGCGATGTCCTGCGCCCGATTCGCGGTGATCATCAGCGGGACTTCCTTGTCGAGTAAGCGGCCCAGCGCTTCAAGCTCGAGATCGCGTGCGGTTGGCTTCTTGTCCCTTTCGTCGTCATCGCTGTTGCCGTCGTTTTCCTTTTCATCGGCTGCGGCTCGTTTTCGCAGGTATTCCTTCGCTTTGATGAGCTCCTGCCGCATCAGCGCCATCATCTTGCCGCGCGTGCCGGGGGATTTGCCCTTTTCGGTCTTGCGGGCGGATTGATCGAGCGTCGCGGCGATGGTGGCCGAATCGAGCACCAGCGCGTCATCGACGGTGTTGCCGAACGTCTTGACGACGATGGTCTGCCCGGAAATCAATTCGCCCGGCGCGTGGCCCGTGTGCACCGTCGTAACGCCGAAGCCGCGGGCGTACGCCACCAATGCCTCGCGGCAGTTGTAGGCGTCGAGCGCGCGCAGTTGAGGCTGCATCGGAGCGGAATGCTCCAGTTGGTCCTGATCGTGGGCATAGTTGAGAATGCCGCTGACGCCGATCGTGGAATGAGCGTCCACAAATCCTGGGGTCACCACTTTGGCATTGAAAACCTTGACACCCTCGGGAATAGCCACTTCGGATGCCGGGCCGACCGCGGTGATCTTGCCGTTTTCGATGACGACGACACCATCGTGAATCGCCGGCCCGGCCGCCGTATAGACGCGCTCGCCGCGCACGGCCACCTGCGCCCAAGCCGTCGGGGCATGGCAGGCAAGAATCGCGATCCCGCACGCGAAGAAGCAAGCGAACCGGAGAGCAGTCTGAGTGCATGACCGTGGCCGTGGGCAGGATTGCAGGCTGAAGGCCTGCTCTAAAGTAGCCGGGGGCCAGCGCAGCGTCGCCCCCGGATCGCGTGACCACCCAACCGCCCGACCCTGCAAGGGTCGTCTCTTCTGTGGCATGTGGGCAACCTGGCGCTCAGCCGACCCATTCAGGGTCGAATGGGATGGGATGCGTCGTGACCGTGGGTCCGCCGAGAGCG
>JBHHUB010000418.1:0-1662 GCA_046753625.1 Phycisphaerae bacterium | reverse complement strand
CACGACTTCCTGGGTTCCGTTGTCCAGATTCTCCCGCGTGAAGGTGACGATTTCGCCGCAGTTGTTCATCCGCGGCCAACTGACCTCGATCTGGCCGCCGAAGGCGTCGATAACCTCGTAGCCCGCGGGGATTTGGGCGGTGGCGGCGCTGGCGAGCAGCCCGGCGCACACCGAGCATCGTATAGGTTGTTTCATGGCTGTGCTCCATGGTAAGTAGGCGTAGCCCAGCCGCCCCAGGCTGGGTAAACCAGCCGAGGGCGGTCGGATTGATTCCATCGCTGCCGAGAGCGGCTGTACGACATGGCTAACTCGGTTGCAGGGCATTAGGGCGTCGCATGAAACGTCGCCGTGGCGCCGGGCGCAATGTCGATGGTGCTTTGGACCGTCCCCGCACCGGATACATCCAGGTCGCCCGTCGTGGTGAAGCCTGCGTTGACGTCGAACACGCCGTTGGTCATCTTGAAATCGCCGCTGAGGTTCGTAGACGCGGCGTTGATTTCGATTTCCGCTTCCCCGTGCCCCTGGATCAACCAGCTTCCCGAACCGGTTACCGCCTTGTTGACACGCAAAACGCCGTAGTCGATGCCGACGCCGAGGTGATCCTCGGCGATCCAGAATCCGTTGCCCAGGCCGCCCTCGTTCAGCAGCACCCCGCCCCAACTGGCGACGACGTATGCCTGATTGTCGACCTTTACGTCCATCGTCAAGCCTTCAATTCCGACGACCAGGGAGCGACTTCGGAACTTGTTGTCGGCCCCGATCAACGTCAGCGTGCGCAACGTCCCGTCGGTGCTTTCAATAGTCGGGTAGGGCTCGTAGTGCACGCCGATGATCTGACCCCCGGCCCCTTTGATGGTCACGTCGCGTGCAATCTTTAGCGAAGCGTTGGTGGCCATGTTCAGGTCGCCGTCGATCACCGAATCGACGGGCGCTATGGCATCACCGTGGATAATGAGGGATAGGCCTGAGAGTATGAGTACTGTCCCGCGACTGTTGCCAACGCGCTTGACAATCAACGCCTTGCAGACCCCGTCTGGGCCGGGCGGTTGAATGGTGGCGATCTTGCCCTCCAGTATGCAGGCCACATCGGTGGGATCCGGCGTGCCGTTGTCCCAGTTCGCAGGAGTATTCCAATCCTGATCTCCCACTGAATCCGTAAACGTTGTGTCACATACTTGGGCGTGCGCAGCGGAAGCGGCGACGGCGATTGCAGCGGAGAGCATAAGCATGCTCGGATATCCGAAAGTGTTCTTCATTACGATTTCCTTATGTTGACGGGCGAAATGCCCGCTGCGTTTTGTTCTTAGCGCAAACCAACCGTTGAAGGAATGTGTAGCGGAAACCCAAAGTGGGCAGCCTTGCTTTCCCTTTGCATTGAGCGAAAGGCTTCGGCTTCACGATGGCGCCCCTACCATTTCCCCACGGCAACCTAATCGTGGGCCTTAATCGCCCCGGAGTCCGTGACGATGACGGTGACCGTGTGGGTCGTGCCGCCCGTCAATACGACCTGACTACCCGCCACATCAATCGTGGCGGAATCCTGCACGCGCAAGGCCACATCGCCGTTGCCCCCGTGGACCGTAAGATCGCTGGCCAGGGTGAGCGTGTGTAAGCGCTCGGTGAAATGCATCTTGTAATCATCTTCCTCGATCTGGCATGATG
>JBHHUB010000417.1:0-1673 GCA_046753625.1 Phycisphaerae bacterium | reverse complement strand
CCATCGCGCAGCACGATCTGAAACGCCTGCTGGCCTATCACTCGGTGGAGAATATCGGCATCATCCTGCTCGGCCTCGGCCTCGGCGTGCTCGGCTGGGCCTACGGTTCGCCCACGGTCGGGACCATTGCCATCGCCGGCGGCCTGCTCCACGTCCTCAACCATGCGCTGTTCAAGGGCCTGCTGTTTCTCGGCGCGGGTGCGGTACAGGCAGCCACGCACACCCTCGACCTCGAGAAACTCGGCGGCTCCCGCACCGGACTCCGCGGAGGTGAAACACACGGGAATGAGATGGCCCTCGCCTAGTGCCAGCCCGAATGCGTCGTGCAGCCTGTCGGCCTGCAGGTTCTCCCCCTGCTCGAGGTAGGCCTCCATCAGCTCCTCGTCCATCTCCACCACCTGATCGACGATCCGCGTATGGGCTTCGTCCACCGAGGAGAAGTCCGTCGCGGCGGTGGAGGGGTCGAAAAAACAGTCCACGACCTCTTTCCCACCCTTGGCAGGCAGATTGACCGGCAGACACTCGTCACCGAAGGTGTCCCTGATGTCGTCGAGCAACGCGGACAGGTCCACATCCTCGGCATCGATCTTGTTGACCACGACGAGTCGGCGCAGGCCGCGCTTGCGAGCCGCTTCCATCATCCTGCCCGTGACCACCTGTGGGCCGGTGCGCGCGTCTATCACCACCACGGCGGTCTCCACCGCCGACAGCGCACTGAATGCATGGCTGATGAAATCGGGATAGCCCGGCACGTCTATCAGGTTGATGTGCTTGCCGAGGTGATTGATGCTCGCAATAGCGGAATAAAGAGAGCGCTGATGCTCTTTTTCCTGCGGGTCGTGGTCGGTCACGGTGGTGCCACGCGTGATGTCGCCCATGGAACCGATAACGCCCGCGGTAAAAAGCATCCGCTCGGCCAGCAAGGTCTTTCCGGACGAAGCGTGGCCCACCAGGGCTATGTTGCGGATATCGTCAATGGCATAAGCGGGCATCGTCTCCCCCCCTCGGGCTCTTGTTCTTGGAACTACACGCGCGGGCACCGCCGGCACCCGAGCGCTGCGTCATCCCGCATAGTGTAATCGGCAAGGCGTGTCCACCCAAGCAGTTGCGTCGGTGAGGAATCAAGATTGCCGCCGAGCGGCACGGTTTGTGGGAATGTCAAGGAAGCGCGTTGGCGGCAGGGGGTTGCTCACTGCCGCACCGCGTCGAGAAACTCGTGAGACGCCTGTTCGCGTATGCAGCCCGATTCGCCGCCCGGATTTTCGCCAGCGAACCCGCACGGCGCGCCGGGGACTACTCCTTGGCGTTGCGCGCGAGCAGCGAGCGACCCTCGGGTGTCAGATAACCTTCCGTGCTGACCAGACCCAGGCGTATGGCCAGGTGATACACGCGCCGTTCGGCGGTATCTCCGAAATACACGAGCCCGTCACCGTAACGGTGCCCCAAGAGCCTGAGCATGGCGGGGTCTGTCTGCCCCGACTGCTTCGAGTGCTCCGTGGCGTTGATAGTTCTCACGCCGACCACCTCCGACTTGAAGACTTTAAATTCCTGTATTTCAATGTTTTACAGAGATAATATTAGGTGTAACATCAAGTTTTGCTTCTGTCAACTTCACAAAGCATATCCACACGACCTTGGCGGACTTTCGCGGTTGTTTTGCCCCATGCGCGAGA
>JBHHUB010000416.1:0-1674 GCA_046753625.1 Phycisphaerae bacterium | reverse complement strand
GCCCGATGCCCGTCCGGGGGATTGTGTATCGGTCTACGATCGCAAGGGGCAGCGCTTCGGCAGCGCCCTGTACAATCCGCACTCCAACATTGCGCTGCGCATGATCAGCTTTTCGGATGAGCCCATTTCCGACGAGTTCTGGCAACGCACCATTCGCCGCGCCGTGGATCTTCGCGTTTCGATTCTGAACCTTCCGGCGGCGACCGAGGCTTTCCGCGTCGTTCATGCCGAGGGTGACGAGCTCAGCGGTCTGGTCGTCGACCAATACCGCGACGTGCTTTCCATCAGCATCTACAGCTTAGGGATGTGGCGGCTGGCCGATACCTTGCTGCCCATGCTTCTGGAGTCAACCGGCGTCGGTCATTATGTGGTGCGCGCCGACAAGGTGGTGGGGCAGCGGGAGGGATTCGCGCCCGAGTCGTACAGCTCGCCCCGTGCACCGAAAACCATCGACATCCGAGAACACGGAATCCGCTTTCGCGTTCCCATGGACATCGGCCACAAGACGGGCTTCTTTTGCGATCAGCGGGATAACCGCCTGCGCTTTTCAGGCATGGTTTCCGGGGCGGACGTGCTGGATCTGTGCTGTTTTTCGGGGGGCTTCGGCGTTTACGCCAAGGTGCGGGGTGGCGCGCGATCGGTTAAGTGCGTCGATCTCGATGAGAAAGCCGTAGCCGTCGCCCGCCAAAACGCCAACTTGAATCAGGCACGGGTGGACGTGCTTCAGTCCGACGTGTTCACCTACATGCGTCAGATGAAGATCAACGAGGCCCAATACGGCGCCGTTGTTCTCGATCCGCCCAAGCTGATTTTCGGGAAGCAGGAAGATGAGGGGGGCTTGTTCAAATACCGCGATTTGAACAAACTAGCGTGTGGGCTGGTAAAGCCGGGCGGAGTACTCCTTTCCTGCTCCTGCAGCGGAGCCCTGAGCCGAGAGGAATTCGTTCATCTGGTCACCGCGGCCGCGCGGCAAATCCACCGTCGCTACCAGATTCTCGACGTAACCGGCGCGGCCATGGACCACCCCGTCCACGCGAACTGCCCGGAATCCGCCTACCTCAAAGCCGTCTGGCTCCGGCTCTACTGACCCGGCAAGGTACGGTTCAGAGCACCGGGCGCAAGTCCGGTGACCCGCAGGGCGTGGTCCGCGGGCCGGCGCCCGCGGCCGTGTGTCGGCGTCCTTCCCGCTGGGCGCGACCCGGATGCCCGGTTGTAGCTGGCCCACTGGTACAATCGGCCGCCGTCTATTACATTGTTGCGGAGCTATAGAGCTTGGGATGAGTCCGCGGGTTGACGGCTCCAAGAAGACACGCAGGATATCCATGCGGATGAGGGCAACCACCACTTGGTGCGCCTGCGGCAAGAATAGAAAGAAACGATGGCGATGAAGACGGTATACCTATTCGGACTTTTTTGTGCCGCGGCGGTTGTGGCGTCGGGTTGCAAGAGCGACGGCCCCGCCGAACCAGCCGCTGCTGTTGTGAAGTCGAGCGAGCCGGTCGTGGCATCCAAGGGGCCGCTTCCCTTGTCCCGGATTCAGCCGCCGGATGATTCCCTTTGTCGCGGTCGGCCTGTGGAAGTCATCGAGACCTTTTGGCCCAGTGGTTCCATAAAGCTTCGGCGGGAAGTGGTTCGTCTGGACGATGGCACGATCATCGACCATGGCAAGAACAC
>JBHHUB010000415.1:0-1680 GCA_046753625.1 Phycisphaerae bacterium | reverse complement strand
ATGTGGCGACCGGGGATCGACAACGCCACGAGGACGGAGGTGCTGGAGTCAGACCGCCTTGCCCCTATCGCCAAGCGTGCCGGACTCTACCTGACCCTGCCGTCCCCGATGCGACGCGGCTCCGGCGATCTTGAGCCGGATGCCGTGTCGGCCAAGTTCATCCGCGTCATCCGCAAGACATGGTTCCGTGTTCCCCGCCGGGCGCGGATGCGTCTCCTTCGCTTTTGGCGCGATCAGAGTTGGCTGTGGCACGCCAGCGCATACAGCCCCCGCATCGTTCTGTTGGATCATTGGCCTGACCGTCCCCAGTACCGCTACGGCACGAACGGGTTTGGATACTGCGTCGATGGTCATCAAATCGCCATCTGGTCTGGTGCGGTGCATGCACTGCCCAAGAATCATGTCGGCACGATCATCGCCGGGTTTCTCGGTCACGCTCTTTTCTTCGCCCAACGAAACTGGGATTCCAGAACGCACGGGTTTCCGGAGGCTATGGTTCCTGATTTCGAGGATTTCCACACGACTCCAGCGGACGCGATGGCCACGCGATGGGCGACGCGCTGGGGCTTCGACATCGACGCCCTATTCCGCTGCTGCTACCGGAATCATCGGAAGCTGAGGCGGATCGACGGAGCGATCAGGTACTGCCGCAAGTTCGTGCAGAAAGATTCGGAGATCGTCGTTTGTGATCGCCGCCACACCGAAGACTTCATGCGATGGGTGTGATGTCGCCACCGTCTCGGTCTCCACGCCACCAAGGTGGCCATGCGGGACACGGTTATGTCAGTATCGAATTATGTCTCAGTCATGGCCACTGATAGGGGGCATGAGGGGCTGGTGGTATGGGGCGTCCGGGGGGCTTTCTATGCGGATAGGGCGTAACTTCCGCGTCCCGGTTTTTGGGGTGGGGGTGGTTTATTCAGGCAGGGTGTTCTAACGAACGGTTACAATCAGCGTGGGCTATCTGCCGCCTGCCCGCCCTGACCGTCTGTTCAGGGCGCTGCGCATGTCATCAACGGTTGGGCGCGTGTACGCTGCCGTACTGCGAATGTCTCGGTGCCTCAGAATCTGGGCGGTGATCGCAAGGTTTACCCCGCGCCTAGCCATTTCGGTTGCCAAGTAGTGCCTAAACGAGTGGCTCGTCTTCTCCGGGAAGCCAAGCCGCGTCAGGAGGAGCGACAGCTTCTTGCTCATCGTGTTCGGGCTGTACGCCGATCCGGTCTTGGTCACAAACAGCGTGTCGAGAAACTCGGCATTGCGGAGCCGGGGTCGGACATCGCGGATGTACCGCTTGATGACTCGGAGGCAACCTGCATCGAGGGGGATAACGCCCCTCGAATCCCATTTGGCGTCAAGGATAGAGACGACACCGGATTCGCAGTCGATGTGGTTGGGCTGCGAAGTGTCGATGCACACGGACGCCATCTCGCATGACCGACACCCCGTGGCGTAGGCAAAGGTGACCAGCGCGTAGTCCACCTTGTCCGTCAGCGTGCCGCGCGTCGCCTTCGTCCTGACCGCCTTTAGAAGGGATCGCATTTCGGCGTCGGTGAAGAACCGCTTGTTGCTTCGCATTTCAACCCCCCCCCAACTGGCACAAAACACTCGAATCTCTGTTGCCCGCAGCGCCGCTGGCGCGCTCCCCAAGGCCGATTGGTGCGATGAGGATTCCCAAAACCG
>JBHHUB010000414.1:0-1686 GCA_046753625.1 Phycisphaerae bacterium | reverse complement strand
GCACGGACAACGGCTTTGTCGCCGGCGGAACGAGTTGCGGCGACGCGGCCACCGAGTGCTCGATGCAGGACACCTGCGACGGCGCGGGCGCCTGCCAACCCAACGATGAAGCGGCCGGTACGTCCTGCGGTGATGCCGGAACGGAGTGCGTCAACCAGGACACGTGCGACGGTTCCGGCGGTTGCGTCGACAACGGCTTCGTTTCCGCGGGAACGAACTGCGGCGACGGGCCCACCGATTGCTCCTTGCAGGATACCTGCGATGGGGCCGGGGCGTGTGCGGTAAATCACGTCGGCGACGGCACGATCTGCACCGATGACGGAAACGAATGTCTGCAGGACTTCTGCACGAACGGAGCCTGCATCCATCCGCCTTTCGGCGCAGGACAAATCTGCGGCAACCCGGCGAATACCGCATGCACCGATCCTGACACCTGCGACGGCGCGGGCGCTTGCCAGGACAACCACATCAACGAGGGTGGTACCTGTGACGTGAGCCCCTGTACGACAGGTGAGACTTGTACGGGCGGTACGTGCGGCGGCGGTGCGGCGGTGGACTGTTCGGGCGTCGGCGCTGATGCGTGCAACGATCCGAATACCTGCGATCCCCTCGGCCTGGAAGGCAACTGCGACATCGACGGCGCCACCATCAACGAGGGTGGCACGTGCAACGACGGTGATGCGGCCACGTGTGACGACGTCTGTGGCGCCGGGACGTGTGCGGGCCATGTTGCGGATACGGAAGGCCCGCTGGGTGATCCCACTTGCAGTGACGGCATCGACAACGACTGCGACGGAGATATCGACGGGGCGGACCTGGACTGTCAGTAAAGCCGGCTCAAGGGCGGGCTGCGTTTCGGGCCTGCTTTCGGGTGGGTTGCCCGAGCCGACGAATTTTTCGATTATCAAGTTCCCGCCGATTCACGCGGATCGGCGGGAACTTTTTTGCGCGCCGACGCAGCAACGCGCATGGACACAGCAACGCGCGTGGACGCAGCAAGACGCATCGACGAAGCGAGGTGCGTTGGCGGAGCAAGGTGTTGGCGCACCGGTGGCCGCGTGGCCGATTGGGTAGGTTGGGCTGACGAAATGTTGCGGGATTCGCTGCCGGCTCGATCGGGCTACGGACACCTCTGGCGGTGGCCACCTTTCAGAGCACCGGGCGCCAGCCGGTGACATCCCGCCGCGGATGGGCGTCTGTGGCGTAGCACTTCGAGCGCGTGGTCCGGGGACTGGCGCCCACGGCTCTGACTCGGCATCCCCATCCCGACGCGAACGTACCTATACCGCCTGAACTGCCACCGACCCGACCCGGTGGCGGAGCGCCGCGAGCGGAGGGTCCGTGGGCTGGCGCCCACGGCGCTGATCGGCATCCCCATCCTGGAGTGGGCATACGCATCCCGAGGGAAGCATCGCGGGTTCGTGCCCGCGGCGGAGGGCTGCAAAGTCTTGCGGTCGATGCGCAATCTGCTAGGCTCTTGGCAGGAATCCGGCGGTTACGGCGGAGACGCCCGCCGCGCGGACGGGTCGCATGTGCCTGCCGGGGCGCCGGTTGTTCACGGGTTCGAGGCGCAGGGCGGGCCGTGGCGTTGGAATGTGCCGATCTCCCGGCGGTCGCGCGATTTCGCATCTTTTTTCAAGTAACGGTGTTGGCGCGAGTAAGCCCCTTTTTTGCGGACATTTCGCC
>JBHHUB010000413.1:0-1691 GCA_046753625.1 Phycisphaerae bacterium | reverse complement strand
GCTTCACCCCAAGCGGGTCGCCGGCCACCGAGGTCGACGTTTCGGCGTCGATTCTTCAACCCAGCGGCCTCAGTGCGATGATTACGGCGGGTACGCGGGATTTAAAGGGGACATCGAACATCGGCCGCAACAATCCGGCGATTTGGTACGCCAAACTGGGCTACAAGGCGGAAATTTTCGATGCCGGAACGACCAACTTTTTCGTCGATTACCAGAGGACGAAAGACCTGGCCGCCAACGACGACGTTTCCAAGACCTGGAGTTTCAGCGTGGTACAGAAATTCAAAGACTACACCACCGAACTGTTCGTGGCCTTCAGCCTGGGTGACTTCGACGACTCCACGACCTCCGCGGACGATGACGTGACAACGGGTACAACGGGTACGTTCGGTGGGCTCGGTGTGCGCCTGAAGTTCTAGAGCACATTCCGATCAATTTAGTTCATATCCTGAGTTTGCGAAGAAGTTTGCGCATTCTGCTGGAGGGAAGAGCTCGATGGCCTCGGCGATGGCGGCCCAGAGATCATCGACGGTGCGGGCGGCGGCCTTTCTGAGCAAGGCCTTGAGCTTTGCGAAGGCTTGTTCGATGGGATTGAAGTCGGGCGAGTAGGGCGGCAGGAACACGCGCGTGGCGCCAGCCGCCTCGATTGCCTCCTTGACGCCGGCGACCTTGTGAGCAGGCAAGTTGTCCATAATGACCAGATCACCCGGCACCAGGGTGGGAACGAGGACCTGCTCCACATAGGCGAGGAAAGCGGCCCCGTTCATCGGTCCGTCCAGGAGCATGGGGGCGGTCAGGTCATCGAAGCGCAGACCGGCGGTGAAGGTGGTTGTCTTCCAATGTCCATGCGGGACCGCGGCACGGCAGCGTTGGCCACGCTTCGAGCGGCCGCGCAGGCGGGCCATCTTGGTCGAGGCTCCGGTCTCATCGATGAACACCAAGCGGCGGGGATCGAGACCGGGTTGCCGGGCGAACCAAGCCAGCCGGCGCGCCGCGACGTCAGGGCGGTCCTGCTCGGCGGCGTGCGCGGTTTTTTTTAAAGCTGATCTCGTGACGGTCGAAGAACCGCCACACGGTGCCGATGCCCACCGCTACGCCGCGCTCGAACAGCAAGGCTTGCAACTCCGCCAAGGTCACATCCGGCGTTTGCGCGACCTGATCCAGCAGAAACTCGGCATGGGCCTCGATCCGGCCCGAACGCCGGTCCCCGCCCTGGGGTTTGGCGCGAACATCTCCGCACTCGCGCCACAACCGGACCCAACGGATCGCACTCGATACGCTGACACCGAAACGCGCCGCTGCCCGCCGACGAGACGATCCCGCCAGCACCGCTTCCACAACACGCACACGAAGGTCGTTCGAGAGGCTCATTCCCATCCTTGCTGGCCTCCTTCTCCAGCCAGCATCTTGAATCATATCCACCACCGAATGGGAATCCCCAAAATCGATTCACTCCGCTCGGAAAGCGCTCTAGCCCGAATTATTCACGGTGGGGCGTGAAAGGGTTGGTGAGCGTGGATTAAGCTGTTGTGATTCCGTATGATTCTGGTGTCAGGCCATAACCATGCGGCAACAGTGGAACCCGGCTCACCATGAACGATGCTACTCCCTATCTTCCCGGACTGTCACCCGTCGATGGCAAGGACCTATGCGCCCGTTTCGACGGCGGCCGGCTGTCGTCCGACGGCGGC
>JBHHUB010000412.1:0-1698 GCA_046753625.1 Phycisphaerae bacterium | reverse complement strand
TTGCTTCGCTCGGCCGCAACCAAAAGGGGATTCAAGGGCTTCAGTGGCAGAAAGATATGGGAGGCAATGGGCGGAACTGGTTGGGTGATGATTGCAGGGAGTGGGGAGGTGCGTTTTTTGAACAAAGGAGAGGTGTTGTTGTAGAGAAGGGCCGTGAGTTCGCTCGCGAAGACACGGCCCTCTCCTTCGTTCGATCGGGTTGCTCGCCAGCAGAGCCCGACTGACGTCGAGGATACTCCGGTGGCGCAGGTTGTCAAGGGGCCGGCAGGTTGGCTGGTGGTGCGGGAGAAGCGAGGGCGGGTTGCGTCTGGTAGGATCTTGGTTTCTCAAGGAATAGGAAAAGGCGTTCCACCTTTTGTGAGGTAAATGTTTTTGTAACAGAAAACCTTTACCCAAAAGGGGAACGCCATGAATGCTCTTATAGCAAAACACGTCGAACAGGTCACGGGAGAATTGAGCGGCTGGGATCGGATTGTCTTTCGAGGCTACTTGCGGATGCTTTGCTTCGCCGAGGGCATGATGGGATACCTCAGTCGCGTCGGGGTATTGCTGAAGGACTTCGGTGACCACGCCCAGGCCATGACTGGACGTTTGATCGAAGCCTCGCTCGCGGCCGCAGAAGAAGCTGACCGGCCGATCAAATACCTCCCGTCGCCCAAGATTCGCAAGGACGAGTACGCCCGAAATATCGCGTTGGAGGATGACATCCAAGACGGGTTGATCTGCGTTTTTACCTGCGTCGAGCCCTGCAAGACCTACGAGATTTACCGCAACCGCGACAAGAAGCTCCTCGAGTTGAAAGCCCGCATGCGCAAGTGCAAGTTCCTCTACCATTACTGGATCGACCCTCGATTCGGCTTCATCTCGGCCCGAATCCAGACCTGGTTTCCGTTTTCCATTCAGGTTTGCGTCAACGGCCGGGAGTGGCTTTCGCGGCGGATGGACGAAACTGGTCTGCAATACGAACGATACGACAACGGCTTTCCTTGGATCGACGATTTCGCCAAGGCTCAAACGATCATGGAGCGGATGCACAAGATCAACTGGCCCAGAATGCTCGACGCCGTGGCAAGAAGATTGAATCCCGCCCACGGGCGAATGTTTCGCGGTCTGGGAATGAGGTATTACTGGTCGGCTTTTCAGACGGAGTGGGCCACCGACACGGCGTTTACGTCGTCCGACGCCTTGGCCAGGATCTATCCGCAACTGGTTCGCGGCGCCATCGCCACCTTCGGCAGCCGCGACGTCTTGCGGTTTCTTGGCAAGCGTCCCGACCGGCGTTATCAAGGCGAGGTGATTAGCGACTATAAAGATCGACCCGAGGGTGTTCGCGTGAAGCATCAGGCTTACGCCAATTCGGTCAAGGTCTACGACAAGGGCGGTTCCCTCTTGCGGATTGAAACCACGATCACGAATCCCGGAGCGTTTACGTCCTATCGTTCGAGTGAAGGCGATCCCGAAGGTCCCAAGTCTTGGCGTGCGATGCGCAAGGGCGTGGCCGACATGCACCGCCGCGCCGAGGTGTCCCAGCAGTGCAACGACCGTTATGCCGAAGCGTTGGCGTCGTTGGACACGTCGACGCCGATCATCCAGTTGGCGGGCACGGTGTGTCGTCCGGCACGAAAAGACGGCACGCGTTACCGCGCCTTGCGGCCATGGTCCGAGCAGGATCGAAAACTACTGGAGTCGATCAGCGAC
>JBHHUB010000411.1:0-1705 GCA_046753625.1 Phycisphaerae bacterium | reverse complement strand
TCGGTGTTTGGCGACCTGCGGAACGACCACGAATCGAGGCAGCGATTCAACCGCGTTTCGATAATCCGGTGCCGGCCGCGCAAGCATCCACCATCGGCGGCGTTCCGCCGGATTTCTGACTTTGTCACGCGCGGGCTTCACGGGGCAATGCCATTCTTAGTTGAAATTGCGAACGGCTGCATGGGTTCACGCCACCTGTTCGAGGCAGCCTTTCAGATGCGTTTGCAGCGCGGTGCGCAGGCGGATCAATTGCTTGCAGCCGCAGACTTTGCGTAGCCGCGGCTCGATGTCCAAGAGGGCCGTGGCCAGCCAGCGGTGCTTCTGATCCGCGTTCTTCCAGTAGTCGACCTTGTCGGTCCGCTGAGCCACCAGAGAATTCAGGTTCTCGATGCAGTTTGTCGTCTTGAACGAGCGACCCAATTCCTTGAACAGGCCCAGCCGATGCATCGTCAACGTCTCCTCGAATCCCTCATCCAAACTGCCCACCGCCGAGGCGTTCAGCAGGCTCAACTCCGAACGAATACGCGACAGCGCCGACTTCGCTTTGGCGTAGGTGGGTTGATCGTAGGCCCGCTGAAGCTTCTGCCGGAACGTGGCCTGTTTGCTGGTCGGCAGGTAGCCCACCACGTTCTCGCGCTTGTGCCATTGACAACGCTGCACGGCGGCCTTGTCGCCGAGGACCTTGTCGACCGCCTTCCGCAATCCCTTGGCGCCGTCGATCACGCACAATAGCCCCGCATCGATCTTCAGCCCGCGCTCTACCAACCCGCGCAGAAACGCCGAGCACGTTCGCTCGTTCTCCGTCGCGGTTTGCACGAAGCCCAGAACCACCTTTTCCCCTTGCAGGGTAACGCCCAGGCCGATCACCATCTGATCGTCGCCGAACGTCTTGCCATCCAGGAACAGAGCCACCAGGTCGTAGCCCGAGAGATCGCGCTCGGTCAACTCCGCCAGCTTCTTGGCGCTAGCCCGTTTGAAACGACGCGAAAGCGACGAAGCCGTCAACCCGAACGTCTCGGTCGCCGGCTCCACGCAAGATTCGTAGTCGCGACAGGACAAGCCTTTGAGCAGCTTGAGCAATGCGGCTTCTTCCGCTCGCCGAGGGCGCCCCAAGGCCTGGTACGAAGCCAGCGGGACTTCCTGACCACGCCGGAGATTGCGAACCCGAGGGACCGTCACCGCCACCTTCTGGTCACCCAGGTACACGGAGCCCCGCTGTCGGCCCCAGCGGGCGTAGTCGACCTCGCCGCCGCCGCGGCTGTAGCGCGTGCCAACCAATGAAACGACCTCCTGCTGGAGAAGCTCGCTGACCGCCTCCAGACCGATGGGAATCAGGGCCTGGATCAACTCCGCCCGGGCGTCGATCTCAAGCCGACCGCCCTCAGCCTCCATAGCCGGCTGCTTGCGTCCACGCTTGCTTTTTGCTCCGATCCGTACGACCTTCCTCATGACACGGCTCCTTGTTTGATGGATTTGCCAAAAACCACCGTCATTCATGGAGCCGTTCGTCTCAAATTTCAACTAAAAATAGCACACTCCCAGCGACGCTGCCGATCAAGGATCGACTTGGATATCGCAGGCGGGCGTAGTTGACAGGCGGCAGGAGGCGGCTAGATTATGCGTTGACGACTGCGGGGTAGAGCAGTTGGTAGCTCGTCGGGCTCATAACCCGGAGGTCGCAGGTTCGAGTCCTGCCCCCGCTAGT
>JBHHUB010000410.1:0-1713 GCA_046753625.1 Phycisphaerae bacterium | reverse complement strand
CCACCCCGCGACCCCAACGCCGGCCCCAATTCACCACCTACAACGCAACCGCCTCGGGGAGGTGAGCGAAGTGCCGTTGGACGGCGTCGGTGACGAATGGGAAGAGGGGACGGTTTTGCTGCCGGCAGGTTTCGATAACCGATAACAGGGTCTCCACGAAACGGCTGCCCGAGACGCTCTGCGTGCCGAAACTCAGCTTGCGCCAGATGACGGCGTGGCGTAACGCTCGTTCGCCGGCGTTGTTGGTCGGTTCGACGCCGGGGTGCTCGGCGAAGGTCCACAGAGCATCGTAGCGGCCCAGCAATTCCCGGCACGTCGCTTCGGTCGGCCCGTGACGGCAGCGCTCGCCGTCCTCCAGGGCCAAATAGACTTGGCCGTAGAGACGGTTCTGATGACGCTTGAATCCGCGGCGTGTCAAAGTGCCGTCCCGAATCCGATGCCACTGATGAAACAGCTCATCAGTCAAGTCGAGCAACCGGCGACCGATCGTCTTCGCCCGGCCGCCTGCATCATGCATGGCCTGGAAGTCCCGTTTCAGATGGGCCCAACACCACTGGATGAGTTCCACCCACAGATACATCTTCGCACGGTCGCAGGTCACCACGCCGCGATAGTCTTCCGTCAGCAGTTCTTTGATGACCGTTGCCGCACGGGTGGTTCGCAGCGTGAAAACGGTGAACTGTGTGGCCACGACTGCCCACAACCACGCTTTGCTCCGCCCCTGTTTGGTGGGCGATTCGTCCGCGTGGACGTGCGGTTGCTCGGGCAAGGCCCCGCACAGTTCTTCGTAGCAGGGCCGCAGGGCGTCGGTCGCCACGTTCTGCAGCTTGACGGTCAGGCCCGTGCTGCACGGCTGACCGAGCAACGTTTCCAAGAACCACGCCGTCCGGCGTTTGCTCTGGCGGAAACAGGCCATCAGCAAGGACACGAAGGCCACCAACCGCGGCCCGCTCTGCCCACCAGGGACGCCGTCCGGCAGCGACGCCGTGGTCGACTCGCCGCAACACAGGCAGGTCAAACGGTGCCGCTGGTACTCGGTGACGTCCGGCTTGATCTCCGGCAGCTCCCACACCTGATGTCGCAACGGCTCCGTGTCATCGCCGACCAAAGGCCGACCACAACGACGGCACGCGGTGGGTTTGAGGATTTCAACGTGATCGCACTGCTCCGTGGGAATCAGCGACCGCTCGTGCTTGGGATGTCCCGGCTGCCCGCCCGACTTCCGCGGCGACCTCGGCTTGGCGGGCGGAACCGGCTTGGCATGCGGATGCTGGCTGGACGGTGGCAACGACGAATTCTGCGGCGTTTTACCCAGCCGGGTGCGCAACTCGTCGATTTCCCGTTGCTGATCTCGAATCACGGCCAACAAGGATTCGACAAACGCCCGCACCGCCGACGTCATCTCGGCCTCGAGTTCCGGCGGAATTGTCAAACGCTTGTGGTCCCCACTCATGGCGGGAAGCATGCTCAAATCCGCCGATTTGTGGAAGACCAATTTCCCACTACCACGACCTGTGAACGGTTACGTCAGGCCATTCAGGAGATACTGCTACTGGTTGAGTGCAGCGAGCAAGCGGAATGGAGCGGTCGAATACTTTATCTGCCTCTGTGAGGACTGAAACCCGACGAGGTCAGCCGCTCTTGCGAGTCTGCCTTGCCGGTTTATGATAGAAGCCGTGTTGCGAAGGGTTTCGGAATTCCCGCCATTCGTCG
>JBHHUB010000409.1:0-1714 GCA_046753625.1 Phycisphaerae bacterium | reverse complement strand
AAGGTTGCGCCTGGCGACCTCCGCGAAGATGCGCGCGGCCATGCCCGTGGTGTTCGGTACGCCGTTGAGCGAGATCATCGCCAGATCTTCCTTCAAGGTCACGCCGCGCACGGCCACAGCTTCCATTCCCGGTGTTTCCGCCATAATCATGGTTCCCTTCGCATCGGTCAGCGCGCTGCGCACGTGGATGGGCACGTTGAACTTCTTGCCGAATTCGATGGCGCGAGAATGCATCACGCCCGCGCCGGTGGCCGCCATCTCGAGCATGACGTCGTAACTGATGGCGTCGATCTTGCGTGCCTTGGGAACTACGCGCGGGTCCGTCGTATACACGCCGTCGACGTCGGTGTAGATTTCGCAGACCTTGCCTTCGAGCACCGCCGCCAGCGCCGCGGCCGTGGTGTCCGACGCGCCGCGGCCGAGGGTCGTGATTTCCCCGCTTTCATCGACTCCTTGAAAGCCCGCGACGATCACAATGTTGCCCGACGAAAGCTCGCGATCGATGCGATCCCGGCTGATGGTCTGAATTCTTGCGCGGGTGTGGGCGCTGTCGGTGAAGAGGCCGAGCTGAGCGGCGGTCAGGCTGATCGCGCGGTGCCCGGCCGCGTGAATCGCCATGGCCATCAGTGCTATGGAAACCTGTTCGCCGGTGGTCAGAAGCATGTCCAGCTCTCGCTTGGGCGGGTCCGGGCAGACGCCCTGGGCTAAGGCGATCAGTTGATCGGTCGTGCCGCCCATGGCCGAGACGACCAGTACGACGTGGTGCCCGTCGAGCTTGGCGCAAATGGCCCGGCGCGCCGCCCGGTGGATCTTTTCCGCGTCGGCCAGGCTCGTACCTCCGAATTTTTGCACCACAAGCGACATGGCAGAGATGATAGGGCGCGGGGTCCGCCTTGGCGAGCGCCGCGGAGATTGCGCCCGACAAGAACGGCGGGGGGCACGGGCAGGTTGGCGAGGCATTCGGGTTTTTGCGGCAGAAATGATCGGCGTGCGGCCTTTTTCCCTGTCAACGCCTCGCGCGAACCCCGTCTCGCGGATCCCCGGGCATGGCCCGGAGGTATGGCCGGTTGCTAGCCGCTACCATGTCAGGCTCTTTCATCCATTGCCGTAGGCCGATCTATGCCGGCGCTCTTCTTGTCCGCAGTAATGCCGGTTGTCATAATTTCTGATGCAGTCTGTCATGGCAAGGGGCTTGCCCGGACGATTTTCCCGTCTGACTCGCGCACGAGAGAATGGGAATACAAGGACTTCTCGACGACGACCACGCGAGGACTAGTCACCCAGAAGGAAACCGCGATTCTATCAAACGTGTCGATTTCCCAAGACGTCCCGTCCAGAAGATCGACGAACTGGCCTCCGAAGGACACCTGAAGTATTGAGGTGTGTGTAATGGCTGTGCCGAATTTGGATGCTGTCACCGATTCGTTTCGGTCGAGGTTCGTGACAGTAAAGAAATCGACGTCCACCCGATCTCCCGCAAACCAGCCGAAGGTGAAACCGAACGTCACCTCCCAAACCGTGCCGTCGCTTAGCTCCAGAGCGTCGCTTCCGTAAGTGTCACGGATTGTAAGCGTCGAAGGCGGAAGCAGCGTGACCGTCGTAGGCGGGAGCGCAAAGTCACACGCGTCACCGATGCCATTAGCGTCCGCATCCAGTTGGTCGCCGTTCGCATCCAACACGCAATTGTCGCAGGCATCGGGGACACCATCCTGGT
>JBHHUB010000408.1:0-1724 GCA_046753625.1 Phycisphaerae bacterium | reverse complement strand
CGACCGGATCATCGACGCGGCCCAAGACGCGGTTGACGACCTGCGGGAGTGCTTTAATGAGCGGCTGGCGATCTGCACGATTGACGGCGGATTGAGCGAATCCACGGCCCAACGGGTGGCGCTCGAGCAACTTTTCCGCAAGATGACCCTGGACAAGATATCTTTTGTGTGATACAATGGTAGTGTTATGAGCAAGGCAAAACAAGAATCGGACGATCTGTGCAAGGCGATACGGGCGGCGTTCAAGCGATCCGGGTGGAGCATTTTGAAACTGAGCAAGGTTTCGGGCGCCGCATATTGGAGTACCTATTCCTGTGTGGTTCACGGTGGATCGTTGAAGACGACCACGGCATCGAGGCTGTGCAAAGCGCTGGGGTTGGAGCTTCGGGCAGTAAAGAAACGGAAGGACGGGTAATCATGGCGAGCATTACGACGCAACCGAACGGGCATCGGATGATCCAATTCAAAGCGGCGGATGGGCATCGGCGGTCCGTCCGGCTGGGCAAGACGACGGCAAAGCAAGCCATGGCGGTCAAGCTGAAGATTGAACATCTTGTCGCATCCAACCTGACCGGGCACGCCCTGGCCGACGAAACGGCCCGTTGGGTGGCATCGCTGGATGATGTGCTGCGCGATCGGTTGGCCAGAGCGGGACTTGTCCCCAAGAGGGAATCGGCGACGCTGGCGGCGTTCCTGGACGGGTACGCCGATAGCCGGATCGATGTGAAGCGAAGCACCAAGACGGTCTACGGGCACACTAGACGCAACCTGATTGGCTACTTTGGGGCGTGCAAGCCGGTGCGGGACATCACGGCCGGCGACGCGGACGGGTGGCGGTTGTACCTGGTCGCGCAGGGTTTGGCGGAGAATACGATCCGGCGGCGGTGTGGAATCGCTAAGCAATTCTTTTCTGTGGCCCTGCGCCGGGAAATGATCCAGCGGAATCCGTTTACCGACCTACCTGCGGCGGTGCGCGGCAACACCGACCGGATGCATTTCGTGACTGTCGAAGAATCGGCGGCGGTCCTGGACTCTTGCCCTGATGCCCAATGGCGGCTGATCTTTGCGTTGGCCCGGTGGGGCGGGTTGCGCTGTCCGTCCGAGACGTTGCGCCTGCGGTGGGAAGACGTCGATTGGGCACGCGGACGGATGACGGTCCGATCCCCCAAGACTGAGCACCACGAGGGTGGGGAATCCAGAGTGGTGCCGATCTTCCCTGCGATACTGCCCTACCTGCGGGATGTATTCGAAGCCGCTGAGCCGGGCACTGAGCGCGTCATCACCCGCTATCCGACATCGACCCCCAACCTGCGGACCGAGCTACTGCGGATCGTCAAACGGGCTGGGCTGACCCCCTGGCCGAAACTCTGGCAGAACCTTCGGAGCACGAGGGAAACGGAATTGGCGGAATCCTTCCCGGCCCACGTGGTTTGCGCGTGGATCGGCAATAGCCAAGCGGTCGCCATGAAGCATTACCTGCAAGTGACCGACGATCATTTCAACGCGGCGGCGGGCGAAGCGATGGCACCCGACAAAGCGCTGCAAAAAGCGCTGCAGCATTCGGCCGCAATGGCCCGTAATACGTCGCAAGCAAAAAATGCCGAAATCGGTAAACCCGTAAACGGCAACGGTTTGCGGTCTACTGCGGTTTCTTGCAATGACAAAGAATTGGCACGATTGGGCGAGGAGGGAATCGAACCCTCACGTCCGTTAGGACAGGGGAT
>JBHHUB010000407.1:0-1732 GCA_046753625.1 Phycisphaerae bacterium | reverse complement strand
AATGCGCCTGGCTTTGAAAGTCTGCTTAGGGCTAACTCTTGCATCCACGCTGGTTCGCGGGGCGGATTGGCCTCAGTGGCGCGGTCCCACACGCAACGGCGTCTGGCCTGAAACGGGACTTGTGGATCATTTTGATAAGCCCCGGCTGGATCTCGTTTGGAGGGCGCCGATTTCGAGCGGATACAGCGGGCCGACGGTGGCCCAAGGGCGCGTATACGTGACCGACCGCGTCGTCGAGCCCAAGCAGGTCGAACGCGTGCACTGTTTCGACGAGCGCACCGGCGAGGGGTTGTGGACGTTTTCCTATGCCTGTCAGTATCGCGGGGTCAGCTACGACGCCGGACCCCGAGCGGCCGTGACCATCCACGATGGCCGGGCCTACGCCTTGGGGACAATGGGGAACCTGCACTGCCTGGACGCGGCCACCGGATCGGTGCTCTGGGCCAAGGATCTCAACCGCGAGTATTCGATACGGATGCCCATTTGGGGCATCGCGGGGGCGCCGCTGATCGAGGGCGACCTGGTCATTTTGCAGATCGGCGGCTCGCCTGGGGCGTGTGTGATCGCGTTGGATCGGCTCACCGGCCGGGAACGATGGCGAAGCCTTGACGATCCGGCATCGTATTCGGCGCCGCTGATCATCGATCAGGCCGGTCGGCGGGTTTTGGTGTGCTACACGGGCGAGAACGTCGTGGGGCTCGACCCGAACCGGGGCGATCTGCTCTGGAAATACCCCTTTCCGGCGCGCCAAATGATCATCGGCATTGCCGATCCGGTGTTTCATGACGGCAAGCTCTTCCTGACCAATTTCTTCGATGGCTCGCTGCTGCTGAAGCTCGGCAAGGGAAAACCCAGCGTGACCAAGGTATGGCAACGCGTTGGCCCCAGCGAACGAGAGACTCAAGCGTTGCAGTCGATCATCTCGACGCCGCTTTTGTCCGGCAAGTATATCTACGGGGTCGACAGCTACGGCGAGTTGCGCTGTTTGAAGCTCAAGACCGGTGCGCGCGTCTGGGAGAGCCTCGACGCGGTGCCCCGAGCTCGCTGGGCCACCATTCACATCGTAGCCAATGGCGACAAAGTTTGGATGTTCAACGAACGCGGTGAGCTGCTGATCGCTCAATTATCGCCGGAAGGATTTCGCGAAATCAGCCGCGCCAAGCTCATTGACCCGAGTCAGGGGCAACTGCGCCAGCGCGGCGGCGTTTGCTGGTCCCATCCCGCCTTCGCCAACCGGCACGTCTTCGCACGCAACGATAAGGAACTCGTGTGCGCGAGTTTGGCCAAGCCGTGACGTCGGGCGACTGCGGGGTCGATGGTGTCAATATCCTGCAATGCTCCAATCGGTTCAGTGCCAAGGTGGGGATGCGCGCCGGCCCAAGCCCGCGATCTGATCCTCTTGGGGGGGCATTCAGCGCGGGCTTGCAGAAGTCCGTGATCGCGCGCGCCGCTCGTCAAAGTCGGACTGTAATCCGAAAGGCACGTACGGTTATGCTGCATGTGGACCGGCGCGCGCGATGTCGGTCGGTTGGCAACGACCGATAATCGATTTGCCTAGGCCCGAATATTATTCCGACTACTTGAACAAACGCGGTGTTTCCGCTTACAATGCTGCGAGCATGGGGGGATCGTGCGCTGAGGGTAGCCTAGAAGCGACACATCCAATGCTTCTTCGTCAGGCAGTGGCCGGGGCAGGGTATGGAATGCGTTTCTCCTCGCGGTAGTTGAGCCG
>JBHHUB010000406.1:0-1737 GCA_046753625.1 Phycisphaerae bacterium | reverse complement strand
CCGATCTCGCCAGCGATCCTGACATCAAGCTGCAACTGGCTGTGGGTGAGTTTCAGGCTCGGCAGAATGGTGATACTACGTAGCACTACAGCGCACCTTGCGGTAGTTTGCGATTTTGATTATGACCGGAACTCCATTGCACCAAGGATGTTGCAAGGAGTCGAGAATGAACGTGGAGCAGATCTTATCGTTGGGTCCGGAACTGGCGGATTATCTGGACGAATTCGGGGATTGTTTTGGGCGGTCGGAGCCGCGTGGTCACATGGCGGAATACATTCGTGGACAACTCAGTGAGCTGCCGCGCAAGAGCGTCGAGCCAATCGCTTTGGCGGCGGGGTTGGTGCCGCGGACGCTGCAGGAGTTTCTGCGGACGGATGTCTGGGATCAGGCACGGATGCGTGATCGCGTGCAGCAGATCGTGGCCGGCGACGAGCGCGAACCGCAGAGCATCGGCATCTTGGACGATTCCGGTCATCCGAAGAAAGGGCGTCAGACGGCGTGCGTGAACCGGCAGTACTGCGGCCGCACCGGGAAGATCGACAACTGTGTGGTCAGCGTGCATTTGACGTTCAGCAGCTTCGACACCACGTTTCGCGCGATGGTCGATAGCACGCCGTATTTGCCGCGGTGCTGGGATGAGGACCGGCGGCGGTGTGAGCAGGCCGGGATTCCCGAGGAGGTGGTCTACCGGCCGAAGTACGACATCGCGTTGGAGCAACTCGATCAGGCGGCACGAAACGGGTTGTCGTTCGGCTGGATCACGGCCGACATTTGGTACTCGGAGAAGCCGCGATTTATCGAGGGGCTGCTCGAGCGTCCTCAGCGGTTTGTGCTGGAAATCCCGCGAAACCTGGCGTGCTGGTCGTGCGATCCGGGCCGGCCACCAGCGCGGCCAGTGAGCACGGCGGAGAATCTGTGTCGGTATTCGCGTCACGTCCGCCATCAGCCGTGGACCCGTTTCCACATCAAGGACACCGAGAAGGGACCGATGGTCTGGGAGGTGCGAGCGATCCCGGTCTGGCACGAATGTCAGGGACGGGTGTTTGGCCCGTGGTGGCTGATCCACGCCCGCAATGTGCTGGACCCCACGGACGAGAAATACTTTCTGTCCAATGCGTCGCCGGGTGTTCCGCTGGAAGTGCTTCTTCATGTGGGGTTTGCCCGCTGGCCGATCGAACGTTGCTTGCAGGACGAAAAAAGCAAACTGGGCCTGAGCCATTTCGAGGTCCGCAATTATCAGTCGTTGTGCCGGCATTTGTATCTCACGCAAGTCAGCCACTTATTCCTGGCCCGACAGACGAGTCGGCTGCGGGGGGAAAAATCCAGAGGTCACGTTGTACCAGGTCCACCGAGCCGCGAACGCTTTGATCGAGTCTTTGCCACTGCCCCGCGCCTCTCGACGTCATCGCCTGGAGCAAACGGCCGAAATCCTCCAATACCATCAGACGCGGAACGCCACAGCCCGTCGTTGCCATACAGCAACCACCACAAACAGACTGGAACAACTCGGAATCAACCTCAACAACCTGCGCTCCAGTAGACCGCCTCCAAGCGATCAAGGTGCGCTGTAGTGATAGGAACCGCGCAGAAATAACGTGAAGACTTTTAACCGTAGGGAACGCCCTCTGTGGCGTTCCGGTGGAGGTCCGTCGCACTGTTCGCCACCGATTTGCGGAACGGCACCGAGGCCGTTCCCTACCAGAATCGGTTCGCGTCGAATTGTCCAGTTTATTCCTG
>JBHHUB010000405.1:0-1761 GCA_046753625.1 Phycisphaerae bacterium | reverse complement strand
GTGTTGGGTACAGTAGACGGTCGGGACGTGTCGGTGGACGGTACTAAGCTGGACGGCATTGAGTCCGGGGCGAACAACTACACCCACCCGAACCACTCGGGCGACGTGACCAGTACCGGCGACGGGGCCACCGTTATCGGCGCCAACAAGGTGACGCTCGCTATGATGGCCCAGATGGCTACCGATTCGTTTCTCGGGCGGGACACAGCGGCGACGGGTAACGTGGAGGTTCTTAGCGCAGCTACGGCTCGGACGATCCTGAACGTCGAAAACGGATCGACGGCGGACCAGTCGGACGCAGAGATCGAGACGGCTTACAACAATCAAGTGAGTGTCGTATCGCAGGCCGAAGCCGAAGCGGGCACGTCAACGACGCGGCGCGGTTGGACGGCGCAGCGCGTCAAGCAGGCGATTGCGGCGCTCGAATCGGCCACGGCGACAATACCCAAGTGGCATCGGACGGTTCATATTCCCGACCCGAAAGCGGCGGACGAATTTACCATCGAGGGGTTTCCGGAGGCCGTTACGATCACGAAGGTGCGTGCGGAAATCCAAGGCGGTACGAGCGTTACGTTCAACCTGAAGCAGCGAGCGGAGGGGTCGTATCTGACATCGGTGGGCGAAACGAAAGTTTGGACGAGCGATAAGGTGGTGTCGGCCAATGCGAGCTACACGACCTTCGATGATGCCACTGTTCCAGCGGATTCGATCCTCGTATACGACGCGGTGGCGGTGAGCGGGGCGGTCAACGATTTGGTGTTGCTTATTTCCGGGACGTATGACTAATGGCATTTGCGGGCTTTCAGCAAAGCGATCCTACAGGCAGTCCGCCGACGCTTTCGGCCCACTGTGGCAGCGGGTCCGTTCATGCGAGCGCGGTGTCCTCTGCGATGGACAACGGGGCCGGGACCACCAATCACGCGTTCTCTGTACCGAACGATGCCATGGGACGGGTGTACGTCAATTGGGTTGGGAATCCCGGCATGGGTGACAATGAGCCGTCGCTGGTGCCCGGCACTTGGGACGTTGATTTGAACATTACGTTCGGCAGTTCGCGGGTTCAGTTGAGCGGGCTTTGGATTTGCCATGAGGACAGCGCAGGCAACGCGGTGGAGACCATTGCCACTTATGGCTTGCCGACTGCGATGACAACCGGCGTGCATACCATTACGTTTACCAACAAGGCGCCAACAAGCTGGAAGAGCGGCGATAGGATAGTGTATGTTGTGGCGTACATACAGCCGAGCGGGTTCAGCGCAATTACGATACGCCAGAAGTTTGATAAGCAGTGCATGTACCCCAGGGCGATTGACGATTGGCGGGGGATCACGTTGGGCGCGGGGTTTGCGGATCGAAAGCGCGAGGCAATTTTGTAGGAGCATTATGCCACGCGTCTATTTAGCAAATGAGGCGAACTGATGCCAAGCAGGTCATTCCAAAAAGGCGGCGAGCGGCAAGTTGAGGTGTCGCTCCCGACGCGCCAGCTAGACCTGGATGTAAGCCAGGATCGGTCGTCCCTGCGCGAAGGGCAAGCGTCCATTGTGGTCGGCCGGGACATTCTGACGGAGGGGCGCACGGGCATTCACCCCGGTCGGCGGCCAGTTGACATTGACGACTCGGCGATCTCGTTGGACGACTACCCCCTGACGACGGCGATTCCAAGCTACATGCACGGGAAGATGGTTCGGGTCTACTCGGCGTTCAGTGGCGTGTGGGATGGCGTGACCGAGACGGCCGACTTTGAGAATCTCTCCCTGGTCC
>JBHHUB010000404.1:0-1766 GCA_046753625.1 Phycisphaerae bacterium | reverse complement strand
GCGCGACGTATGCCAGTTTCTCTCTCTCCTCGCGGGTGAGATTGTGGAGGTTGTAAAGGTCTAGCTCTTCGGGGTGGCTTTCCTCGGTCTTCGACCGTCTCATCATGCGTACATCCCGTCCTTGTTTACGGTATCGAACTCGTTGGGCAGCGCTGATCGTTGCGAGTTCTCCAGCTAGAGCCGCTCAGCTATACCTTGTCTACCTCCTGGCTGGTTCATCCTTCGTTCACGAACATGACCTATCCCTCAAGGAGGGGGCGGGGGTCTCGTGACAAGAGCTGAGCCAGCCCCCACCAAGAAGCGACCATCGCCCCGATTATCGGCCCAAGCTCGGAAGCGCGCCCCGCAACGGCGGGCGGTCGAGCATCCTGGTCGAGCCACGAATACGGGCCAGCCCGGTGATATCACTACGGCGCGCGAGCGTGCCGAACACAATACAACGCGGCGCGACCAACCCAGCGGGAAGACCACACTATTCCCAATCACTCCCCCGCGCATCGAATCCTTCGGCGAGCCAAATGTGCATGACGCAGCCGCCAGCGACCCTGGCCTCGGCGGCGACGTACACACCAGCATCCATAATATGATGTTCAGTCAAGAGTCGGACCTCACTCGCGATAGTCCTTCAAGAACTCGACATTCCGCCACCAGTCATCCTCGGTTTCGTATCGCCAGCTTGAAAACAGGTTCTCTCCGAATTGCCACTTACGCTTATGTTCGGTACAGAAAGCCCATTGCTCCCTGCCGAGGTTACGATATTCATAATCGCGCGGTTTATCACACTCAGGACACATACCAATCGGATAGTTTGAAGCGTCGTCATGCATCTCTCTTTTCCTCCTTATTGAAAGTGACATCTCCGGCTAACACATATCCTATTCTAGCTGGCTCGTTTTTTTCGCCCGCGATTTCTTGGGCCGCTACCGCCGGAAGGCCCCCTACTCCCCTGAGCTGTGCGGTCAGTCCCGTGTACGATGCTGCCTTGTCGCCTGTCAGTTGCGTCGTCATCGTTCTCCTCCTTATGTTCTGTGGCATCCCCACTTCGCATTCTATCCGACGCCATTTTCTTGCCGCCCACGGTTGTCGCCGAGCCGAGTGGGCAGGCTCCGTCGGGGTCGTGTTGATGGGGGGATGGGATGCGCGACTCAAACAGGCGGCTGGGGGCGGTCGATGGGCAGCTTGCTGGCGTCGATGATGAGGGCTTGGGTGTTGTCCCGGTTGGATCGGACGGCGGGCCGCACGATGCGCACGCGCGGCGTGCCGTCGATCCTTGTGGCGCAGAGAATTCGCATGAACAGCTTGTGTTTGTCCTCAGTGACCCAGTGTACGCTACGTCGCCCGTCGCGTCCCTGCACGCGAGCTTGGGGGACGATCCTGATTCGCGTGTTGCCGTGGCAATCGCGGAGGAAGAAATCGTGCGGCTTCCGGGTACTCCCCTTCTGCGGGCAGCAGGTCAGGATCGTGGTAGACAGGAAAAACAGCCCGCCGATGTCAGCTCGGTGACGCAGCTTCCGGTAGAGTCCGTCGAGCCATTCGGCGAAGGGTTCGGCTATCGCGCCGCGCAGTCTGTATGTGGCTCGCCGTGTCCGCTCTCTACGCTCCGCCGCCTCGACGTACAACCTCCGCGTGCGGTCGGCCTCGGCTCGGCTCGCCCACACATGCCCCTGCGCGCCGACGATCCGCAGTACCGTCTCGGAAATCGTCCTGTAGAGCATTTCCCGCATCGGCGCGTCGGCAAGGTCTTTGCTGTCGCCCGACGCCCTGTC
>JBHHUB010000403.1:0-1770 GCA_046753625.1 Phycisphaerae bacterium | reverse complement strand
TTGATAAACGGCTCGCCGGCCCCGGAGGTTGGGATGCTCAGACTGACGCTGGCGGCGGCGAGGCCCGAGTAGGCGTTCACCTGCACGCCGCCTGCCGGTGGTTGCGTGGTATCGGCAGTGAGGGTCGTGGTAGCTTGGCCCCCGCCCGTGGTTGTGGAGACGCCGCTGTTGAATAAGGTGGACCCCATTGTCAAGGCCAGAGGGAGGACTTTCTTAAGGTGCCTTCTCCTTTCGTTGGTTTCGTCAGTGGAACCAGCGGAGGGGCTGTGGACAACTCGGAGCCCGAGATAGCGGAGAGTTGTCCACAGCCCCGTCGTTCACCTCGGGCTTGGGACAGAACACCTCCTCTGCGTTGTAGACTTCCGCTGGGCTTCGATATCCCAGCGCCTGGTGCGGTCGTTCATGGTTGTAGAACTCGAAGTAGTGCCGGAGGCTCTGACGCGCTTCTCGCGGCGTGATATAGTCATGGAGGTAAACTTCCTCGTACTTGACCGTTCGCCAGAGGCGTTCGGTGAAGATGTTGTCGCGAGCGCGGCCTTTGCCGTCCATGCTGATCTGAACGTTGGCGGCTTGGAGGAGTTCGAGGTACTGGGAGCTGGTGAAGTGACTTCCTTGATCGCTGTTCATGATCGTTGGCGTGGCTCGCTCCAAGGCACCCCGCACGGCAGCCAGGACGAAGGGCATCTCCAGGGTCTGGTCCAGTTCCCAACTGAGAACGTACCGGGCGTACCAATCCAGCACAGCCACCAGGTACAGCCAGCCGTGGCGGAGTCGCACGTAGGTGATGTCGATTCCCCAGACATGGTTCGGGCCTGTCACGGTCAGATGCCGCAGCAAATACGGGAATATGCGGTGCTGCTGGGCACGTTTGCTGAGATTGGGACCCGGGCAGATCCCGGCGATCCCCATCTCGCGCATGTGCCGTGGAACTCGCAGAGTTCAACGTTGGACGGCTTTCCGGTTGATTGGACGCTCTCGTCGCAAGACCGCGGTGATCCGCCGCGAGCCGTAGAACGGATGAGCTGTGTAAATCTCGTCGATCCGATGCTTCAGCGCTACCTCCTCCGGTGATGGAACCTTGGGTCCATAGTAGAGGCTCGACCGGTTCAGACCAAGCAGCTTGCATTGCACCCGCAGAGGCAGTTCGGTGCAATTCCAGTCTACCAGCGCCGCCCGCTCGGCTTTAGAGAAACTCGAGGCCACCTTTTTTTTTGAGCCACCGCAATTCGGTGGTCAGGCGGCCGATCTCCGCAAACAGCTTGGTGCGTTCTCGCTCATGCTCTGCCTGCAACTCCCGCAGCGACTGCCGCTGGTCGGTGAATACACTCGGTAGCCGCTCCAGTGCCTGAGCGCGCCATTTTCGCATCTGGTTCGGATGAACACCATGCGTCGCCGACAACTGCGACAACGTTTGCTCTTCCTTCAGCATCTCCACGACCAGCCGGGCCTTCTGCTCGGCCGAGTATCGCTTCCGCGTCTTTCCGGTGGTTTTCTCCATGTCGATAGGCTACCTTATCAGCGACCATCTCGTGGCCCAGATTTTGGGGTCCACTATACACCATGTACGCCCAGTTACTCACGAGGTTGTCCACGGGCATCCGCATGGCCTGCACGCCGTTCTTCAGTTGCTCAATCAGGTTCTCCTGATCGCAACGGTCATTGGCGAGGAAGACCACGTCCGCAGCGGACAGGTCCTCTCGGGTCGTGATGTAGAAGAAGTAGCGAATGTCATCGAACAGGACCTTCTCGCCTCTCTCGACGCTCAGGTTC
>JBHHUB010000402.1:0-1771 GCA_046753625.1 Phycisphaerae bacterium | reverse complement strand
GAGACGCGAGAAGACCAATTGGATTACGCGGCATCAACCGTGCCGCGCCACGCTGTTTCACGCCGCCCAATCAGCAGTCCATCCGCTCCTCGTAATCCGAAAGAACGTCGCCCATATAGCTGGTCGCCCAATCGTCCAGCTCCGTGTCGTCGAATCCCCATTCGTAACACACGAGCCGCATCGTTTCAAACTCGTCATTCCGGTCCTCGTCCGCTGTAGGCAGGTTCTGCGGGTCCATGACGAATGTGCCGTCGCTCGCGCGGTAGGCATGCGCCAACTCGTGTGCGATCAGCGTCTGTACCAGGTGGTCGGGCATGGCGTCAACGGCGGGCGCCCAGAAACGGAAGTGATGGCCGTTCTTGCAGCAGCGGGCAAGGTCACGTTCACAGCGCTCCGGCCAATCGTTAAGCACCTCGATCGTGGGGAACACCGGCTGAAGAGCCATGTATACAAGGTCAGGGTCGCGCCAGTAGGCCGTGAGGCGCCCGCGCACGTCCTTCCCCAAACGGCGCCACGTCTTGCGGAAGTTGACCGCGAAACGCTCCTCGTCACCGTCGCCGATCCGAGGTAGGTAGATGTCGCTCCGCTTGACCAGAGGAATCAACTGGCTGTGGAACAAGGCGACGTGCTCCTTACGACTAACCGCCATTCTACGCTTTGCCACATCTATCGCGTGCGCATCGGAATCCGATCCGGTCATAACGGCTCTCCCTTTTCTGGCTTCTCCTGACCCTGGGTGCCGGCGATCCAACACCCTCGCGCCGATCGTCGCATCGGACTCGAATTGGGCGCTCCCATGAGCGCCCGGGAAATCTGGTAGGCACTCTCCTAACTGTAAGATATGGACGCTCCGGTCGTGACGCTCGGGGGGCCCATCGTCGATGACATGGACGGTGCGGTGCCGGAGACCGCCCCATAACCATGGGGGCTCGCCAGTCGGCTGGTGTGGATCCGCTCGGAGATTGAGGCCCAGTTAAGGGTCCTGGAACCTGACCCGCAGCGGGATCATAATGACGAAATCCGCATCTGCGGCGCCGGAGTCGCGCCGAGTTCCGTGCCACGCCTACGGTTTCCAGCGCTCCCGGTGGCATGGATGGCCCGACTCGACCGCCATCCACTGACGATCACGCAACGGGCAACCGAATCCGTAGGCCACGCGCGGCGCAAAGCGCCCCGTCGAGGCACGCCGATCCTCACGTCGCCAGTCTCGGCAAGTACGATGTCGATCGCACAGCATCTCGAAAGTGGGGGACCCCCGGGGCCTCCCGCGCATTCGTAACTGAGCCCATTCCCCGGATGCTGGCGGTGAGCTTACTCATGGCAACCGCGACACGCATCCAGGTTACCGGTCTCTCGCATGGCAGGCAGTGCCGGTTACGGGCAGCGAACGTCTCCCTGAATTCCTGATGACCCCCTCCCCCTCCCCAAGAGAAACCTTTTCGGCAAACCGTAGGCCGTAGACGCACGCGGCAGTAACCAAATGTCGGGACCAATGGGGCACAACCGGTCAGAACGCTTGTCGCGCAGACAGCGCCGCACGCTTGGACGCCGGGGGTCCGCTTCCAAGAGACGGGCGTGGACAAACTCCCGTGCGAGGGAAACCTGGGGCTCGATGACACATGCAGACTGGAGGTAATCGTCGGTGGTCAGCAAAACAGAGAATCGCTCGTCCGCATCCATGACCGCCGTCGGCGCGGAGTAGCACAATGGATGGTTGCAAGAAAAGTCACTCGACTTCCGTAGGCGGAAGCCGTGGCGCCAAGAGACAGAC
>JBHHUB010000401.1:0-1781 GCA_046753625.1 Phycisphaerae bacterium | reverse complement strand
GGGGGAACAGGGGAGCGGGGGAACAGGATACAAAGCCGCGACCAGTGGTCGCGGAGAACCTAGTGCTATGTCAGGCTTAGAAATTGGGGTAGCTAGTTTCTGTTGATAAATTCAGAAAGTTGGCCAAGGAGTTTTGTGTGGGTTGGGATTGTCAAAAAGTAACGCATCGCTATCCTATTGAAAACAGAAATAATCAAGGAGGACAACGATGCGTTTGAAAGCCGAAGCTGTTCTTGCGTTTGGACCAGATGACAACCAGAAACTGAATAAGATTGTACGTGAATATCGCAATGAATACAAGGAGATCGGCGAGATTCTGGATAAACATCCCAAAATTCTCGAAATGGCTCACCGCGATCTGGCGAAACTTAGCACGGCAACCTCGCGGCGCGGCCGTAAGGCCGATTTCACCAGTGAGAACCTGTTCCGCGCGATCCTCGTCATGCAGCGTGAAGGACTCGACTACCGCGAGGCGTCGGTGCGGATCGCCGAAAGTGATACGCTGCAGAACTTCTGTCGTCTGATCAAGAAGCCAACCATCGACTTCACCCTGTTGAACAAGGCGTATGGCGCGATCGAGCCCGAGACCTGGGAGATGATGAACCACGTGCTGGCGTTGGGCGCCGTCGCGGACGGGGCCGTTTCGACCGACCATATTCGAACCGACACCACGGTGACCGAATGCAACATCCACTGGCCGACCGATTCGAGCCTGCTTTGGGACACCTATCGCGTGATCGCCCGGGAAATGTCGCGTGGAAGGGAATTCGATCCACTGAGTTGCCCCTGGCGATTCCACGTGAAAAAGATCAAGAAGCTGCACCTGTTCGTTACGCGATATTCCAACAGTCCGAGCAAGAAACGGCTTCGCAAGGTCCGCCGCGATATGAAAACCTTGATCGTGCGAGTCGAGGAAGTGCTGGAAAAAGCGGAGCATTTCGTCGCCAGGGCCGAGCGTTCGGCTTGCCTGGAGCTGATGGCTCTGGGCGCAATGCTGGCGGACTATCTGCCGGTGATGCGTCAGGCGGCCGACGCGGCGCGGCGGCGTGCGTTCGACGGTGAAAAGGTGCCCAATAGCGAGAAAGTATTCAGCATATTCGAGCCGCACACGGAACTGATCATGCGAGGCCGGCGCGGTCGGCCGGTGGAGTTTGGACACAAGGTGCTGCTGATGCAGTCGAAAGAGAAGTTCATTACCGACTTTGTGGTGCTGAAGGAAAACCGTGGCGACGACGGCCTGCTGCCGATGGTCATCGAGCGACATGAGGCGAAGTACGGCAGCCGTCCGGAATCGATAGCCGCCGACAAGGGCTTCTGCCCAGACGCCGACACGTATGAGGATCTGGAGGAGGAGGTCGATTACCTGGGCGTGCCTCGGCGGACCCGCGATTTCGGAGACGCGATGATGAGCATTTGGCAACAGTGGCGAGCGGGGATCGAGGGAACGATCTCGTGCCTAAAGCGGGCATTCCGCTTAGCGACGTGCTGTTTTCGCGGATTTAGGAATTTCGTAACACTTCAGCCAAGTGAAGTCACTATTTGGGCAAAGGGGGAAGATCGCCGGTGGTGAGGTACTCGGTCAAAGTGGCGGTGATGATAGTCATCGGATCGTAGCCGCGTTGTTTGAGTGTGCGGAAGACCGACATGAGGACGGCTTGGCAGTCGGCGCCACGCTGGCTGCGGTTGCCGTAGCTGTTCTTCCGGATAATCACGGCCGGACGGATCGCCCGTTCGGCGGCGTTGTTGTCGAAAGGAACCTCGGGGTGGTCGAGAAACGTGAA
>JBHHUB010000400.1:0-1794 GCA_046753625.1 Phycisphaerae bacterium | reverse complement strand
ATGGGAATATACTCTTTGTCAGACACATACTTGTCTTTCCCTTTGGTCCGATGATACGATTCGAGCGCCTGGAGAAGAGCCAAGAATCTAAAATCGTAACACTTTAGCCATCTGAAGTGGCAATCGTTTGTGGTAGTGGGGGTAGTTGTCCGGTGGTTAGATACTCGGCAAGGGCGGCGGTAACGGTGCGAATCGGGTCGTGGCCGCGTTGTTTGAGTGTGCGAAAGACACTCATCAGCACGGCTTGGCAGTCGGCGCCTTGTTGGCTTCGGTTGCCGTGGCTGTTTTTTCGGATGATTACGGCCGGGCGGATCGTTCGCTCGGCGTGATTGTTGTCGAAAGGAACTCCTTCTTGATCCAGAAACGTGAACAATTCGTCTTGATGACGCCTGAAACGCTTGATCAATCGTTTGGCGTTCGGGTCTTCCCACGGCGTCTCGATCAACTCCGCCAGACGACCGTGTATGCGGTCCCGACGCGAAGCGTACGTCTCGGCCGAAAAGTCTTCCCGTCTTCTCGAGAGCCGAATTGCGTCGCCCAAAAGACGGCGCAGTTTTTTGGCGAACTCCGGCCAGTCGTCGCCGGGCGACTTGTACTTCTCGGTGTGTTCCAACTCGCGAAACAAATGTGCCAGGCACTTCTGCCGAAATGCGCAGACCACGGCATTGTAAGCGCCCCAAAAGTCGCTCACCAACGTGCCGCCGAATTCCTGGATGAAGAATTTCGCCAACGCCGGAGAACCTCGGGATCGATCGATGATATAATAGGCCAAATCTTGCGTCGCAAAACACCACAGCCAGTAGGTTTTGCCAACCACGCGCCAACTTGTTTCGTCGGCGTGCAAAACGGCCGAATTCAACGCCTCCCGCTGAATCTGCTCGTACCAGGCAAACAAAATCGCCTGCAATCGATACCACATCTGCACCAAACCGCCTTCGGATACCTTCATTTGCAGATGAAAGTTGAAGACTTCCGCGATCTGCGACAGCGTATTGCCCAAGGAATAGTGCAGCCAGGCCGAGAGGACCAACACGCGATTGCCCAAGGTCGAGCCGGGCATGGCCTCGCCCACTCGCGGTTCGACCTTCTTTTGGCACTTCGGACACCAATCGCGGTGGATCGTGTGCTCGGTGACTTCCGGGTCGATGTCCGGAATATCTTCGGTATACCGGGTGCGCGTTTCGCTGCAGCGATTCAGGCGGCCGCCGCAATCGGGACAACAATCCGCCTGGTGCTCCATCTCCCAATCGACATGGTCCGGCGTCTCGCGCCGAGCGCCCGAATGCCCCTTTTTTCGACCGGGCTTTTTCTTGCGACCTTTGGGCGGCGGCTTTGTATATGGGGGCTTCATGCCCGACGGCGTCGACGGAGTCTGATGCGAGCCAGCCGCCGACGCGGCTTTTTGCTCGGCCAGTTGCTTGGCCAGTTGCAAGAGCGCAAAGACGACAGCTTCCTCGCCTTCCGAGAAAATCTGGCGAGCCTGCTCCTCGCTGAGCGTCGCCCCAAGAGGAATGTCCTCCATGACCATCGACATGGCATCCGTACCTTTTTTCAGATGCCACAGTTATAACACATAACCCAATTCTAACCAAGACCAACTTCAGATGGCTAAAGTGTTACCATATTTGCAGGATTCCGGAGAGGCTGGAGCTTTCGTTGGGGGTAAGTCTCCGAATACGCCTCAGCAAGCTCATCGACGCTGATTTGAATGCCACGGTCCCCCATAACTTGATCCAATAGGAATTTGTAACAGTGGGAAACATGCGCGACTTTGGCAAAAGACATTCGTTCTGG
>JBHHUB010000399.1:0-1800 GCA_046753625.1 Phycisphaerae bacterium | reverse complement strand
AGGCTTGCAGGACATAGAAGCCGTACAGCCCGGCGCCCAGCAGCCACGCGAGCTGCACCGCGACCGCTGTTGGCGGACGGAGCCGACGCCGCCACAGGAGATGGACGGCGATGGCCGCTAAGACCGGCGCGGTCAGGCCCGATTGCAGATGGTTGGATACACCCAGTCCGTTGAGCAGTGCGGCCAATACAAGCCAATGCGTCCGAGAACTCCGAGCCAGCGCGATCAGACACCAGCATTCGCCCGCGAGGAAGGCCGTGGTGATCGTGTAGACTTCCGCCAGCGCCGACATTTGCCAGAACGTGTTGGCCAGCATCAAGGAGGCCGCGGCCAGCGCGGCACTACGCCGACATTGCGTAAGCGTCACAACGCAAGCAAATACCCCCGCGATTGTGGCCGCACCGAACATCGCGCTAACCAGCGACGTGGCCAAGGGCGGTGAGACCAGACCCAACGCGCCGGCGCCCCGGCAGATCCAGTGGTGCAGCGGATGACTTAGTGCCAGGCCGAGTTCACTTACGGGTTGCTGTTGGATGATACGCAGTACGTTGGCGCCGCGATCTTGCCACTGAATGCCGCGAGATGCGGAGGCTCCGTACAGCATCATCGCCAGGATGAAGACCACCAAGCCGGCGGGCAGGATCGCGCCGCGCGTCGTCGTCGGATCGCCGGAAGGAGATAAGGTTGCGGCATTCGCCATGATTCTTGCCGTTTCTGCTGCCGTGGACCCTTCCAGGAAATCTTCTCCAGGTTACGCTTGCACACGATAGGTATCGGCGCTATGTAGGACAACGGTCCAGCGGTCGGGAAGGATAAAGATTGGAAAGTCGAAAGTCGAAAGTCGAGGCTGACGGCTGATAGCTACTCCCAACAAAGGACGGCAAACGCATGATGGCAACAAGAGACGCGCCGCTCGGTGTGATTTTTGATCTCGATGGTGTGCTCATCGATTCCGCGGAACTTCATTTTCAGAGCTGGCGACGATTGGCGGAGGAACAGGGCGCCGGCCTGACGCGCGCGCAGTTTCACGCCACCTTCGGCCGGCAAAACCGCGACATTATTCCGGATTTGTTCGGGGTATCGGCGCCGGATCGCGTCGGCGCACTGGCCGACCGCAAAGAGGAAATCTACCGCAACCTCGTGCGCGGCCGACCGCCGGTCGTCGACGGCGCCGTGGAACTCATCCGGGGTCTGGCGGCGTTGGACGCCCGGCTTGCAATCGGTTCGTCCGCGCCGCGCCAGAACATCGATTTGATCCTCAACGAGGTGGGCGTTCATGCGGCGTTCGAGGCCATCATCAGTGGGGATGATGTCGCACGGGGCAAGCCTGATCCCCAGGTATTTGCGTTGGCATGTGAGGCGCTGGGCCTGGCACCGGCGCGATGTGTGGTCATCGAGGATGCCCCGGCTGGCGTGCAAGCGGCGATCACCGCCGGAGCCGTGGCCGTGGCCGTGCTGATCCACCACGATGAGGCGGCTTTTGACGGCGTAGCGCTCTGCGTGCACAAGCTCGCGGAGCTGACCCCCCAGCGGATTCTGAATGTCCATCTATCCGAACCGCGGGGGTAAAGGTGCGACCGTACACCGACCATGCGGCGACCAGCCAACCAAATCACCGGCGCAGATTCCACGCCGTTCACCTGCAGCCGTCAGCCACCGGCCATCGGCTATCGGCTATCGACTTTGGGCTTGCGCCTTTGATCGCCCGACTTTCGACCTTGGACTTTCGACCTTCAACCTTCAATCTTCAACCTTCAATCTTCAACCTTCAATCTTCAACCTTCAATCTTCAACCTTCAA
>JBHHUB010000398.1:0-1807 GCA_046753625.1 Phycisphaerae bacterium | reverse complement strand
GCGCCACACGCCACCGCAGTAATCGAATCCGATCGATCTTGGAAATTGCGTAGGCTTGGCAGCCGGCGCCCGCGGTCGCGATTTCCGCAACGGACCTCGCGATGTGGGCACTTTGGATTATCGGACGTTCGGTTGGCCGATGGCTGTCTGCCGAATTGGCTGTGAATTTCCGCTTTCGCTCATAATTTCTCTCAAAACGATACTGGCACAAGACGATTCGATAGGGTAAGCTCCCCAATTCCTCGCCTCGCGCTGGATCGAGGATGGGAACGCGAACCTCGGCGACGACGCAGGTGAGGTAGCGAAAGCCTTGGTGTTTTGAAAGGACAGGTTGCACGGTGATCAAGATCAGGCCTCGTGGGAACGAATCCATACAGCAGATGCTCAAGCGGTTTAAGCGCCTTTGTCAGAGGGAGGGGCTTACCCGGGAGCTCAAGCGACACAGCTATTACGAGAAGCCGTCCGTGCGTAAGCGTCGCGAAACACGCAAGGCCATCCGAAAGATTCAAAAGGACGCCGAGCCCAACGGTCAGGTCGGGGCGGCGGGCAGGCGCTAGCTCGCCGGGTCCGGCGAGCGCGCTCGGCGCGAGCGGGTAGATTCGCTCGCGTGGTCGGGTTGTCATCGCTGGTGCTGCGCGGACCGTGGGATGTTGATCGCACCCTGCGGTTTTTTCTTAGCCTTTTTTTTGATCGACCCGAAGAACCCATCCGGCGGCTGACGACTTCTCCACGTGGAGTGTCTTTATCATGACAGATCGCAAGGTTGCGCTGGTTACCGGCGGGTCGCGTGGCATTGGTCGCGCGATTTGTGTGGAACTCGCCAAATCCGAGTACGCCGTGGCCCTCAATTACCGCGAGAACATCGGTGCTGCGGAGAAGACCAAGTCGCTCGTAGGGCAAGCAGGTTCCGAAGCCAAGATCATTCAAGGCGACATTACCGCCAAGGCAGACCGCGCCCTGATCGTGGCGACGACCATGGATCGCTTTGGACGGATTGACCTTCTGGTCAACAACGCCGGCGCCGCCCCCGCCCAGCGCAAGGACATCTTGGAAACCGAGGAGGCCAGTTACGATCGCATCCTCGACATCAACTTGCGCGCGCCCTACTTCATGACGCAACGCGTGGCCAACGAAATGATTGCGCTGGTGCGGCGGAAAGCCATGGATCGCGCCGCCATCGTCAACATCTCGTCGCTGCGGCGCTATACGCCGGCCGCGAACTATGGGGAGTATTGCATCAGCAAAGCGGGCGTGAGCATGATCACCAAACTGTTCGCGGTGCGCCTCGCGGAGTTCGGGATCAATGTCTACGAGCTCAGCCCCGGCATCATCGAAACGGACATGACCTCATCCGAGTCGGTTCGTGCATTCTACGACGCCAAACTGGCCGAGGGCATGGCGCCGATCAACCGGTGGGGCCGACCCGAGGATGTCGCCCTGGCGGTCGGCGCGATCGCACGCTGGGCGTTCCCTTTTTCCACCGGTTCGATTTTCGAAATCGACGGCGGGTTTCATCTCCGCCAAGTCTAGAGCCGTGCCAGTTTCGGGCCGGCGGCGCAGGGGCGCGCGACCCCGTCGGGCGATTGGCGCATTCGGGGTCCGCCGGCTGGCGCCGGAGGCTCTGATTCGGCGTGCCCATCCCGCGGGAAGTGCCACGAACCCGATACTTCCGATCGGGGCGACGACACCTTGCATGCCCTGCCGGCAGGAGTATCCTATTCCATCGGAGGCCGACGTAGCTCAGTTGGTTAGAGCACCTGCCTGTGGAGCAGGGGGTCCTTGGTTCGAGTCCAAGCGTCGGTAGTGG
>JBHHUB010000397.1:0-1813 GCA_046753625.1 Phycisphaerae bacterium | reverse complement strand
TTTTGGTCGGCGTGAGGCACGGGAACTATTGACAGTTTATGTCAAAGGCCAGTTAGGAGCCGGGCGGAAATTAAACCGGCATTGACACGAATCGGTAAATTGAAAGACTCCTCAATCAATCGGATTTCGATACTAACCAAATCGACGGATTGAGGAGTCATGGATGATGCGTCAACTCAAGGAAGTATACCAGATTGAAGTGGAACAGAAAATGCGGAATGTTTATTCCAGCCTCTCGGAGAAAGATCGCAGGCGGTATGCCGCGGCCGAAGCGGTGAAACTCGGGTACGGCGGCGTTGCCTATATTGCCAGACTCTTCGATTGCAGCCGTGATGCAATTGAACGTGGCATGCGGGAAATTGACCAACTCCCTAACGACCCGGTCGGCAATCGCATCCGACGACCGGGCGCCGGACGTCCCAAAATCGAAGAGCAACGCCCCGAAGTCGTCCCGCAGGTGCAAGAGATCATCCGACATCGAACCGCAGGCGATCCGATGCGAGAGAATGTTACTTGGACCGACCTCACGCCCACCGAGATCGCCGGCCATCTGAACGATGAATTCAACATCGCCATCGCACCGCGAATTGTTCGGCGCATCCTTGGTGCGTTGGACTTTGGCCTGCGAAAGATCGCAAAAGTCGTGCCGGGAAAAGAGACGCCCGACCGCAATCAGCAGTTCCTTCGCATTGCCGAATTGAAGGATGAATTCTTCGCGGCGGGAAACCCGGTTATCAGCATGGACACGAAGAAAAAGGAGTTTTTAGGGAATCTCTATCGGGCCGGGCGAGTCTACGTTCGGCAAGTGATTCGTGCTTTTGATCACGACTTTCCCTCCTGGGCCAAGGGCGTGATCATCCCGCACGGATTTTACGACGTGGCTCGCAACGAAGGCTATTTGCATTTGGGGCTCAGTCGCGACACGAGCCAGTTTGCCTGCGACAGTTTGCGACTCTATTGGGAACAGGATGGATCGCGACTGTATCCCGAAGCCCGCGAGTTGCTATTGCTGTGCGATGGCGGCGGCAGCAACGGCAGTCGTACGCATATCTTCAAACAGGACATGCAGCAAATGGTCAACGAGTTGGGGCTGCCGATCCGGGTGGCACACTATCCAGCCTACTGCTCCAAGTTCAACCCCATCGAACGCCGTTTGTTCTGCCATGTCACGCGAGCGTGTCAAGGCGTATTGTTTGACACGCTTGCGACGGTGAAATCGTTGATGGAAAAGACGATCACTCGAACCGGTCTTACGGTAACGGTTCGAGTAATCGAGAAAATATACGAAACGGGCCGCAAGGCCAGCGAGACCTTTAAGCGATCAATGCCCGTCCTATTCGATACCATTTTGCCCAAGTGGAACTACCGAATCGTCCCACAAACCAACTGACCAAGTTGCCGGTTTAATTCTTGCCCGGCTCCTTAACAGCGTCCAGGAAGCCACTGGGTCGCCAAAAGCATGTCCATCCCGAAACAGGGGGGGTGGGGCAAGCATCTCCCTTGCTGTCGGTCCGACACACCAACATGCATTCCAAACCGGAAACCGCAGTGGTAGAATCGCTGCGCCGGGAGAACGGACCGTAAAGTTACGCTTCTCCCGGGTTTCCGCGCCCCATGGTCGCGGCTTCGCAACGGGTCGGGCTTTGTACGCCGGGGGTGAAGAAGAAATGCCGCAGGTACACGTTAACTTGTTCGCCGTGCTTCGCGAGTACATCGACGGTGCGCCGTCGATTGGGGTCGAGATCGAACCGGGCCAAACGATCGGTGAGGTCCTCGGCCGGCTTGGCATCCCCCTGGACCACACCCGGATGGT
>JBHHUB010000396.1:0-1839 GCA_046753625.1 Phycisphaerae bacterium | reverse complement strand
TGTACCTCGGCGTGTCGGCGGGCCGCCTTCGGTGCGGCGCTCCCACTGCGACCGCTCGTCACCGGGCGGCAAAGAAAGGATGAATCTAAGTTGAGGTGCTACAAGGCTTTACGATTGCGGATGAGAGGACTCGAACCTCCACGACCTTGCGGCCACTGGCTCCTGAAGCCAGCGCGTCTGCCAATTCCGCCACATCCGCTACGAATAACTACCTAGCTTACCGGCGCCTCGCGCGACCGTTTGGGCTTAGGATGATTCCAACCGCCGCGAATGGCGGCTTCTCCCCGACCGCAAGCCGCGGCATCCGGCCGGGCAACGGGATTGTCCGGGATGACCTGTGGTACGTCAACCCAGCAGCGTAGGGCGATCCGGAGCTACCACACCATCAATGTGTTCGGTGTCTGAGCCGTCATGCGGCTTTTTCGCGAGTATCCGAGCGGTCCGGCCTTGCCCGGCCGGCCGCGGCGCGGTATCAATAGGCGTAGAGAAGGCGACGGGGCGGCATTCCCGGGAAAAAACTCGCACTTCCTTCCGGCGTGTCAGATCGTGGACCCCAAGTCGTATCTTGATGTGGGACATCGCCTATGATGCAACAGTCCGTTTGTACCAATTCCGTTTGACGGCCGTGGGCAAGGTCCAGGTCGACAGAGCGCGGTGCGCGGAAGCCCGCACCGAATGGCGGTGAAGCCGACGCCAATGGGGTTTCGATCGCACGTCGCAATCAAGAGGAGCAGTTAAGAATGGACGCACAATCTGTTTGTTCCAGGCACCCGATCCGCGTTTTCCTTATCAGCGGGGTTAGCTTCGCGCTGGCCGCGGCGCACGCGCAACCGTCGCAGTCCCCGCCGACTACGCCGAATCGCGTGTCTGCCCCAGGCACAGTCGTGCGGGGCGAAGGGCGGGGGTCGGGCGAGACAGCGCCGGTTCGTGGAAGCCACGAAAGCAACGAACACGCGCTGGCTTCGTCTTCACGCAAGCGCTTGGCTGGGCCAGCCGCGCGGCGGTCATGTGATGCGCGTCTAGAACCAGCCCGAACCACGCCGCATCGATCCATGAGTCCACCCATCGTGCCCGGCGGCGCTGTACCGTGGGCGCACGATCTGGAAGCCGCAGCGGACGGCAAGGCGGCACTGAGGCGGACGAAGCATGCGATCAGCCCGGGTTTCCGGCGCGGCAGCGACGTGCGTATGACGGGCAGGCCGGTGGTTGGCGGCGCGGCGATATTGCGGGCGGCGGATCGGTTCAGCCCCGAGCCCGGCCAAGGCGGCGTTGCCGGCGGTCCTGGTTCGGCTTGCGTTTGCGACAGCGACTGTGACTTGGACGGAAGTCCTTGCACCGCCGACGTCTGCAACCTGACGACCGGTTTGTGCGAGCAGACCTTCGCCCTGGGCGTGGCGTGCGTTCCGGCCAATCCGGGCGGCGCTGACGAGATGTTCTGCACGGCGGGTCAGTGCGACAACGCGGGTACCTGCCTGGCCAACGACAACGGTGGTTCGCCTTGCGATGCGGTGACCGAGGCGTGCAACGAGGCGACCGACCGTTGCGACGGCAACGAGTGCATCACGGATGCTCAGTGTGCCGGCGGACCGGCCGATCCCCTCCTGTGTCAGACGAACGTCTGCGTGAACGGGCGATGCCGTCTGGGGACCGTGTGTGCCACCGGTGAACAGTGCTGCCGCACGGGCGACCATTGCGACGTGGTCGAGGGCTTCCCGGTGGGTGCCTGCTTCGTCGAGCAGGATGGGCGTTGTTGTGATGCCACTCAGACGTGTACCACGTCGACGTTGGCCGGATGCGCCGGCCCTTGGCACATTGAGGGCGATCTGGCTACGCCCGGCG
>JBHHUB010000395.1:0-1840 GCA_046753625.1 Phycisphaerae bacterium | reverse complement strand
GCGGCGCGAACGCCTACGGAATTCCCGCTTTGCACATCACGCGCAAAGTCGCCGACGCCCAGCTCAAAAGAGCCGGGCTCGATTCCCTCTCCACATTAGAGGATCGCCTCGATGCGGGCAGCTATGTTTCGGCGGAATTGAAGGGCGTTTCCGCCAGCGGCACCGTCGTATTCAAGCACTTCAAAACGCCGACCTACAACGTCGTCGGTATCCTTCGGGGGACGGATCGCGATAACGAGGAATTCGTGGTCGTCGGGGCGCATTACGATCATCTCGGCCTCAAAGCGCCCACCATGCGCACCTTCAAAGACGGAAAACTCGTCAAGACCCGATCTGAGCCTCAGATTCACCACGGTGCCGATGACAACGCGTCCGGCACGAGCGGCGTAATCGAGATCGCCCGTATGCTGGCCGCCGGCCCAAGGCCTCGACGCAGCCTGGTATTCGTCGCCTTCACCGCCGAGGAAACCGGACTGCACGGGAGCAAGCGTTTCGTCGAGGAGCCGCCTGTCCCGCTGGGGAAAGTCGTGGCGATGCTCAACATGGACATGATCGGCCGGTTGGATCCGGAAACGAAAGAACTCACCGTCTTCGGCACGGGAACGGCGGGTGAGCTCCCGGACATCCTGAAGCGGGCCGCCGCAGGGAGCGGCTTGAAGGTGGCCACGAGCGCCAGTGCGGGTGGGCGCAGCGACCATGCATCCTTTGTGCGCCACCGTATACCATCACTACACTTTTACACGGGCAACAATCCGGATTACCACAAACCGAGCGATACGGCCGACAAGATCAATGCCGACGGCGGTGCGAAGATCACTCGGATCGTCGGGCAGATCGTGCGTGAGCTGGCCGACGGTACGCAAAAGCTGGCCTTTGTAGAGGTTGAGGAGCCCAAACGGGAGAGGCCGTCGGGGGATACGCCCGTGTACCGTGTAGTCATGGGGCTTGCGCCCGCGTACGCCGAGGACGAGAAACCGGGCATGGCGGTGGACGCGGTGACCGCGCAAGGACCGGCGGCGATGGCCGGCATGAAGCCCGGCGATCGCATCATCCTGATCGGTGGCAAGAAGATCGCCAACATCTATGACTACATGGCGTCCACCCGCGGCAACAAGCCAGGCGATGCCGTGGAAGTGGTCGTGTTGCGCGACGGCCGGGAGCTCAAGCTCCTGGTCACGCTAGCGGCCGCGGGGTAATTCAACCATGGCACCACGTCGAATCGGCCGGCCCGGGCAGTCGCATACGTGCGAGTTTCGGGTGCGCTACGCCGAAACCGACGCCATGGGTTTGCTGCACCATGCGAAATACTGGGAGTACTTCGAGCACGTTCGGACTGAACTCCTACGCAGCAACGGTTTTCGCTACCGGGATCTGGAACGCGCCGGCGTTTTCTTCGTGGTGCACAAGGCGTCCTGCAAGTACCTGGCGCCGATCGGGTACGACGAATTGGTTCAGGTGACCGCGACGGTGGAGCGAATCACGCGGACCCGCGTGGATCATGTCTATCTCATCACGCGAGACGGAGTCCGGCTGTGTGTGGCATCCAGCACGCTCGCCTGCGTGGGGAAAGATGGGAAGCCGAGGCTCATGCCCGATTCGCTTTGGGAAATCGCGATTTAGCGGCCTGTCGAACAGCAGGCTCTTCGGTGTAGTGCCGGCTTCCGGCCGGCGAAAACCAGCGGGATCGCCTCTCCAAGTGGGCCGGCGCTGGCGGAATGACCGGCGAAATGCCCGTGCCACCTTTTTTCAACAGGTTGGTCAGCCTGCCTTCCGAATCCACCGGCATCGCGCCGCCGACTGGCGAACCCTGGACCGGGGTGGGTTTTCGAGCGCGTGGGCT
>JBHHUB010000394.1:0-1850 GCA_046753625.1 Phycisphaerae bacterium | reverse complement strand
ACATGGGTATCGTCCATGGCGACGATCCGGGCGTTGGTGATGGCGATGCGGAAGGCGTAGCGAGCCAGGTACTCCACGACGGCCTGCTTGGCCGGGCCGTAGTGCTTGCTGAACGAGCACCATGGCTGCTTCCAGGTCTTTCGGGGTAGACTGCTGAAGGCCTCCGGCCTGGCCTTCTTCAGCGCGTCACGGAACCGGGCGGCGATCAACTTTGAGAGGGCCTTGACCGGCACCAGGAATGCCCCGGGCGGTTCGCACCACGACTGGTGGTCGTCGGAGACGCCGCCGCCGGTCACCAACAAGTGGACGTGCGGATGGTAGTGCATCTGGCTGGTCCAGGTGTGCAGTACCATCAGGATGCCCGGTGTCGCCCCGAGGTACTTCCGGTCGCGGGTCAGGTCGATGACCGCGCCGGCGACGGTTTTCATGAACAGGGCGTACATGAACTTCTGCTCGGACAGGAAGAGATGGCGAATCTCTTCGGGGACCGTGGCGACTATGTGGTAGTAGTCGCATGGTAAGAGTTCCGCTTGCTTGGCTTGAAGCCAATCGCGCATCCGGCCTCCATGACAGGCGGGACAAGCGCGGTTGCGGCAGCCGTGGTACACCCAGAACCGGTGGTCGCAATCGCGACATTGATATTGATGGCCGCCCATCTGGGTGGTCATACAGGCGGCGATGTCGGCGAGGGCCTTTTTGTGGGAGGGCATCATTAGATGCCCGAACCGGGCGACATAATCGTCCTTGAACCGACGGACCACGTCCGCCAGTTCGATACGGTTGTCTTTCATAGCCGATCCCTCCGTCAAAAGAGGTCGGCGAAGCAGTCGCCGAGCAATTGGCGCAAGTCGCGACGCAAGGGCTCGCTCAGATGCGTGTAGATTTCGGTTGAGCGGAGGCTTGCATGCCCCAGTAGGATCTGCACGACATGGATGTCGAGGCCCTTTTCCAGGAGTCGGGTCGCGAAACTGTGGCGAAGCGTGTGAGGCGTGAAGCGGTCATTGAAGCCGCCCGCCGTCCGTGCGCGGTTGAAGGCCACGCGGGCTGTCGAACGGGGGAGATGAGAGGTGCCGTTGCGGTTGGCGAAGAGCCACTCGGGGTTGTGATGGATCTTCCAGACCTTGCGAAGCATGGCGAGAGTCGGCTCGGCCAGGGGCAGGGCTCGCTCTTTATTGCGTTTACCGATGACCCGCAGGAGCATCCGCTTCGAGTCGATGGCGGAAACGGGCAGTGCGACGGCTTCGCTGATCCTCAGGCCGCAGGCGTAGATCAACGCAAAACAGCCGCGATAGACCGGTTGCTTGATCGCGGCGATCAGGCGGCGGCAGTCCGGGTCGCTTCGAACATCGGGGAGGCGTTTGCGTAGGGGTAGGCGGACTTTTTTTTGGTGAGCAGCGGCCAGTCGTAGGCCAAGGTGTTGACGAAGAGGAACTTGATGGCGAAGAAATGCTGCTGGAACGTGCCCTTGGCGACGGCCCGAACGTCACGCAGGTGCATGAGGTAGTCGCGCAGTTGGCGTTCGGTGAGCCGATCGGGGGAGAGGTGGAAATGCCCGGCCAGTTGCCGCACGGCTCTGATGTAAGCCGCCTGCGTGCCTGGGGAAAGGCCGGCGAGTTCCATGTCTTCGATCATACGGTTTCTGAGTTCGGTCATGGTGATATCCTCCAAACAGGGTAGTAAGATGAAAGTTCCAGCCCCACGGCCGGAAAGCCCCGAGAGGATACCACGCTTCTGACGATTCCCAGATCATGTCCCCACAACCGCCGCTCCCCCCTGCGGCGTAGCCGCTTCGTCCAATAGGTCTTTTGACAGGTGGTTGGCATCCCATGTCGAAAAGGGTTCACCTAGCC
>JBHHUB010000393.1:0-1851 GCA_046753625.1 Phycisphaerae bacterium | reverse complement strand
GAAGTCGCCGATCACTCCCGCCCCGGACGCCGCCGTCACGTCCACGAAGCTGCCCGCCACATTCTGCCACAGCCGGTTGGCGAATCCCTCCGTACCCTTGTCGTTGGCGAGGTACAAGTCCGGGTCGCCGTCGAGGTCATAGTCGACGAACGCGCCCTGGAAGCCCGCACCGCGGTCGTCGACGCCCTGCGCCGCCCCGACTTCTTCGAACGTGCCGTCGCCGAGATTGTGGTAGAGGCGATTGGGCGGCACACCGGTGGCACCGGGGGGGAGGGTTCGATTCGGAAGGTAGATGTCGAGCCAGCCGTCGAGATCGTAATCCCCAAAAACCGCGCCTTGGCCCGCGCCGTCATCGGCAACGCCCGCCGCCGACGCCTGATCGATGAATTGGAACGCCCCGAGATTCCTCAGCAACAGGTTCGGCCCGGACCAGTTCGTGATGTAGAGATCGAGCAGACCATCACCGTTGTAATCGCCCACCGCGATGCCGGACACCGTAGGCGGCACGACGATGTCGGTATCAAGCGTACGGTCTGCAAACCGGCCGGTACTGTCGTTTTCATACATGCCGATCCGGCCGTCGGCCCGGCCCGTTACAACCACGTCCGGGTCGCCGTCGTTGTCCAAATCGGCGAACGCCACGCCGCAGCCAAAGCCGGCCATCCAGTCCCCTTCGACAACTAGGTAGTCGATGCCGCGCGTGACCGCCTCTTCGGTAAACGCAATCGGTGGTCCGGCGAATAGGTCACCATATGGCATCACCGTGCACACCATGAGGGCAAGAAACCAACGCAATGAAATCGCACGATACGACATGAGATTCGCTCCCTTCCTTCAAAATGACGGACGACAGGCCTTGGCCTGGCCGGTGCCAAACCGATCGAACGACCGGACTATGCGAGAATACGCTTGGGGCCGTCTTGCGACTACAGATTCTAATGGATTCACGTACCCGATGGCAAGGAGACCGATGGCGTTGGTGGCCGGCTGGCCGGTTTTGCCTTTGGCCGCCGCTGTGGCTAGCATCACAGAAATGATGCCTGTGAAGCGCGCCCGCTATCTTGAAAGATGAGAATCATGCCGATCGACCCGATGCCCGCCCTGTCCGCTCGCTGGGAACCGACGCCTACCGGCCGGTTCGGCGCGTTTGGCGGCCGCTATGTGCCTGAAACGCTGATGACCGCCGTGATCGAGCTGGGGCGGGCTTACGAGACGGTCCGCGACGATGCCACGTTCTGGTCCGATTTCTACGAATACCTGAAGCAGTACGTGGGCCGTCCGAGCCCGCTTTACCGCGCGGCACGCCTGGGCGAGCAACTCGCCGGACGCCCGATCTACTTCAAACGCGAGGACTTGAACCACACCGGCGCCCACAAGATCAACAACACGCTCGGTCAGGTCTTGCTGGCCAAACGCCTCGGCAAATCCCGCATCATCGCCGAAACGGGCGCCGGGCAGCACGGCGTGGCCACCGCCACAGCCGCCGCCGCATTCGGCTTGGAATGTGTTGTATACATGGGCGCCGAGGACGTACGCCGCCAGGCACTCAATGTCTATCGGATGGAGCTGCTCGGCGCCAGGGTGGTTTCCGTCGAAGACGGACAAAAGACGTTGAAGGACGCGATCAATGCGGCCATGCGGGATTGGATCGCTTCAAGCGACCACACGCATTATGCCATCGGAAGCGTCATGGGGCCGCACCCCTACCCCCAGATGGTTCGGGATTTTCAGTCTATAGTGGGCCGGGAAGCCCGAGCGCAGATGTTGGACCAAACCGGGCGGCTGCCGGGCTGTGTGGTGGCCTGCGTGGGCGGCGGCAGCAATGCGGCGGGCATCTTTGCGGGCTTTCTC
>JBHHUB010000392.1:0-1853 GCA_046753625.1 Phycisphaerae bacterium | reverse complement strand
ACCGCACGGGCAGCAGAACCATGGTGGCAAGTCTGGCGACCTGCCTCACCGTCCGCCGGGACGTTTGGGCCGCAAAAAAGGGCTGCGTCACGAATGGCACTGCCGCAGTTTTTGGGGTCTGGGCGGGGGTTTAGGGATCGCTCCGGGCGCATACGAAAAGCGCCGAGACGCATGTGGGTTGATTCCACCGGATGGCGGTACTGACTTCCGCGTCCATGCGTCCGTCAAAACCCGATTCAACTTGCCACGGGAACCTTCCTTGGTATAGTATTCCCGTGCCGAGACCTTCCTTGGTTTTAGTACGGGAGCCTTCCGTTTCTTAACCAAGGAAGGTCTCAATGTCATTCTATCGACAATCACGCTCGTGGCCACACTCGTTACCACAACGGTTTCGTTTGGTCCTGGCCTCGTTTCTTCAGCGACCGGGCTTGCCGTTTGCCGACGTCATCACGGAAGAATCCATCCAGACGGCGTTTGATGATGAAGGCGTTTCCTTCGCCGATGACGAAGATGCCGTCTACACGCCGGCGATCACCTTGTGGGCCTTTCTGTCTCAGGTGCTGTTCAAAGGTGAACAACGTTCCTGCATCCCCGCCGTTCTCCGGGTTTCGGTGCTGCTGGTGGCCTTGGAGCGGGGGCCCTGCTCCGGCAATACGGGGGCCTACTGTCGGGCGCGGTCCAAGCTGTCGGAAACGGTGATTCGGCGGCTGGCGGTCGACGTGGCCGACGGCTGCGAAAGGCAGCTTGACGCCAAGTGGTTGTGGCATGGCCGTCATGTGTACCTGGTCGACGGCACCACGGTCAGCATGCCCGACACGCCGGAGAACCAAGAAGCGTATCCGCAACCGTCCCAGCAGCAGGAAGGGCTCGGCTTTCCGATTGCCCGCGTCGTCGTGCGGTTGTCATGGGCCACCGGGATGCTCGCCGACATGGCCATGGGGCCGTACACGGGCAAAGAAACGGGCGAAACGGCGTTGCTACGCCAATTGCTCGGCAGGTTCAAGCCCGGAGACATTCTGTTGGCCGATCGCTATTACTGTTCGTACTTCATGATCGCCACGCTGATGGAATTGGGCGTCGATTTCGTGACCCGCGTTCATCAACGCCGCGAGGTCGATTTTCGACGCGGTCGGCGATTGGGCAAGGGCGATCATGTCGTACGATGGACACGGCCGGAAAAGCCGGAGTGGATGGACCAACAGACCTACGACCGGATGCCGGCGTCGATCCAGATTCGTGAAATCCAGGTTCAAGCGGGCCAGCCGGGCTTTCGCACCGATTCGTTCGTTGTGGTGACTACGTTGATGGACGCGGGGGAGTATACGAAGGACGATGTCGCCCAGTTGTACCATGATCGCTGGCTGGTGGAGTTGGATATCTGCGCGATCAAGATCACGTTGGGCATGGACATCCTGCGTTGCAAGACGCCCGAGATGGTTCGCAAGGAGATGTGGACGTGTCTTCTGGCCTACAACCTGATTCGCCAAACCATGCTGCAAGCGGCACACGGGTCGAACCTTTCGCCGCGTCGGTTGAGCTTCACCGCAGCCATGCAATCGATTGCCGCCAGTTGGCTGGTCATCGTCTTGAGCGACGAGCCCGTGGCCGCCCGTTTGATCGAGGCCGCCCTGGAGAATCTGACAGGCCACATCATCGGCAATCGCCCCGGTCGTGTGGAGCCACGCGCCGTGAAACGTCGTCCGAAACCACACAACTTACTCACCAAACCGCGCAACCAAGCTCGCGCCGAACTCCTCGCAGGAAAATCGCCGTAAGTCCTTGTCAAATAAGCGGCAGTGCCATTCGAAACTACATCCACTTCTTCAAAACCGGTGACGAACTCTTCGACATCA
>JBHHUB010000391.1:0-1859 GCA_046753625.1 Phycisphaerae bacterium | reverse complement strand
GCTCAGGACAAGGGTTCTGGGCGACGGCTACGAGCTCGTTCAGGCTGTCGGGTAGGACAGGTCCAGGGTGGACGTCTTCCGGTGCGTTTAGTCTGCGGGTCATTGTCTGGTGGGATCGTAGTGATAGACGTCGACGACGGTGTAAGTGCCGTTGCTGTTGACCCATTCCTCAGTATGGCGCATGAGGTTCGGGCAGGAACGGCGCGGGGCGACGGCGGGATCGTAGCTGACGCCGTAAGCGAAGCCGGTATCTCGATACACGACTGCTTCAGCCTCACCCAGCCCTCGCTCTAGCACTTCGCCGGTCTCGGCGTCGAGGATGCGGATCTGGGCGGCGCGGTCGATGACGGGGTCGGCCAGGAGGTCGCAGGTCTCGGACCGGGGTTTGTAGCGGGCCAACCTGGCTTCGATGGTGATTTGGCGGACACGGCCTGGAATCCGAGATTGCGACCGACCGATTAACGGTAGGTGAACGCGGACGGTGTCATCGGCATGGAGGTAGAAGCCGGTTGCGAGCAAGACAGCGATGCCGATTGCAAACACCAGCAGACGTTTCATTGCGGCTCCCAAGGCACGTCTGATCCTTCGAAATGCTGTACGGGCACCCGGCTGAGTGCCATGCTGAGTTGCGGGCCGGCCCTTCGTCGGGCCCTTCGATGAACGCCTCGGCCGACTCCTCGACAGGCTCGGGGCAGGCTGCCGAGGCGTCGGCCTCAGGACGTCGCTCAGAACGCCGCACGGGTTGTAGCTTGATAGGTGCATTGATTCTCTTGCTCCGCTTACGGAAGTGGTCACGATTGTACTCCCTTCTGTTGAATGTGTGTGTTTGGGCTGTTGCGGTCGGCCTGTCTGGGGACGACATTAATGTCGCCAGGCTTGCGCGCCTGTCTGCGTGCCTCGCACAGGCAGGCGGGGGCGGGGGTAGAGGGGTTCGCCCAATCCCCCGCCCCGCCGCCGGTTGTGGCCGTGAGTCAGGTTTGGCATATGCTCCACTGCCGGCTGGGGCGGGTGGAAGACAGGCAGGTCTTGCGGAGCGGAGGGGGCAGAGGTGATGGTGGTTCAAGGACATTCTGGTGAAGTAAAGCTCCCTGGATGTAAGGAACTGGTCACGGGAAGTGCCACGCTGCCGGCGCCCAGGGTCTCGGTGACGGGGGTAGTGTCGATCATGACGAGTTGCCATCCGGTGAGGTCGAAGGCGCGGTTGCTGACATTGAGGAGCTCGACCCATCCGTCGGAGGAGATGGTGCGGCCGGCGCCCGGTGTCGCGTTGAAGGGGATGCCTGCGCAGCCGGCGGAGCGGCGTCCCTTCGGCCTGGCGACATTAATGTCGTCCCCTCAGGGCCGGCTCTGAGCCCGTCGAAGGATCGTTCCCGTCCTGCTGCGGATCGGTGACTACCTCGTTGATGACGACGCGAGGGCAAGCTTGTCCCTTCGGCGAGCTCGGGGCAAGCTCTGAGTGTAGTCGAATGGATTGGCCCGTGTCGGCGTGGGCGATGGTCGGGGCGAGGAACCACAGCAATGTTCCGGCGTTCACACGGAAACCCCGAAAGTCTGGTGTGCTGTTGATGGGACATGACGCCCCCGGGGCTTCGGCTCCGCTCATGCACGCAGGATGTACTCGACTTTTGCGATGGCGGTAGACAACGAGAGAGAGGCAAGTGAGTTTGTAACCAGGTGAGCGAACCGCGAAACAGCCTCGTTTACAAGGAAACCAGGACTATCGGTCGCTATCTCCTGCTGCCGGTAACGCGAACTAGCTGCTAGTGACCTTGCCATTCCAGTGTCGCGCTGAGATAGGAAGAGCTATCGGGGGGATCTGGCTCGATTGTACACCAGAGTCTGCCGGCGGTCAATTCATT
>JBHHUB010000390.1:0-1862 GCA_046753625.1 Phycisphaerae bacterium | reverse complement strand
AACGTGCCAGGCAGGAGTCGGTTGCGCGGCTGGCGTAGCGCCCGACTGCAACGATGCCATCGCGTGTACCGCCGATTCCTGCAACGAGGCCACCGACGCTTGTGATCACGTCGCCGACGATGCCCTGTGCGACAACGGCTTGTTCTGCGACGGCGTCGAAATCTGCGACGTGCTGCTGGGTTGTCTCGATCAGGCCGACCCTTGCCCGGGGCCGCTGAGCTGCGACGAAGTGCTGGATCAATGCGGATGCGCGAGTGACGCAGATTGCGACGACGCCAATCTGTGCACCGACGATGTGTGCGACCTGGCGAGCGGTTCGTGTTCGAACCTCATCAACTACGATGACGCGACGGTCTGTTGCGATCCCGCTTCCGGCAGCCTGACCTTGTTGGATGACGGCGATCCATGCACCAGCGACGTGTGCGACCCGGCCACCGGCGGCGTGACGCACCCACCCGCCAATCCCGATCTGTGCGTCGTCAGCTTGGGCAGCCGCTACCTGGGCATCACGCCGACCGGCGTGGCGGGCGTGCCCGTATCTCTGCGCGTGGCCATCGAGCCGGCGGGCGTCGGCGCGTGTTTTTCGGCTTACGTCCAGCCGGACGGCACGTTGGGCGCGGCGCCGGCGTTTCAAACCCCCGATCTATGGGGCACGGCCACGGTAAGCGGCCCGGATATCATTCCCGACACTACCTACAGCGTCTACGCTGAGGATGGCGTAGATGTTTCGCAGGCCGCCCACGCTACGACGTCGCTTTGGGGCGATGTCGATCTCAATGCTACGGTCAATTTTGCGGACATCCAGTCGACCGTGTTGATGTTCCAAGGCCAAGCCCCCGCCACGGAAGCGGCGGACGTGGATCCATGCGACCCCGATCACGTGGTGAATTTCTCGGACATCCTGGCCATCGTGCTGGCATTCCAAGGGGAATCCTACCTGATCACAGACTGCCCCTTGCCGTGCGGCTAAGCGCAGCGGGCGGCTACGACAGGGAAGGCCTTCAGCCTACGATCAGAGCCGCTGGCGCCAGCCGGCGGACCGGATGCTTGGGCATGATTCAAAACACGAAGCCGCGCGATGTCATCGTGTCCGCCACTGTAGCGGTCAGACGAGCCGGTCTCGCAGAGCGCCCAGGCCACAGGCTGGTGCCTGGCCGGTCGCGGTCAATCCTTAGCGGCCCGCAGGGCCATGAGCTCTTCGCGGGCCGCGATGGCCGCCCATTGATACGGCAAGCCCTTGGCAATGCTTGGTTTCGTCCACAGCACGAACTTCCAGCCAGGTTGGCGTTCCCATGTCTCCAGACACTCCGCGATGTGGGCATCGATTGCTTCCGGTGCCATATCTTCCCAACGCGCCATTTCCGCGAATACCTTGAGGCTCAGTTCGATCAGGCTTGCCGGTTCCGGCAGGCCGCTCCAGGCCTCGGCGTCTAGAGCACCCATTGCCAGGGCCATGCGGCCCGGATCGATCCTGGCAACGCCGCTCTTGATCACAGTGGCCCAGCGAATGCGTTGGAGTGCTTTGAAGGCCTCGTATCGCATCCTCGGCGCCAATCGCGGCACGGGCGGCGAGTCGCGCATCCACTTTTCGAATTCCAAGGGAATCCCCGCGTCGCGGATCAACGCGCGCACGGCCTCGAAGAGGGCGATGCGTATTCTGAAAGCGTGGGCTAGCCCATCTTGGTGCGTCACGGTTCCCAAGTCCAGGGCAATGTTTCGCGCGGCATCCAGAAAGCGTATAGAGCGGTGACGGTCGGTAGCAAACAACTCCTCGGCACGCTCGATGAAACGATCGGCCAGTAACTTAGTTAGTCACTAAACCCACGGCCTCTGGCCGTGCGACCCGAAGAGCTTCGGAGCGA
>JBHHUB010000389.1:0-1866 GCA_046753625.1 Phycisphaerae bacterium | reverse complement strand
CAGTACGACCCGCACTTCGCGGTCAGCGTGTCGCAGGTCGATCCACTGCCGCACCAACTCGACGCCGTATACAACCGCCTGCTGACGCAGCCGAGCATCCGCTACCTCATCGCCGACGATCCGGGGGCGGGCAAGACAATTATGGGCGGATTGCTCATCAAGGAACTCAAGTTTCGTGGCCTTGCCGAACACATCCTGATCGTCACGCCCGCGAACCTGACCGACCAGTGGCGGCGGGAGATGCACGACAAGTTCGGCGAGACATTCGATGTCATCAACCGCGCCACAGTGGATGCCGCCTATGGTCGCAATGTGTGGGAGGAAACGGCGCAGGCCATCTGCTCCATCGACTTCGTGGCGCGCAACGACGAGATACGCGAGCGCATGCGCGACACGCATTGGGATTTGGTTGTCGTGGACGAAGCCCACAAGATGGCCGCGTACCGCTACGGCACCAAGACCAGAACCACGGCACGGTACGATCTCGGAGCCTTCCTTGCGGAGCGAACGGATCACTACCTGTTCCTGACCGCGACGCCCCACAAGGGCGACCCGGACAACTTCGCGCTGCTTCTCCAACTGCTCGACCCCGACCTCTATGTGACGGGTGACATCCTAGCCGAGGCGAGCGAACAGGATGAGAACAGGATCATGGTTCGCCGCCTCAAGGAGGACATGCGGAAGTTCAACGGCGAGCCGTGCTTCCCGGCGCGGCATGTCAAGACCCTGTCGTACCAACTCAAGGGTGGCGGCGGCATACCCGACGAGACGACCGAGTTGGGTCTCTACAACGCGGTGACCAACTATGTCACGCACCACTTCCAGCGCGCCGACGATCAGGGCAACCGCAATGTCGGCCTCGCGCTCACCGTGTTGCAACGCCGTCTGGCGTCCAGCCTTGCCGCGATCCGCTCGTCTCTGGAGCGCCGCCTCAAGCGTCTCAAAGACCTCAAGAAGCTCGGCCACCTGCGCAAGCAGATCGACGAGGGCGAACTGCCGGAGGAGTTCGAGGACTTGGACGACATGGACGAACGCGACCGTTGGCGGTTGGAGGACGAAGCCATCGAGCGTCTCACGCTCGCGCAGAACATGGCCGAGTTGGAGACTGAGATCGAGGAACTCGCGCGGCTGGTCGATCTCGCGCGCAGAATGCAACGGGGTGGAGAGAAGACCAGGGAGGTCGCTTAATGTCGCTGATGACACCTCGTGGGTTAAAGATTCGCCTTGAGTTGCCTTGGGCATTCACTTTGCTTGGTCGTCTATGGAAGGTGGACTGTCGAACGGACGCGTTTCGAGTTCTGAAAACTTGCGAGGGTATTGAGTCAATGCCGTCCTTTCTGAGCTGGTTGCTGGGCTTGGCGGTGGCGTTCTATCCCGGCCGCCCGGAATGGGCAATTATCGTAGCGATCGCAGGAGCGCGTATTGCAGGGCAACTTCTTATGGACCTGGGGCGATTCGATGTTCTGCGCCCGCTGGGATTGTTGTGGCTTGGGACCGTATGGAGCTACATAGCTGGATGGGGGCTGATTCATATTCCTGCCATCATCACCCTCTTACTTGTGTTCGGATGGAAGGATGCCGGTTGCTGGATAGCTGGGCATGTCGCAGCGGTTGTTCTTGCGGCAGCGATTGGTTTCTACTTCACAAAGCGTTATTTCAGGTCGACGGGGTTCCCGTTTACATCATCCGAGACTAACTTTTTCAGTGCGTACCGTCTTCATGCTGATAGGCTCGGGCTTACCCGAGACATAGAGGTGAACGATGACGAAATGGAGACAGGACTTTGGGAGGAATGTCTGGAAGATTACGCAAGGAAGTACCCAGAAGCCGTTGCACGATTCCCGCGTTAGTGACATCATCACGACA
>JBHHUB010000388.1:0-1887 GCA_046753625.1 Phycisphaerae bacterium | reverse complement strand
CTCGTCGACGACATCGTGCAGAACGTCTATGACGATGGTAAACTCGCCAACTTGGGCTTCGCGACCAACGAATCCGATGCCCACGCCGCGGGCGACATCTGCCGGCGTATCGCGTCCGAACTGGGGATCGGCACGGTTCACGTGGACTTCGGCGTATCCAAGGTCAGCGCGATCGGCGTGGGCATGCGCACGCACGCGGGCATCGCTTCGACCATGTTTCAGGCGCTTTCGGATGCCCAAGTCAACATCGAGAACATCTCCACGAGCGAGATCGTCATCAGTTGTATCGTGCGCCGCGAGGACGCCCCGAAAGCCTTGCGCTTCGTACACAACGCGTTTGGGCTCGACAAACCAGACCCCAACGGCCACGGTGCCCCGTGATGCGCTTGCCTGGACGCCGCCGGTTCCCCCCAAGCATCCGACAACTGCGCCGCTGGCGGCGCGTTAGCTGGCCGACCGTCGTGCTCATTGTTGCGGGCGCGCTGCTGCTTCGCGAGCGCTTGATCACCACACCGCGCGCCACCGGCGATCGCGAGCGCTACCACAATCAATCCTTTCCCGTGGTGCGCGTTGTCGACGGCGACACGATGGACATCGACATCCCCGATCTAACGACGGGCAAGAAAACAACCCGGCTGCGTTTGTGGGGCGTCGATACACCCGAAATCGCCCACGGCGGCACTTCCGATATGCATTTCGGCCCCGAGGCAACGGAGTTTGCAAAAAAGACGTTGCTCGGGCACAACGTGCATCTGGTGCTCTCCCCGGAGAAAACGCGAGGCAAGTATGGTCGGCTGCTCGTCTACGTATACGACGAACGAGGCGGAACCATGTTCAACGAGACCCTGGTGCGCCAGGGGTTGGCCTACGCGGACGCCCGATTCCCCCATCCGTACAAACGGGCATTCATGGACATCGAAAAACGGGCGCGGCGTCAGCAGCGAGGTCTGTGGGCGACGGTTCAACTTGAGCAGATGCCGAAATGGCGACAGCGTTTTGAATCGCGAGACGCGCCGTGAACAATCGGCATCCAAGCAAACTTGACGGAGGCGCATGAGCGTGGCCTCGGCTTCACACAACACGGGCGACTTCAAACTGGTCAGCCCCTACGCGCCCTGCGGCGATCAACCCAAGGCCATCGAGCGACTGAGCAAGGCCTTTGCCAAAGGCCGCAAGCAGCAGTGCCTTCTGGGCGTCACCGGGTCCGGCAAGACGTTCACCATGGCGCATGTGATCGCCGGCTTGAACCGCCCAACGCTCGTCATGTCACACAACAAGACGCTTGCAGCACAGCTCTACGAGGAATTCCAATCGCTCTTCCCGCACAACGCCGTCGAATACTTCGTCAGCTATTACGACTACTATCAGCCCGAAGCCTACATCCCGCAGCGCGACATCTACATCGAAAAAGACGCCTCGCGCAACGACGACCTCGACCGCCTCCGCCTGAGCACGACCAGTTCGCTCGCCTCCCGCCGCGACGCCATCATCGTCGCGAGCGTATCTTGCATTTTCGGCCTCGGCTCACCGGAGGATTACAAGGCCAGCGTCGTCGTCATCGACGTCGGCGGCGAAGCGGCCCGCGACGAGCTGCTGACACGGTTTGTGGATCTCCAGTACTCGCGCAACGACCTGGACTTCAAGCGAAGCACGTTCCGCGTCCGCGGCGACGTTATCGAAATCTACCCGGCCTACGAACAATTCGCCTACCGCATCGAGCTCTTCGGCGACGAGGTTGAGAATTTGGAAATGATCAACCCCCTCACGGGCGAATCGATCAGCAAGGTCGAGCGCGTGTTCCTCTACCCGGCCGTACACTACGTGCTCCCGGAAGAGCGGATCGAATCCGCGACGGCGGCCATTTTGGAAGAGCTCGATCTTCGCGTT
>JBHHUB010000387.1:0-1903 GCA_046753625.1 Phycisphaerae bacterium | reverse complement strand
TCCCAATGGTGGGCTACGGTTCCGTCTGTCATCCAACCACACAATCCATGTCTTCTTCGTCAGGACTGTTCGCGGCGAACAGCGAAGAATCACCTCTCCTGATGCAGTATTTCAATGTATCGCGGAGTAATAGAATCGTGTGATCCAACATGCCAGCGTTTATTCGCTCGGCCACGACCGCAATCACTTGCCGCACATCCGGTGGTGCGTCGTCGCCGCTGCAAGCCGCGTCGGCCACTGCGACGGCGTGGGCAACAGTGGTTCCGATGACCCATTCGGTTCGGGTCGGATCCCGCGCCTGGATGTGCCGATTCATCGTCACCCAGTCAATACGATCCCAGTGCAGCAACCTTTGCGCTTGTGGCTGCGGTGTTTCGTCATGCTTGTCGTCGTTCATTGTTTCGCTTCCTTCCTTTTTCTGGTTGACTCGCCGACCCCGCAGGCGATGCACACATTCCGTCTCAACTCCCGTCACCCCCATCGCGCCGGGGACGACGGGCCGCGTGCCGGAACACCGCAAGCCCGGTCGGCTTGCCGCCCCGATGCACGCAGCCCGTGCCGTCCATTACAGGGTGTCGAAGGACGGCTGGCCTACGGTTGGACCCGGAGATTTTTCCGGGGATGCGGAATGCAACGCGCATGCGCCGCTCTTATGGGATGGGTCGGTCGCACGCCACGCGCGGGGATGACGGGCTGTGCGTCGGGATGTCGCGCGGGGGGAACGGGAGAACAGCATAGCGTTTGAAGAAATCGCGGTCCCGAAGGGACCGCGACGTATTGGCCGAAATGGCGAAGTTTCCGGGATGGCCGCGTTGCCGAACCCCACTGACGCGCCAGAATCCGGCATACGGAGCTAAAGGTTTCGACCTATTCAAGTCGAAACTGGGTCTGTTGTGACAAAAGTCCTTCTCCGAAATCGTCTGGGAAAATGCCTCCGAGAAGCGCGCAAAAAGCGCCGTCTCACGCAGCTTGAGCTTGCCGATCAAGCCGGTTTTTGGGTGCATACGCTACGGCATCTTGAGTCCGGAAGAGGCAATCTCTCATCGTGGCAACAGGCGCTTTCTGCCCTCTCGCTCACCATTGAAGGACGAAACCTTCCGCCAGGTGAATCCATCGGACACCGCATCGTATCCCTTCGTAAGAGACGCAACCTATCGCAACGAAAGCTGGCTTCATTGGCACACTCCACCCAGCCCACCATCATTGCTGTTGAGAAACGGAACCAAGGTCGGCTAGCCACGCTCGACAGCATTCTCACCGTCCTGGGCAGCGGCCACTACCTAGCGGAGTCGGGCGACCCTAAGCCCTTTTTTGCCCACGCCGGAAACAGCTCGACTGGGATGACTTGGCAGACGCCGGCGGAGCTACTTGAGATTCTCTACGCGGCGTTCGGCATCTTCGACCTCGACCCTTGCTCGCCCGTGGCAAACCGGTCCGCTGCCCCGGTCAAAGCCCATGTATACTACACCGAAGCGGACGATGGGCTGTCAATTCCGTGGCACGGCACGGTGTATGTCAACCCGCCGTACGGCAGGTCATTGAAGTCGTGGGTGGCCAAAGCCGAGGCCGAGGTGCGTTGCGGAAACGCCCGCACGGTGGTCGCGCTCATCCCGGCGCGCACCGACACGCGGTACTGGCACCAGCATATCGCAGGCACCGCCACCGTGTTTTTTCTGCGTGGGCGGCTCACCTTCGGCTCGGCAGACGCAGCGGCCCCGTTTCCTTCGGCGCTCGCCCTATGGGGAGCGGCCGCTCATCAGGTCGCCGCGCTGGAACAGGAACTCCCTGACGCATGGGTGGTTCCTCCTGCTACACGCCCCAACCTCTCCGCTGCCACCGTCTTAGCCATGATGTCCCCGTCCCCCGACGCGGGAGACGGCCCGCTTCGCGGACCGTGACGTGC
>JBHHUB010000386.1:0-1904 GCA_046753625.1 Phycisphaerae bacterium | reverse complement strand
GGGGCGACAGAGTTTCGCCCACGGCGCAAGCCGTGGGAACGGAAGCGCCTCGTCTCCGGAGCCCCGGCGCCGGGCGTAAGATCCCCCGAAAGCCGCGAGCGTTTCTGTTCAGCCGGGTCGCACGAGAGGCACCGCCGTCGCCGCACAATCCGTTCGTGACACGGTTCTTTTGCCTTCTGGACCAGCCCATGATCTTACGCCCCTACCATCTTGACATATGTCCCACCGCCTCCGCAATTGCCGGTTGGGGGCAACCGCCAAGGAGATTGGGCGATGGCGATTGGGAATCCACTTCGGGAGGAACTGCGGCGTCTGGAGAGCAAGACGCTGGAGGCGCGGTTCAAGACCACCATTCAGCATGGGTTGAACTGTTCCCCGTTCGAGGCGGAGGCGGTCTTGGACGTGGTGCGGGAGGTGTACTTCCCTTACCTGGACGGCTCGTCGGCGTCCGCCCCACCCGGGAAGGTGACCTTGGTGGCCGTGGACGCGGACGAGCCGGCGGGTAAGGCAGTGGCCGACTGCGAGAAGCGGACCGTTTGTCTGACCGTGCACCGGGGCGCCGAAGACGACCGGTTGATGCAGGGTGAAGGTCCGGCGGCGTACCGGCAAGCGCGCATGGTGGACCTATGTCAAGAGGCCCTGAGCCAGGGGGCGCTGCTGACGCGAGAGGATCTGGCCTATCGGGTCTTCTTCGTGACGGGCCGCACCATCTCCCGCGATCTGGATGCGTTGCGGAAAGCGGACCCGCAGGCGGTGATTCCGTTGCGAAGCACGGTGCACGACATCGGGCCGGTGTTGACCCATCGCGTCGAGATCGTGCGTTTGGCCTTGGAGGGGTTGACCACGACCGAGATCTGTAACCGGATGCGGCACTCGCCCGGGGCGGTGGCGAACTACGTGTCGACGTTCACCCGCTGCGCCCAGTTGGCCCAGCGCGACCTGGAGGTTGGACAGATTGCGTTCCTGCTGCGCCGAGGGCGCAAGCTCGTGCAGCAGTACCTGGATCTACTGGACGATTGTGAGACGGATCGCAACCGGGCCTATCACCTGGACGAACTGCTCGGTCTCGGTCAGGGCGCGGTCAAAAAAAACGACCGAGGATTCGGAGGTGTTCATGGGCGGTAAAGTGGACTACGTGCGCAAGAAGTTCGGTCCCCTTCTGGAAAAAGGCCTCAAACAAGCCTTGGTCCACGCAATCGGGCGCGACTTTCCGCGACTGGGCGGACCGCGCATTCTTGACCTGTGTGCGGAGATGATCCTGGAAGTGGTGGAGGCGCACGGCCTCCTGCGGGAGCGGGTTCGCCATGGCCAAGCGTTGTGGCTGGGGGTGGATGTGAACGATCCGCCGGGGCGGTACAAGCGGATCGCGAACACGCAGTTGGTTCCGGTGGTGTTGGATCTGAGCCGTGACGAAGATGTCGAAGCGCGGCTGGCGCGGAAATCGGCGGAGGTCCGTTTACGCATCAAGGCGGTCCGGTTGTGCGAGCAGGCTTACGCGCAGGGCGCGTTGTTGTCGAACTGCGACTTGGCGGAGCTACTCAGCACGAGCGAATCCCGTGTGGCCAAAGTGCTGGCGGCCCACGAGCGGGAGACGGACAAGATTGTTCCTCGACGAGCGACCCTTCATGACGTCGGTACGGGTCTGACGCACAAGCGAATCATCTGCTGGAAACGTTACGCGGAGGGGAAGTCGTCGGAGGTGATCGCGCGGGAGACCTATCACAGCCTGGAGGCGGTGGACCGCTACCTGGGACAGTTTGACCGAGTGCGTCATTGCCGCAAGCAAGAGATGACACCGACGGACACGGCCTATACCCTTCAGTGCAGCCTCGGCCTGGTTCAAGAATACCTGGCCATCGATCAAGCGTTGGAGCTCCGGGATGATTGACGATCGGCGGGCGTTT
>JBHHUB010000385.1:0-1904 GCA_046753625.1 Phycisphaerae bacterium | reverse complement strand
CTGCATTCCAGTCGTCAATGCGCAGTGTCAAACCCGTCAGCGACGCGAACGTGTCGGGAAACGATTGCCGGAGTGCCGCTACGGCGTCGTTGTAGGGTACGTCGAGCGACGCGGTTGCTTGCTGCTGATAGCGGGACGCCAGGATGATCGAGCCGTGTTGCAGCAGCGCGGTTTTGGTTCTGCGTTGGGCGCTGCCGGTGACTTTGTCGCAGCCGATGAGCACGTCGAAGCAATGCCGCCGGGAGAAACAGAAAAACGGGCCTTTGGCCGCGCCGGAATCGTCCGTTGCACCGTCGCGGTTCGCGGCAATCCCCAGAGTCTTGAAGCACTCGATCACGGCATCGTGCGCGAGTTCGTAGAGCCGGTTCGGATGGCCCTTGACCAGCGGATGGGCGGCCGGGAGCATCAGCGAATAGGTCAACTCGCGATCGTGCAAAATCGCCCCGCCGCCCGTAAGCCGGCGCACCACCGTCAACGACGCCTCCGGCTCCGGCAGCGATGCAATCGCTTCAAAGGGCTGAAAATAGCCGAGCGAAATCGTCGGCGGATCCCATTGATACAGCCGCAACGTCGGCGGCGAATCCCCCGCCCCCACGCGCAGCATGAGCGCCTCGTCGCGGGCCATGTTCTCCGGCCCGTCGAGCGGACCGTCGATCACGAGCCGAAGCGCATTTCCAGGTTCTTGGGGCGCATCCATGGTATTCAGCCACCCTGAGCAGGCACGGTATTCGTACAACGGTTGTCCGCGGGAACCGTGGGGCCGCGCGGGCTGAAGCCCGCGGCTCGGCAGAAGAAAGCCCGCGGTGCGGGACAACGGAACCCGCAGTTCGGAACAAGAGCCGAAAGGAAGCACCGCCTGACCCGTCGGCGCAATCAATCAGCGCCGCGCTACACGATCGATCGTACTCGCGCTGCACGATACCGACAATCGCCCGCTCAGGCGACCCGGCCACGTTGGGTATCACCTCAATGAAGAAAGAAGTTGAGGCTCGACCCCACGGGTTCCGGCTACCCCCATCGCCGTGCGAATCCGCGATTCGCGTTGGGGTTTTCCAACGCGGCGCGTATAATGGGAATGTCGTACGATCATCAGGTTAACCATCGCTTGGCCGTCATGCCCACGTAGGGCGGCGCACCGGTTTCTACGAAAGCACAGGCTCATGCAGATCGCGGCTTCGGTGATTCTTCTGATTTTCGGAATCGCGGTGGCGGCTCGCTATTTGATCAAGCCCGTGCTCCGCAAAGGGAACGCGGCGCACGATACCGCGCCAGGCGGACTCGCGGGAGATCGCCCGGGCCGACGCCTCGGAGCGGGGATATGCCTCGTGCTGGCGGTCATGTTCGCCGTTGGCGTCAATATCGTGGATGTGCCCGCCCATCCAAGGGCCTACGCGATCTATTGGATCATCATGCTGGCTCTGGTAGTATGGTTGGGCGTGTTGGCCGTTAAGGACGCGCGGCACACGCGCAACGTGGTCGCGGATCGGCGCGTTCGGCGAAAGCAAGCGTCGCGCAGAATCGCCCTGGACCTGCCGGAGGAAACGAAACCGTGATCGGCAAGCCGGCATTGAATCAGCGCACACGGATAGGGGGCGAGCTTGAGGCCCCGGGGCCGCGCGGGCGGAATCCCGCGGCTCGGAAAGACGCGCGGCAGTGGGCTCAGGAGTGTGCTGGGAAGTCAGATGGGAAACGGCGCGGATTCGCGATGGCTCGTTTTGTGGTTTTGCTTGCCTCCGCGTCCATGGTCACCGCCGTGAATTGCTCCCCATCCAAGCCCAACGAACTTGACAAACTCGGCACGGTGGACGTTTCCATCAAAGGCCAACCCTTCAAGCTCTGGATCGCGGACAGCCATGAGGAGACCACGCGCGGCCTCATGTTCGTCCCGCGAGAGCAGATGGCCG
>JBHHUB010000384.1:0-1908 GCA_046753625.1 Phycisphaerae bacterium | reverse complement strand
TCCATCGGCTCTCCGTCCGATCTCCGGGGGAGGTGCGGAGCCCGGACTGTGAAACACTCCTCGCCGACCTGCAAGACGTCCCCGTCCTGCAGGCTGCAACCATCGGTCCGTCGGCCGTTGACGATAACGATGCCCGCCTCGCCGATCGCACGGACCACCGCGCCACGGTGGGAGTTGACCACGATCACGTGCGCCGGCTCGGCATCTTCAACAACGATATCGCAACCTCCCCACGACCCGATCAACGCCGAGTCGGACTCCAACGACCACCACTCGCCGCGGCCACTTTCCAGCTTGATGTCGCCCCCCTCCTCCGGTGGATCGTCCTCCGTTATCTCGAAGATCGCGCATAACTTCCCGAGCCTGATCCGATCGCCGGGTTGGAGATAGTGATCCGCAACGGACTCCCCATTGACACGCGTGCCTTGGCGCGAGTAGAGGTCGAGGATCTTCCACCCACCGGGCGTGTGGGCCAACGCGCAGTGCAGCGGGGAGAGGTTCGGATCCTCGATAACCAAGTCGGCTTTGGCGCCACTGCCGAAAAGGACCAGATCCTGGTCAAGCTCGACCGGGCTTGGTTCACGTCCGTCATCGAAAGTAAGTCTGGCACTCATCGAATGAGTCCACATGAGGTCCGCCGCAGCCTGCCGGCCACGGGGCGACAAATCGTCAGAACACCGGACTCCGGTGAGCCGGCACACCCTCGCATTATCGGCCCTGCTGCTGCGGCTCTGAAACACAAAACACCAGCGTTGATGCCCTTAGCGGAGGTAATAAGGGCGCCAGTGGCAGCCGATAGAGTCAGAGAAGGTCTTCGGACGAATGTCCGGAATACGCGACCCCGTCACCCAGGCTACAGGAGCTGGCCCGTGAACGAAGAAATACTGGATATGATTGTCCGTTCGGCCGCCGTGCCGACCATGCCCCAGGTCGTGACCCGCTTCCTTGAGCTCTCCGGAGAAAAGGACTTCAAGGTCAAAGATCTGGTGGCCGTGCTCAATACGGACCCGGGGATCTCAGGTGAGTTGCTCAGGCTGACTAACTCGCCGTTGTTTGGTGTCACCCGCAAGGTGACGTCGCTTCAGCAGGCCATGACCCTCCTGGGGATGAAACGCGTTCGCTCACTCGTGCTTGGACGATACCTGACCGAGGGCGTTGGCAAGAGCGGGAAGGACACCGGTGACTTCAGTCTGAGCTACTACTGGCGGCGCTCCTTGAGCACGGCCGTTCTTGCCGCCAAGTTCGCGGACCACGTCGCTTCAAGATATCGGGAAGAAGCTTTCCTCGGTGGCCTGCTCTGCGATGTTGGCGTGGTCGTGATGGTCGAGGCGCTCTCCGAAAAGTACGCTCCAATCGCAGCTCACTACTCGCCGATGTGTGCCGATGATTTCGTTCAACAGGAGCGCACGACACTTGACCTGACGCATGCCGATGTCTCTGCCTTGGTCTTGGACAAGTGGATGTTGCCGCCGACCGTTGTTGAGGCGGTCCGACACCATCACGCGCCGAGCATTGGCGATGGGGTTGATGAGCCTGCCGGTACGCTCGCACGGATACTCAGCGGCGCTGGCAGAATTGCCAAGCTTCTTTGCGAAAGCCCGGACAAGGATGCCGCCGTGGAGACATGCACGAGCGCCATGAATACGGTTGGTCTTGATGTTGCGGCGTTGCAACGTGCCCTGAGTGACATTGAGAAGGAAATCGGGGAGTTCGCTCAGCTACTTCGTACCGACATCATACAGAGCGGCATATATGCCCGCATCTCCCAGATCATCGTCGAGGAACTCGCGGGTGAGGCTGCCGTCAGCTGAGCAAGCGGCCGAGTGGGCCGCGAAAACGAGGATCCAGCACTGGAGTGGGCCCCGGTCAGGTAGGACGCCGGCTTTCTCGGGGTTCGCTTCGGCACGA
>JBHHUB010000383.1:0-1912 GCA_046753625.1 Phycisphaerae bacterium | reverse complement strand
ACCTTCACGGTCGAACACCACACGCACCCGCCGCTTCCCCACCAGACGACGAATCTCCGGTAACACCTCTTTCTCCATCACCTCCGCGAACGCACCGTTGGTCCAGTCGTGAATCACCAGAAGCGGATCGCCCCCGGAAAGATGCACCCAATAATCCGTCTGCCCGCGCATCACGCTCTTCGTCCGGGTCACATACGTCTTCCCCACACGGTGCTTGCCGTGATACACTCGCACGTGACCGTCCACGTACAACGTGGCCAGTTCCGACGCTCGCTCCGACGCGCGACGCATCGCCAGACGACGGTGGAACTCCGCCGCCCGACCACGCTCCGAGACCTCCTCCAACTTCCGACGCACCGTTTTCACTTCGGCCGCCCGCGGCAAACCCAGCACGCTTCCCAGGCTTGCCGGGTCGTAGTGTTTGAGTTGTTCCGGGCGTTTGATACGCAGCAACGCCATTACCACCAGCGTCCACAACAAACTCCGCAAGCCATACCAACTGTTGTTCAGCCGCCCGTAAACGCCGCGTGCCTCGCTCAACAGATGCGTCGCGTCCAACAACGCCAAGCCTAGCAGCACCCCCGCTCCACACACGCCGCGAACCGTCTGAAACCGCACCGGCGCCTCTTCGATCATCCCCAGGGCCGTCGTCAGACGATCCAACGGCGGGGCGTACGGAATGCTCGTGGCTTCCACCTTCCCGGCCACCTTCGTTAACCCGGAATCCCACGCATCTTCCGGCTCCGCCGACGGCAGGCTCAAAGCAACATCGCGGGCAACGGCCAAGGACAAATCGCCTCCTTGATCGTTGCCGCATGGCCTTTCCTCCTGCCAACCCGACGATCCTTCGCACTCGATGCCGGGGGCCTTTCGCTCGAACGCCCCATCGAAGCAACCGGTCGCTTCCCACCGCGGTTCGACGGGTTCCACCTGCGGCGAGCAGGACCGCCATCCCACGCCAACTTCCGACGCCGTGTCCAAGGCATCCATAACCGCAACGGCCGCACCAACTGCCACCGCTTCCGCGGCTGGATCTCCGACCCGGGCCTGACCGTCCTCCACGCTTTCCCGAACCGCTTCCTCACCCCTTCCACGCCGCTCGCGATCAACGGACCCATCCCCGGCCTCCGTCTTCGCAGGCACCGCATCAAGCGGCTCACGATCCTCCTCCACGGTCACCCGCGGTACCGGCCCCTCGCCTTCTTCACCACCGCCTTGCGCCGCCCCGGCGAAACCGGTTGACACCGGCACCGCCTCCGGCGACTCGGCAGCGAACAAGTCGATCTGCCGAGCATCCCCCCCACCACGCAAAGCAATCCCTTCATCTTTCAACACGCGGCGAATCGTAACCGTGCTGAGTCCCACTTGCACAGCGATTTGCGAAGGGGCTAGTCCTTCCTCATACATGCGGACGATCACGGGCACCACGGAGTTCGTGTAAGGACGACGCGTCTTGGGACCGGGGGTCCCTTTCACCAAACCGCCGATGCCGCCTTCACGAAGCTGGCGACGAACACGCGACAAGGTGCGCGGCGCAATTCCGAATATTTCGCTGACTCGTTTGGCGGTTGCCAATCCCGACTCGACCAACTGGGCGGCGCAAAAGCGGTGCTCGACGGGATCTTGGATGGAATACGTGTAGAAGGGCGTCTGTTCGATGAACACGGCCCGAAGTCCCTGGCGATCTTGGAACCACACGCGACCATTGACCGCGACGGCCCCGCCGGGCAACCCCAGCGTCTGCACAAAATCCAATTGCACCTGCTGTTCGTCTCGTTCCGCCATCCGTGACTCCCTGGAGAACCTGCCGATTTCCGAAATGCGCCGCCACTATTTAAGATCCAGTTGGCCCGGCAAGAATTCCCGAAAAACCGAAAAAAGGCTGAATTCTCCAGGGGTATGTCAGGATGTC
>JBHHUB010000382.1:0-1921 GCA_046753625.1 Phycisphaerae bacterium | reverse complement strand
CCGATCCCCGCCCGCGCAAAAAGGAGCCCGACGGTTTCGTCTGCCTGGGTCACAGAGCTTGCTGGAACCCAACGGTATTGCTGATCCCGGGTCACAGGGATTGCGCCCTGTGCTCTGATGCGGTCCGCAATCCGTTTCCACGCAGCAAGCCGAATGCAAATCAGAGCCGAGGGCGCCAGCCCGCGGACAATCCCCGCGCCAGCCAGCCCTTGGACAATCCGCTCCAGCTCCAGCCCTTGGACATCCTCGCGCGCATGCGCCGGCCCTCAGACATTACACACCTGCGCCAGCACTTGGACCATCCCCGCATGGCCCAACACCGGCGCGCATCCTGGGCAGAAGGCAGCCTCCGAACCTCCAACGCACGCGCGACCACCACGGCCTCGCCGACGGCGTCACAGCACTTTCGCCGCGTGACCTGAACGGACTTCCCACCTTCAACCTAGGATCTTCAAGCCTCAGAATCCAATCCACCAATCAAAAAGGCCCGGCGGATGCTGAAACACCCGCCGGGCCATCGAATCGAACTCAAGCATTCGCCACTAGAGCGTGGCGCTCGCCAAGCCAATCAACCTTACGCGCCATTCGTGAAGTTATTGAACACGAGGTTCGCAAGGGTCACATTAGAACCCTGAAGTACGGCCACTAACGTTATCTCTGTATTGAGGATCGCGTTATTAGCCGACGACGCGTGGTACACGCCGACGTTGCCGTTCGTATCGGCAACGCAGATCAGAATATCGTTTTGACCCACGATCGCGCCGGTGATCGTACCACCGACAGCGGTCAGCAGGTTGGTTCCATTCAGCGAGTTGGCGGAGGTAAGGTCCGTCACGGTCGCCGAAGTCACCAGAACGACTTCCGCCGCCGCGTTAACCGTCAGGTTGCCCGTCGTCGAATGCGTCTGAATCGCGGCCGACGACGCGAAGTTGTTCGTCCCCGTCAGGGTCGCAACACCGGAGTTGAAGTTGAATATATCACCCGTGGTCACGGTGTCATCGAAGTCAGAAATCGTCTGACGATCGACGCCGTTTGCCGCGGCCGCGCTCTGGCGGAAGATGTCCGCCCCGGCTCCACCACTAACGATGTCGTTGCCAGCCAGCGGGTTGATGGTGTCCGCGCCCGCACCGCCGTTGATGATGTCGTTACCGGCGGAACCAAACAGCGTATCACCGCCGGCACCACCCGTTACCGTAACACCCGAAATTGTACAGGCCGCGCCCATAATCAGAGGCTCCGTCGCACCGCTCGCGTCGACCTCATTGGCCGTAACCGCACCGGTTATCGTCATCGACTCCGTACCCGTCACAACGACTTTCTCGGTCGCGGCGGTGTCGGTCAGAACAAGCGTGCCCGCAAAACGGTTGGTTCCTGCCGTGCCGGTGTCCGCTGCCGAACCGTCCAGATCCAGGTTGGATACCAAGTTCAGCGTCTCAACACCTGTGAACGTGACGCTTCCGGACTGCTCCGCGTCATTGAGCGTGCAGGTCGCCGAGTCTGTAGTGCCGCTGCCGCTGACGGTCAGAGCAAACGTACCGCCACCGGCGGAAGTCCCGGCCTTGGTACCCATCGACACGTTGATGCCACTGCTGGCATTCGTCACGGATCCGGCGTTGGAACCAACGTCCAGGATCACGTCCGTGATGGATCCGAAGTGCGAAACATTGATAGCCGTCGTGTGCGCATCCGAAACGCGAAGCTTCTCGATGTTCGACACCTTGGTCTGTGAAGAGGTTGTGCCACCGATCACGGCGGTAGTCCCACCCAGTGTGTCCGAACCACCCGCGCCGTCGATCGTGTCGGCGCTCGTGTACGTGCTGCCCATGATAATCGTGTCGTCCGCTGAGCCACCCGTAAACGTGAACGTTCCAGCGTTGGTCTGCGTGAACACCACACCGCCAGTCGAACCGCTGGCGTCTAC
>JBHHUB010000381.1:0-1949 GCA_046753625.1 Phycisphaerae bacterium | reverse complement strand
CCAGCGCTCAGTGCCCCTGACTCGGACTTCAGCGGAACCGACGACGCCCCCGAGACCCGTTTTCCGCACGAGGCAGGGCGAGGAGGTCCTGCCTCGCGCAGGTCAACCGAACTTCATGTGCGACACGCCGAGGAGTTCCAGGAGTCGCTTCTGGACATCGTTGATCGGTCCGCGCTGTGTGTACGGTTGACCGTCAATGGTTGAGAGAATGAGAACCTGCGTGCTCAGCTTCCGGAGGATGTTGCGGCCGGTGGGGCGGGCCCGGCGGTTCTCCGGCAGGAGTCCGGCCATCATGCCCTCGTCGTCGGGGAGGTTCCGCCGCACCTCTCGTTCCAGGAGACAGAACACCGTCAAGGCCAGCAAGATGACAGTGACCAACGCGAGAATGCGATCGTTGTTCTTCAAGAACACCGGGCGGACCCGCAACGGTCCTTTGACATTCGAGAAGCGTTTTTCCACTTCGGACTGGGCTTTGTAGTCGGTGAAGGCTTCCAGCAGGTCGGCTTCCTGCGTCGAGAGATTGGTGCACAAGACGTAGTAGCCATCAAGCGCTTCGGCTTCCCGGAGGGCTCGTTTGTTCCGCCGCAACTGGAACCGGAGTCGCCCGTCGACTTCGTACACCACCGGGGTGAAGAAGCGTTTTACGTTGCGCTGCGTCAGCACTTTGTCTACCTTCTCGAGGATCTGTTCGCGCGTGGTGTAGTAGCGTCGATTGCGGATGCCCGAGCGCATCGTCTCCAGCTCGCGCTGGGCCCGTTCCATCTGGCGCTTCCGATTCTTTCGACAGGCGTCGCGCTCTTCGCTACTGAGAATGAACAGCTTGCGGAAGGTAACGAGCTCACCGGTTTGGGGATCCTTAAGCTCCCAGTCGAGCTCGGTTCCCCAATACTGAATCCGCTCTTCCGGTGGCTTCTTGCGCTCTCGTTGGCTGACATAATCCAGTTGCGGCCAAGTCGCCGCGTCCAGCGCCAGGAACTCCTTTTCCAACTCCGGACGAGCCGATAGCGGCCCCAGGAAGCGATTGTTGGCTTGGTGAATCGCAAACATGTTTTTGTACGACAGCAGCTTGGAATCGCCGATCATCAAGAAGTTGCTGACCTGAAGCTGCTCGCGGAGATTGTTCATTGTGTCCACGACGGTGGTGACATCCGACGTGTTTCCCGACAGCACGTCCTGCCAAGCCGGAATCGCGCCATCCTGAAGAGTGGCAATGCCCAGTCGAATCTGCTTCTTGCCGGTGTCCGCCTTGTTGGAGCTGTGCCCGTACTCGACGGTCGGAAGCTCTTCGTTCTGGTCCTCGTAGACGCCCTCGAAGGTACACGAAGTGAGATCCCAATGGAACTTGCTGGCGTCGAGATCGAACTCGTTGATCGCCTGCACCCCCACGGCTCCGCGCACCGTGTCCACGACGGGCGCCAGCGCTTCCAGCGCCCGGCCGATTCGATCATCGTTGAGTCGCTCGGGGCGGATTCCGAACACCTCCTCCACCGCAAAGTGCCGCGCCCATTCCTCGATCTCATACAGGGGCAGCGGCGACGTCAGCCGGTTTGCGATCAGGGCTTCGATCACCTGGCCGTGGGAAAGCCCGTCCTCCACTGCCCGCATCGGACAAAGCTCATCCACCGTCTCCGCGAGGTTCAAGCGACGGCAATAGGCCCGCACCACCTCCAGGGAGCCCAACACCTTGACCATCTCGTGATGGACCTGAAGCTCCGATTCTGGTGGCTGTGAAGGCTTCGGCATCGGCTGCGATGAAGACTACTTTCAGAGTCAACCGAAGATTCCTCAAAATGAGAAAAACCTCACAAAACCCACGAAAAAACTCACCCTGCAGGGGTACTCACTCCGCCAGAGCAGACGCCCGCTTCCCGCTCACCTTCGTGCGGAAAACGGGCCGAGAGCGGTGCGGCGGCGCAACGGTGCCATTAGCCGAATCGCCACTCCTTCAC
>JBHHUB010000380.1:0-1949 GCA_046753625.1 Phycisphaerae bacterium | reverse complement strand
TTCGAGAATATGCTGCTGGTGCGGCGTTGGGGTCGTCAGTATCTCCGTTGTCGTGATCTCCGTTGTCGTGGCATCGGTGCCCAAGAACCGTACACGGTTCTTGGGAATCGTGGCCAAGTCCTGCAATAGCGTTCGAAAGCTATGGACTGGCCGATCATCGTCGGTTCGTTTTGTTTGTGTCTTACGCGCGGCGCGATCCGACCGCTGGGCCGGGGTCACCGGCGACTGGCGCTTGGCTTCGGCGGCCATTTTGTCGTCGTCGTCAAACAGGATCGAAGCCAAGTCTTGTTTCATGTGCCATTCGACATAGTAGGCCAGCACGCAGAGAAAGACGTGGGCGCGTACGCGATCCGCCAACCAGTGATGAATCGGGCGGACCTTGTGATCCACGGTTTTGAGGCTACGGAACGCTCGCTCCACCACCGACAGCCCCTTGTACGCCCGAACGGTCTGCGTCGTATCCAGGGCCTCTCGGGGAGTACTCGTTCGGACCACATAGATGCCGTCCAGGGCCGCCTCTTGTGATATTTTCTCCTCGTTTCGCGAGTAGCGGAACGACGGATCGGTGATTTCAATCCAGAAGTGTTTGCCGACTTTGAACTTGTTCAGCACTTTGCCCACCCGCAGGCCGATCGTAGCCTTGCCGCGAAGCGGACGCCTGGTCCGTTTCGTTGCCTGAACGATCTTGTTCAACTCCTGCTCGGTCGCCTCCAGGAGCTCGCGGCGCTTCCGGGCCCGCTCGTGGGCCAACAGGGGGTTCCGGCACACGATCAGCCGCTCATCGGGATACAGGGACGAGGTGATCTCCCCCAGGTCCCGTTCATCAAAAAGCGAGGGCGAAAAGTCGCCCTGCTCGACCAGCTTGCGAATCGCCGGTGCCCGTAAGGCCGTGATCCAGTCCAGCCCCTCAACCGGCTTGAGCTCGTCTCGGATGCGGGCTTCGGTGAGCATCCCGCGATCCCCAACCCAAACAACGCGCTTCAATCCGAAACGCTCACGGATCTTCAAGATTTGCACGCTCAGCGTCTTGGGGTCTGACGTGTTCCCCTCGAACACCTCGACGGCCACCGGGCATCCGTCCGCATTACAGAGAAGGCCGAATTCGATCTGAAGCTTGCCCTTCTTACCATCTCGGTTGTGCCCCCGCTTGGCCAAAGGGCACGTGCGCCCTTCATAGTAGGTCGATGTCAGATCGTAGAGAACCAGGGTTCCCTCGGACAGATGTCGTTTTGCCAAGGCGCGCTCGATCGCCGACTGCCTTTCCAGCAACCAGTCCATGGCCGCATATAAGTCGTCTTCCGAGGCCGAAGAAACATCCAGCACCTCTCCCAGACTGGAAAAGGCCGTCTCCTCGCTCAGGCCCCGGGCGGTGGCCAGCTTCGATCGCGGATCAAGGACCCGGGCCACGATCATCGCCACCACCAAGTCTCGGAGGCGCCCCGTTTTCGAGGCCAGGATCGACTCCAGCTTCAACCGACGCAGCGTCCCGAGGACGGCGGCGACGTGCCCGTGCGGCAGGCTACGCAGGATCTCGAAAGAATCGCCGACGGGAACGAGCGTTTCGCCCTTGAGCACGCGGCGAAGCATGTCGATCTGCTCCGGCGGCCAATGGGTGATGTTGGCCAGGGTTCGGCTCTTGACCTTGCCCTTGTGGCGATAGCTTTCCCGGAGCAGGAACGCCGGCGGCGAGGAACGATTGGGGATCTTGGCGACGTACATGCCGACAGTATATCACATAACAATCGTTTTGTCAAGGCGGATACAACTATTTACATGCCTACACAAATCGAGACAAAAAATGGCCTAACCCCCGTTATGACAAACATTTAGGATAAAATCAGAGCTGAATGGTGAAGGAACTTCCGTCTAGGCAATCTGATGGGATGCGACGGAGGCGGCAAAGAAAGCTTCCCGCCACACATCCCAAACTCGACAGGCGGAAAGAAAAA
>JBHHUB010000379.1:0-1955 GCA_046753625.1 Phycisphaerae bacterium | reverse complement strand
GGTGGTGCCGTGGGGCCCGCGGTGCCGGCCCCCACGGCTACTGTAGCGCAGCCCTTCAGGCTGCAGCACTGCACGGCGTTGAAACCGCCAAACGTGTCCCGAACCCACGGATGGCTGATGGCTGACGGCTGATAGCTGATGGCCTTCAGGTTGGAGGAAAGAACGGCATCCAAGCCCCCGAAAGTGTCACGCCGGCCTGCGGTCTTGCGGCGTGCGGCATTTATGGTGATGGGCCGCATTACTGGTCCTCCGCGTGATCGTAGCAACACATGTAGGGCTCTTCATCGTCGCCGGCGCCGTAGCCGCCGACGGCGTGCAGGCGGTCTTCGGGATCGCTGCGATCGAAGACCTTGAAGCCGTCCACGTAGGTTTGCAGCACCTTCGTGTAGACGCTGAGCGGGTCGCCGTCGAGGATGATGAAGTCCGCATCCTTGCCCGGCTTGAGCGATCCGATTCGGTCGCCGAGATCAAGCATTTGCGCGCCGGCGTGCGTCAAGGCCTTCAGGGCCCCTTCGCGCGTCATGCCCGCGCGAACCGCCAACGCGCCGCTGCGAAAGAAAAGCCGCGAATCCGTGATCCAATCGTCGGTGTGGAAGGCCGTCAAGATGCCCGCCCGTTCCAGAATGCCGCCGGTGTCCAGGTGCAATTCGCGGGCTTCCAGCTTGCCGCCGGGGCTGTCGATCACGATGACCGAGCAAGGCACGCCCGCGGCCGCGATCTCGTCGGCGACCTTCCACCCCTCGCTGATGTGGTGCAACACCACGCGAAAGCCGAACTCCTTCTTGAGCCGCAGAATCGTCATGATGTCGTCGTGTCGGTGCGTGTGGAAATGCACGATGCGCTTGCCCTCCAGCACCTCGACAAGCGCGTCGAGGCCGATGTCCCGGTCAGGCATTTTTTCCGGATCACCGGCGGCCTTGGCGATCTTCTTTTGGTATTCCTGAGCCTTGATGAGCTTCTGGCGCACGAGCGCAGCGGATTTTCCCCGTGTACCGGGGAAGGGCTTCTTGCGCATCGAGTTGGTGCCGTTGGCCATTTTCAGGCCGCCCATGGGCCGGCCGTCGTCGCCGTAGATAAACATTTCCTCGATGGTTCGGGCCTTTCGGAGTTTGACGTAGATGGTCTGACCGCTGTTGAGGTGGCCTGACCCCGGCATGATGTTGATCGTGGTCAGCCCGCCCGCGACGGCGCGGCGGAATCCGGGGTTGTGCACGTTGATGGAATCCAAGATGCGCACGTCCGGTTGAATGGGCCCGGAGGAATCGGCGCCGCCAATGCCGCCGACGTGGCTGTGCGTGCAGATGAGCCCCGGCATGATGACCTTGCCGGCGGCGTCAATCTTGATGGCCTTCGTGGGGATTTCGACCGATCCGGCCGGCCCAACGGCGGCGATCTTGCCCCACAGCGTGACCAGCGTCCCCTTTTCGATGACGGAACCTTCAATGGGAATGATGCGCGCGCCGACGTAGGCGTGCGCGACTTCCTGAGCCATGCCCGGCGCGGCGCAAAGCAGTGGCAACAGCGGTGCAAGTAAACGGAAACGAGTCAAGATTGATCTCCCCAAGTGGTTCTGCCAATAACACTGAGCCGCGGGCTTTGGCCTGCGCGGACGTTCGTTCGAGCAATCGCAACGGCTAAACGCCTGCGGATCGGCTTGCTGACGTCGTCGCGCAATACGGCGGAAAGCCCGTCGAATCACCGAATGCTTGTCGGCGCCCCGCTCGACACCCAAGCGCCGCGCGGGCCAAAGCCCGCGGCTCAGGGGACGCGCGGCGTCGCGCACACTCGTTCAGCCCTTGGCCAACTCCCCGAGTACGGACTTCAGATAACTCCAAATCATGGCGACGGAATCGATGTACACGCGCTCGTCGGGGCTGTGCGCGCCTTCGATGCGCGGTCCGAACGAGACCATGTCCATGTTCGACAAGTGCGGCAATCCCCTGGCCAGTCTGGAA
>JBHHUB010000378.1:0-1963 GCA_046753625.1 Phycisphaerae bacterium | reverse complement strand
GTAAGCCGCTTTTGGGTAACAGCTTACGGTGCTTACGCAATGTGCGATTCCCCGCAACTGACGCTGAAATCACAACACGTCATCGGAGACCATCCATAGGAAGACGTGTCGCTCCGTCGCCAGAAAGTCCTGTCTGGTATGGGCTTATGGACTGCCTTAATGCCATTCGGGACAGTCCCCCTCCATGTTGCATAAAACTCCGCTCGCAGCGGGCGGAAGTCTTCGAGTTTCCCGGCGAATCGTAGTTGTTCGTAGCCGATCCACTGGTGTCGGCGAACCTCACGTTGCGTGAGATCTGGCTACCTGGTGATCGGCGCTTGACAAACACATAAGTCCCGCGAAGTAATGCCATATATATGGCATTTGGGAATTGAAAAGATGAACCGCTTCAGTATGATGTGCGTACCGCTAAACACCCACAGTCATACGAAGAGGTTCATCGCCATGAAGCATAGCAGAAAAAGCGTCGAACGCAAGGCCCACGCGACCCCGAATATCAAGTTCGAGCAGCAGCAGCTCACTTCCTTCGCCGGGCTCGTGATCCTGCAGCCGTTCCTGATGACGATTGGCTTCACAGCTCGCCTGGCGCGCTGCTTTCGGCATGTCCGGGTCGGCAAGGTCTATGGCCGAGCCACGGTCTTTCTCCAACTGATCATCCACCTTCTGCTCGGCTACCGTGATCTCCGCGAGAGCGCCTACTATCGGGACGACCCCATGGTCAAACGAGTGCTCGGCCTGAATCGTCTGCCCGACGTCGCCACCGTGAGCCGCATGCTCAAGGACGCCGACGAGAAGAGCGTCGAGAGGCTGAGGCGACTTCTACGCCAACTCGTCGTCGATCGCCTTCGCACCATGGCCTTGCCGCGGATCACGCTCGACTTCGATGGATCGGTGCAATCGACGGGTCGCCGCGCCGAAGGTACAGCCGTGGGGTTCAACAAGAAGAAGAAAGGCGCACGCAGCTACTACCCGCTCTTCTGCACGGTCGCGCAGACGCTGCAGGTTCTGGACTTCCTTCATCGCAGCGGCAACGTGCACGACTCGCGCGGCGCTCGGACGTTCATCGCTGACTGCGTCAGCCTGATCCGCGAGGCACTGCCCACCGCCGTGATCGAGGTCCGCGGCGACAGCGCGTTTTTCAGTGACGAGCTGGTGACCATGCTGCAGGGGCATCGTGTGGAGTTTACGCTGTCGGTGCCGTTCGAGCGGTTCACTCAGCTCAAGGGGATGATCGAGGCCCGCAAGCGTTGGCGATCCTTCGACGCCGACCGGTCGTTCTTCGAGAAGACCTGGAAACCCAAATCCTGGGACCAGGCCTATCGGTTCGTGTTCATTCGAACCCGGGCGAAGAAGCAGCAGAAGGGGCCCGTGCAGCTGGACCTGTTCATTCCTTATGAGTATGGATATGAGTTCAAGGTGATCATCACCAACAAGTCCGTCGGCGTGGGCACCGTCCTGCGCTTTCACGAGGGCCGCGGCGCGCAGGAGGGGATCTTCGGCGAACTCAAGACGCACTGCGCGATGGGGCACGTGCCGGTGCGTCGGCGTCTTGGGAATCAGCTCTACTTGCTCGCCGGGCTCTTTGCGCACAATCTCATGCGCGAACTACAGATGCGGACTCAGACGCCATCACGCGGCACGACCGACAACCGCGCCGCATTGTGGATCTTCGAGCAGGTCGCCACGGTGCGTAAGACACTACTGCAACGAGCAGGGCGACTGACGCGCCCCGGTGGCAAGCTCACCCTGACCATAAGCGGCGGCTGTACGGTCAAGGAAAAGCTACTCGGCATCCTCGACCGCCTACGCCACGCAGCATGACGCAACACGGTCAGAATTATGCAACGCTGGGGTGAACTCGAGAGTTCTTCCGGAATTTCCGCGTCCAACGATCGTATAGGCTTGGGGATTTGAGACTCGGTGGTGTGGGGGGGGCATTCACAGGGGCCTGCCAACGTGGAGG
>JBHHUB010000377.1:0-1969 GCA_046753625.1 Phycisphaerae bacterium | reverse complement strand
TTGTATTTGCAGCATCTTAGCATATCGAACAGGGAGCCACACCCGGAAATCGCCGCTGGTCCCGCGCCGAACCGTCGTCGGGCCCACCCTCGGCGAACAACCACCGCTCGCCCATCCAGGCGAACTTCAACCACTGCCCGGCCAGCCCCCGGCGACCCGGCAAGGGTGCAGGAACGGGCTCTAGGCCGCAGTAGGGGTCAAGTGTGTTTTTTTGACGTTTGGGTGGAAGGGGAATCCTGGTCGGGTGCGTAGATGGATTTCGAGGCGATTGTCGTCGCACAGGGCTGCCGCTCGGATTTGGAGTATCGACTCGGCCTGACGACCGTCGTTCCAGAATTTCTCAGTTCCTTTCACACGATAGCCAACTTCCTTCACGAGGCTTTCCATATGTGCCGACGTGATCGGCAGGCCTTCGCGTCGGTAGCGGGGGTAATCCATGCGCGACTGGTTGTTGCCAAGGTACGTGATCGTCTCAGCAAGTATCTTTCGGGGATCGGTGTCCTCGCAGTCTTTCGGTGGTTCACCAAGTGGAGCCTGCTCACGCTGTAGATCACGCAAGACATCGGCGACGCGGCCACGCCAGAGAGCCGTGATCCATTGCACGTACAATTCCCAGGCACGGTCACTGTTTCCATGTAACGCACGAGCAACTTCGTAGACATGCTCGATGGCATGCGGGAAGTCGAGGATCGGCGTGAATGTTCTGAAGTGTCGTTGCTGGATCGTCCAGTTGTATTGCAGACCATCAGCAACAAAGGCTTGCTTTGCGGCCCGGAAGAAGCCGCGCGAATCGGCCTCCGCTTTCATCATGCGCCCGAACGAACGGCTGTCACAGAGCGAGCTCAAGCAAGTTCGAAATAACCGCTTGGGCCGCCATGATTGGAGGTCGGACTTCACCTTATCGTGAGTTGCTTCAGGCGCGAAATCACCTTCATTTGCAAGGCCAGACAGGAGTTTCTTCATATAGCTACGGTTGCGAAAGCACTCTGGCAGATCTGGGTGCGGATCCGCTTCATGTGAGACGCCTGTCATCCGCATGAACAACGCATTCTTCGTTTCACGCCAATGAGGATCTTGTACGCCATTGGGGCCTCCGTCGGCGCGCGTTTGGATGCGCCCGCCATCAATACTGATGGTCGCCAGAGGGATTGGTGTGCTCGGTTCCGTTGCCACACGTGGCAAGGCTTGTGCGAAATAGGCGTCGGTACGAGCGTCTCGTTCTTGAGCAAGTTCCTCGCCGATACCCTCGGCCAAGTTCCCCAGATGGCGACCGGTGATAGAGATGTCGCCAACTTTAGCGAGTGCGGTCGACGCCAGATGGTAGGCAGGCTGAGTTCCCGCCATGTACATGGCTCGTTCTAGCACCTTCGGGCTATATGAACGTCCGTCAATCTTCAAGGCGAGACGCTGAGGGAAAAAAATCTCGGTTACAAACCGAGCAGTGACAAACCGGCTCGCGAACGGGCACCGGCCCGTCGGAGGTTTGCATCTTCCGTTTATGAACCGCTTGGTGCTCGCACGCGCTCTGGCACGCCGGACAGGGCGACACGTCTTGAAAGTGCTTTGCATGCTGTTCAGCAAGTTGCTGGTCGACAGCCCGCCCCAACATTCGCCCGACTTCGTGGCCAAACTCCTCGATTTCAGCGAACGTCGTGTCTTTGGGCGGCCCCTCCGGTCCATAACGCAGAGCGGTCAATGCCGCCACGCACTCATCGAATTTCTTCTGAGCCTCATTATCCAAAACCACGGCTTCTCGAGCTTCCTTGCTCATGTAGTTTCTCCTCTATTCAGACCAGCTTTCCCAAACTCAAGAGAAACCATACCAAATACGCCCGAATCCTCAAATCCAAATCGGGAGAGCCCAACGAGCACCAAAGCCCGTTCCTGCGCCCCGCGTTCTGGGCATTCGCCGGCTGATCTTGCCGCCGCCACGACCTTCGTCTATACTCCCGGCCCGCCAATGGGCGAG
>JBHHUB010000376.1:0-1970 GCA_046753625.1 Phycisphaerae bacterium | reverse complement strand
GGTTTGTTGCGTGGACCGTCTGCCTTCAATCCGTGGTTGTCCTGAATCCGTGGGGAATTGTGTCCGGCGTGGCCCCAACCGGTGGAATGGCCCGAAACAGCCGGGAAGCGTGGGTGCGGATGAAATTCGGTGGCGTTTCGACAGACTAATTGGCTGCGAGAAAGTATTTGCTCCAGGTTTGGTTGAAAACGCCGTCGTGGCGGGCGGCGCGGAGTCGGAGAATGCCTTCGGCTCCGGTAGGCTCCCAGTTACGCATGCCTGACTGTTTGCAGCGGCCTTCCACCAACGTCTTGCACAGACCCTCGGCACGCCCGCTGCCGATCGGCAAGCCGAGTTCCCGATATCGCGGGTACTGCATGCGGTCGCGATTGCCGTCAATATAACCATACGCACTGTCCAAAGTGTTACGTTGTTCCTCGTTCCAGTCTTCCTTCTGCCGTTCTTGGTCCATCGCCTGCAAGGCGGCTTCTACACGGCCGTCCCACAATTCGGCCTCGCGGTATTCGACCCAACGTTTTGCTTTGGCCGTGCCTTTACCGAACAGTAGGGCCGCCACTTTCGAGATGTACTCCGTGACGTGGTACCAGTCCAGAATCAAAACCGCGTCGGGAAAGTGCTCCTCCGCGATCTTGCGAAGCCAAACGGCTCCGTCTGAAAGGAAGCATTGAAGCGGCGTATCGAAGAATCCCATCTCGCAGGCCCTGAGATACATGTCCATCCCGACATCTTCGACCGTTTCAAATCGAGCGAACGAACTCGTGCGCAAGACATCCATCCGGAAACGGTGCCCCCGGCTGGGGCTGTCGGGTTCGTCGTCCCCTGGATCGGTCGTCGGCCTAAGGCGATTTCCAATCGCAATACTTGCAGCGCGCACTTCGTACCATCCAAGCTTATTCGCCTTGTTTTTCAGGTATTCCGGCTTGCTTCCGGTATGGATCATCACGCCGTCGCAACACGCCATGGCAATCTCGCCCGGGGCGCCGACCGAAGCGGGCAAGGCCGACAATCGCTGTTCGGGTGAACCGTTCTGGATCGCTTTGCGCCGGCAATCCTCGATGCGATTGATATGCCGGCCAGCCGACTCGGCAACGTTTTCGATCGTCTGTTTGCATAGCCGAACGCTATAGTCTTCGAGCAAGTCCTCCGCCGCTCGACCAAACGGCCTGTCGGCGCCAAGGCGACAAACCACTTTCCCCAGAGCCAAGCTGACGCCGTTGGATAAGAATCGGATATGTTGGTCGTGCGGGTAGACGTCCACCTTACAATGCATACACCGATAACGCGGACGACGAAGACGAACATCTCCAAGCGTCGTGGTCAGCGTGCATGGTTTGAGCCCTTTGTGTCGCATTGGCTTTCCACACGACGGACAACGGGGAATAGCAATCCGTGTCGTGGCCACCTCGGTCCAACGCTGCAACATGCCGCCCGCCAGTTTTAGAAACCGCCCACGCAGCAATTGCTCGGCATCGGAGAATCGGCCCAAGTCGTCCGGCAACTCGTCGACCAGTTGCTCCAATGCGGGCACCAGTTCGTCGCGTATGTTTTCCTTCAAGAACCGTTTGACGTTCACAGTCGTTCGCGTAGTATTCATGGGCAATACTTTGGGGTGGGGGTATTGGATTTCCCGGGCCATTTCCATAAGAACCCGGTGTTCAATACCCCTTCTTTACTGTATCACCCATCTTCGCGCCACCCTTTTTCATCCGCACCCGGTCTGCCGGAGATCATCGGGCCCGGCGCGGGCGCCGAATGCCGGCAGCGCAACGGCCTGCACATCTTCGAGGACCACTTCCTGGCCGAGATCATCGATCCCAACACTGGCGAATCGCTGCCCTATGGCGAGCGGGGCGAGCTGGTCTTCACCACTCTGACCAAGCAGGCCCTGCCCATCATCCGCTATCGTACAGGCGACATCACGATCCTCAATCCGGAGCCCTGCGCGTGTGGCCGCACCCTGGCTCGCATGG
>JBHHUB010000375.1:0-1970 GCA_046753625.1 Phycisphaerae bacterium | reverse complement strand
GAGGCGGTTGCGTTGTAGGTGGTGAATTGGGGCCGGCGTTGGGGTCGCGGGGTGGGTTCGGGTGACGCAAGGGGTTCGACGGGGCTTGAGAGGGGGTTCGGGGCGGCTACGGCGATGGGCGGTGCCGCCACAGGGCAATGGATCCGGTCGGGTTCGAGTGCTCCGCGCAGACCGGTCCCGCAATGACTTGGTGATTGGGCGGTCACAATTCGCTCAGGCCGCGATTTTTTCTCGCAGAGCTTTGGCAATGGGGCTGAGTCTCATCTTTCCCAATGTGCCTTCGCGCCTGGGTGCCGAAGCCAGCAGTGTGGCGAAGGCCGCATGCACCACCATCACCGCACCGACTTGGGCGAAGAACCGCCGCGAGCCGGTGATGTTGCCGTCGTCGGCCCCCCAGAACACTTTGAAGCGGCTGTTGACGCGTTCCACGGCCGTGCGGCCTTTGTAGAGCCGCTCGAACTTCTTGGTGGCCCGCGGGATCGCCGGGAAGCGCCTGAGATCGATCTCGCGTTTCACGCGGACCGTCAGGCCGTACTGCTTGCCGGCATTGCACAGCGAAGACATCGGACATTCCCAGCCTTCGTGCTTCGACGGGCAGCGATACTTGATCGTCTCCCGTTTTGGCTCGTAGCCGATGTAACTCATCTTGTGTTGCACCGGCGGTTGGCTCACCTGGTCGTAGCAAAACAGTGTGCCGGCCTCATCGTAGACGATGTTGCTGCGCCCGTTATGCCCGGGCAGCATCCGTTCGTGCTCGGTCTCCCACAACGAGCGGTTCTGGATGATCGGCTTGATGTGCGCTCGGGACAGCAGACGATGCACCTCGTTGGAGTCGGCCGCTTTGTCGTAAGCGAGTGTCTTGATCCGCCCGGCCGGCAGGTTGGCTTGGCCTTGTTCTAGAAGGACCGGCAGCGTCTCGCCGTCGCCCGCTTTGGTGTCGGTGATCTCATAAGAGAGCGCCACCTCGTGCTTCACGTCCACCAACAGATGCAACTTGAAGCCGAACCATTCCACGACTTTCGTGACGTTCCCTTTCTCATCCGTGTACTCTTTGCGTCCGCCCGAGGCTTGCGGCAGCCCTTCCTGTTGCTCCGCAGCAGCCGGCTGTTCCTGTTTGCGACGGGCACTCAAACCGGTGGCGTCACCGGCCGTGTCGGCGCCCAAGTCCTCCACGACTTCGCCCAGCCGCCCGATCATCACGTCGAAGACTTCCTTCACCAGCCGACGGTGCGGCTCTTGACCCAGCACCTCCTGAAACCGCGACATGTTCCACTTCTTGGGAACACCCTCTTCGGAGGCAATCCCGATCACCCGTCGCAATCCCTCGTTGCGACGCAACTCCGCCAGACAAGCTTCGACCGTCGGATGCCGCAGCGCCACCGTCAGCAGTTGCACGCCCCACAACACGTGCACCGGATAATCGTTGCGGCCCTTGCCCCGGGCTTGCCGTAACGACTCCAAGAGCTTCGCATCGGCAACGGCGGCCAACAGCTCGCGGATGGTCTTCAGTGCGGGACTGTCTTCCAAGCAGTCCCAGGCGAACAATGGTTTGGTTTCGGCGATCCGCATGCTCTTTCATCCTCGGTGAATCGGATTGGTGCGTGTTATCTGTATTACTACGCAACATATCCCCGACTCACAAGGGGTCTGGTCGAAAAATCTCAAAAAAAGACCGTTGCACAAGAAACCCCGAGCAATTCACGCTACTTCGCGGGGATCACCAATTCCACACATCACACAAACCATCACATCCAACAACGTTGCGAACAACGCAACCGCCTCCTTTCGTGGCAGTTGCGATTGACTGCCCGGTGCAACCGTCCGACAATCGTGCAAGGGAGCTGGAGCAGCACCGCACAGGAAATTGAGGGTTTTGTGACGATGTTCTGGAAAGAATTCACATCTCGGCAGATCGCGAGGGGCAGATTGGGGACGGTGCTGCTTGCCGGCTGTGTCTGCTGCCTGGTGGC
>JBHHUB010000374.1:0-1971 GCA_046753625.1 Phycisphaerae bacterium | reverse complement strand
CGCCTGCTTGATAACGAGATGGACTTGTCGCGGTGTCACGTTCATACGTTCCCGAGTATGCGGTGTTGCGCGCCATGCTGCAACTTGCACGCACAACGGCAAGTCCTTACTCGAAATGCGACGTCCGTTTGTCCTCTTTTCAGCAGCCAGCGGATCGCAAGACCCCACCAAAGAAGGGCCCGCCGCGGCGGGCCCTTCTTCAGCGTCACCCAGTCGCGGATGCCTCTATCGAAAGGACGCGGGAAACAGGTTGTAGAGGTAGTCGGACTGGTCGTCTGCTTCGAGTTCCCAATACTCGGCATCGCAACTTGGACAAAGCGGGAACGATCCGTAGGTCTCTTCCGGGTCATCGACGCAGTCTAGGAATTCTCCGCAGACGTCGCACGATGGGTTGACGCCGTCCGAATCTGGCTTGGCGAAAACGTAGTGCGCCAGCGTGTCCATTCTGCCCGGTTCGATGCCGTACTCGTCGGCGACCTTGTCGATGCCAGGTTGTTTGTGCCAGAGTTCTCCGAGCGCGCGATACTCGACGAACGCGCCTATCGCTTCGCGTTCCCGTCGGGTCAGCAACCTCTTGTTTTTCTCTCGTTCAGTAGCCATGTTCATTCTCCTCCGGCGTCATTGCCGTACCATTATACTCCCAGCCGTTTCGGTCTCGCGCCGTAGGTGTCGGGGTTCGACGTTGCCGGTGGGACACACGGCGCGCTACCCTTCCCGCCCGCACAGTTTCTTGAGAAGCCACTCGCGTTCCCCGATTGCCACCTGCCTCGCCCCTTCCTTCAGCTCGACCAGCGTCGCCATGTCGGTGGTCGCCTCCAGCAGAAGGTCGTTGGCTCTGCGCCCGTCATAGAATCCCCGCGCATCGGCCAGCAGCTCTCCCCGCGTGTGCTCCATCGCCAGTTCCTTGAGGGCGGCCAGCGTGATGTTGTCGGAGTCCGCAAGAAATTCCTCAAGCTCCTCCAGACGGCGTCGCGGGGCGACCATGCACTCCGATGGTCTCTCCTGGCAGCGGTCGCAGGCCGGCTCGTCGCAGCGGTCGCAGTAATCGATCTCGGCGGTAAGTGCCTGGCAGTGCACGCAGGTCTCCATGCCGCCCTTGTTCTCTCCGTGTTGTTCCGACGTCTTCATTCGCTCCCCCATTCGTTCGTGGCCAGGTTTAGCTACTTGCCGAGAACCACGGCCAGTGATCCTCCGTTACCTGTTCTATCCCCGACTTCCACATTCGAGGGCGGGAGGCTACTCAATGCGGATCAGTCGTCGCCGTCACAGAGATCGCGCAACATGTCGAGAATGCCATCGATCACGCCGAGGCAGACGTCGTCCACGGTTGACTCGTGGTCGAAGTTGTTGCATTGGCACAGCGTGCCATCAGTCTTCTCGATCATCCTCATGATTTTGAGCGCGATTGCGTTGGACTGCCCGACCGTGAGTCCGCCTTCTTCGGCTGCGCCCAGGATTTTCTGGAGGATTCGTAGCACCAGCCCTTCAGGCGATCCTTGCAGATTGACCACATATTCTTGGCACTCATAGCACAGGCCGTCGTTCACTGCCGGATGTTCCTCGCATATCTCGCACACCTTCATTGTTCCGTCCCCCTTGGGCGCCTCGCCCATGAGTTATCCCTCTCCGACTCGGGACGTTCCCGCAGTCGTCCTCTACCTAACAATACCCCTTTGTCTTGGCGGACTGATTTCGCGGGCTTGCGAGTGCTCGGCTCCCGTGTCGAGAAGGCGGTGCGCCCTATTCAGATTGGCATCAGTGACCAAGTACGATGAAACGTTGGAGGACCTGGCTCCAAGTGGAGGATTATTCGCGATCGATGTGTTGCCAGCGCGGCCTACGACTTCGCCGGGACCTGATATTGCTTTTCTGATTTGGCGGTAAGCGATGGAGGAAAGTAACATGGATGAGACGTGGAGGATCATCGCGGCATTGGGCTGGCCGCAAGACATTTCCCAGGAGCGGCTGGTG
>JBHHUB010000373.1:0-2020 GCA_046753625.1 Phycisphaerae bacterium | reverse complement strand
ACCCGTATGAGCATGCACCGGTATGAGCATGCACCCGTATGAGCATGCACCCGCATGAGCATGCACCGGTATGAGCATGCCCACGCAAGCGTGGGCCTGGGGTTTGGCCTTTTTGTGTTGTGTCGTCTCGTTGGTTCTGGGTCGCAGTGCCGGTGTTTTCAGCCGGCTCGGGCGAAGAGGGCGACCGATTGGAGCGGGAATTCTGATTCCTGGGACTTCGTGTTCGGTGCTGGATCGATCACGAAGTCGTCGGAATCGCCTTCAAGCCGCCGGTTGGCGTTTCGTTCAAGTCGTTCAATGGCGTTTGCCCATATCTCACTCCTGAGTTTCTGCAACAGTTTCTGCGTGGAGATTCGGCTGAGTGTGTTTGCCTTCTGCCACTTGGGGATCGGGATCACGGGGCCCCGTTCATTGATTCCGTAGACGCGTAGCGCAGCCAACAATAGGTAGGCATAGCTTGCCACGGCCAGAGCCGGCTGACGGTCCGTCGACTGACGCGACCACACCTGCGCCTGCCCCACGCCGACGAGTTGCTTCTCGTCCCGATGATTGACCTCGATGTCCCACCGCCAGAGATAGTATTGCAGGAGTTCCGCGATCGGCATGTCCAGGTCGGTGCAGAGCAGGTAGGCCGGCTGGCGATAGAGCAACTTGCCACCCTTACGCAAACGATACCCAACCGGCGCGATGACCACGATGCGTACCGGAAGATCCACCCCTGCCTTTCTCCAGAGAATCGGCTTCATTTCCTTGATCCGGAATGTATGCACTTTCCCGGAAGCATACGCTTCGACCGGCTTCCACGGCACGCTTTCGTCCTTCCGCAGTTCATCCGGCGTGTGGGCCACATCGCCGTAGCGACGTTTGCTGCCGACTTGGGGCTGTTGGTCCGCGCGGGGCGGGTGATGGAGCTTGGCATCCTTGCGGATTCTCCCGATGAACGTCGTTCGATCCGGAAGGGTGCGAAGAACCGTCTTGTTCGTGTAGCTGCCATCGCCGGCCACGACCAGCTCTCGGCCCTTGGCGTCGTGACGACGATCCATTTCGTCACGAAGGTTCCCGATCAGATCGCGCCCGCAGGTGGAGAGATTGTTCCTTCTGCACTTCTCTCGATAGGCCTTTTTGACCTCCTCATCGGCCGATGCTTTGGGTTTGCGAACCGGTGGCTGATGGTGGAATCGCACCGGCACGCCGCGCGCGGGTGAGGGCGCTTCCCCCGCGGGCACCATGGCCGAAAGCTGGACGAACCGCTGCCCAGGCACCAGGTTGACGTGAAAGGGCGGCGACATCGGATCGCGGCCAAAACCCACCCCGGGGATTTTCCTGCCGGACTTGGGCAAGCGGGTATCGTCCAGCGCCGTCACCAGCGGAGCGTTGTCCGGCAGCATGTGCAGCGCGCCGCGCACCACAGGTACGAAGAGATCGTCCGCATCCCACTTGTCGCGTGCGAACAGGCGGTAGTCCGCCGACCAATCGTCGGCCTGGCGTCCACTCGCGCAGATGAGGCTGGCGACGGTGTGTCGGCCCAGGCAGGCGAGTTGACTGAGCCCCAGTCGTCTGGCCCGTTTCCACGTTCGATGTTGGCGGAAGGCGTCCATACACTCCGTCCAGAGGGCTTCGATCTCGGGCAGAAGCTCTAGCGTTTTTTTTTCCGTGCTTGTTTGCCGCCGGCTTCTTTCCGTTGCAACATTAGGGTCAATCGGTCCTGGACGACCCACTCGACGGTTTCGCCCCTCTCGAACTCCATGGCTTGGGCAAGTACGGCCGGGAAGTTCACGTACCACTGCTGGCTGGCCTTGCGTTTGATCAATTGGACTTTTGTCGGGTAACCCATGGGTTGACCTCCTTTCGCATACTAGTTATATAACTAGATAGCAAAAGGTGCAAGAAAATCCGGGCCGATTTGAACCGATCAATCGGCAATCAGCCCGGATACCCGATCACCGTAAAACGGCCAAACCCCAGGGGCCCGCTGCGCGGGCCCCCCTATACTGGATGGTGAACAACCGCGCCCCTGTCA
>JBHHUB010000372.1:0-2025 GCA_046753625.1 Phycisphaerae bacterium | reverse complement strand
CGGAAATCCCCTGGCGATCGATGGCTGGCATTCGCGACAAGTTGATTCATGACTACGTCAGCGTGAATCTGGAGGTAGTCTGGAAAACGGTCACAGAAGACCTGCCGCCCTTGTTACCGCAAATTCAGCGAGTGATGGATGAGACAGCTGAGTGATCGAGAGTGTACTGGAAAGTGCCGAACCAGGCGGTGAACCGGAGACATCTGAGATAATCCGTCAAGGGGTTGTACAGATTTTTGTGTGATTTTTTCATGCCGGTCTCGTACCAAGTTGTGAACAAGTTTTGCACGTCTGTGTTGTCTCCTACTCCGTGTCCATGAAGGCCAACAACGGCGAGTTCTTCTCACGCAAGCGAGCGATGTAACGGGATTCGTCATACGGTACGCCGTCCTGCCAGCAGCGGAAGATGATGCGTTGCCATTTGAAGGCCAAGGCCCGCTTGGCCATCTGCGGTTTCTTCTTGCGAGACAACATCAACTGATAGTAAGCCTTGGCCCAGGCGCTCTTGGTGATGGACAAACTCGCGTACTCGTGAAAGGTCTGCTTGACGAACTTGGGAGCGGCCCAGCGGTGCGAGACGATCCGCGTGTTGCCGCTCTGGGAGGTGACCGGCGCGATGCCGCTGAACGACTGTAGCGATTTCGCACTGGCGAAACGCTGCCGGTCGGTTCCCAGAGCCGCGATCATCCGGCTGCGCATCTGCAGCGCGGCCCCCGGCAGCGACTCGACAATCTTGAAGTCCGCGTGCGCTTCGAGCAGCGTTTTGATCTCGCCGTCGTAGCCGGCGATCACGTCGGCATCGACTAACAACAGTCTGACCAGGCGTTGTGCGCGGCGAGCGTACGTTTCCAGTATCGCCCGGTCGGTGGTCAGCGGCTTGGCCTGGGCGATGCGTTCGAGTTTCTCCTCGACGTGGTCACCGCGGAGATTCTGCCCGTAGAAAAACTTCCGTAGCGTGGCGGGGCGAGCGGCCTGAAGTTTCTCAAGCGTGGGCCACTTGAGCAGCAATCGGCAGATGAATTGCGCGTACACTTTGGACTGCACGAGCTGCAAAACCAGCGGAAAATACTGCTTCAGCGTTGCTTTCAGCTCCAAGGCGACCGCCGTCCGCTGGTCCACGATGCGGCGTCGGTCTTGGACCAGGATAGCCAACTTGCGTGTGGCTTCGTCCCCCGGCTCCAGCGGTCGCAACTGGTCGCCGTAGTGCAACAAGAACTGTACCAGCAGACGGGCGTCGTTGGGGTCGTTTTTGCTGCCGCCGTGGTTCATGGCTTTGCGGTAGTTGGCCAGTTGCGTGGGATTGATGGGGAAGATCCGAAAGCAGTCGTGCATCAAGAGAGCAGAGATGAGTGCCCCTTTGGACTGCTCGATGCAGACGTGAAAGGTGACGCCCGGCCAGCGTTCGCGTAGCCCGGCGACCCAGCCGTCGATGGCTTCAGGTGTCTGCTCGAAGGCGTCGGCCCACTCGTTGCCCTCGGCATCGACCGCATGAAAAGCGTGTTCTCGATCGGCCCAGTCAATTCCGATGGCAACCATGTTTTCGGCGTCGGCAATTTGGTTGGGCTGGGATTGGTCAGTTTGCGGCTTCATGGTCGATCCCTTAAAATGGGGTCCAAGTGGAAGTTGGATTCACACGCAATCTCGATCGCAGCGAAGTGCTTATAGACGAGACGTCGGAACATCGTCATCTGAGAATTCGTTATTGCGAAAGAGAGCTCAAGGAAGGTGAAGGTCTCGGGTAAGTCGTTTGAGCGACGGCGGATGGAGTTCGTTCCTTCCTTGAGCGTGTGATCCAGCAACGGCTGGATGTTCGACAGTTTATCCACATTGTGGAAAAATTTCTGCCGTTGGTCCTCGTCGTGCCGACCTGCTGCTCTGGGCTCGGGAGGGGCCCCGCAGCATGCCACGACGAACACCAACGGACGCACTATAAGCGGCTACATTTCCGGCGATTCAAGGTTTACACTGCTGGAAAGGTTTCCGGCGATTCGGGCGTCTTCCTGATGGTCTGCCGCCCGGTTACCT
>JBHHUB010000371.1:0-2025 GCA_046753625.1 Phycisphaerae bacterium | reverse complement strand
AAACAGGTCCCGGGGCGATTCGGCCAACGCGGGGCTGATACACGGCGACGTCGCCACGAGGGACAACGCGACAATTCTGAGTTTCCAATCCAGTTTGAGCAGCATCGTTTTGACTCCTTGGGACATGAACTGTTTGGGATCCGTGTTGTGGCTCACTCACCCCCGAGTGAGGCTCACCCCTTCCCGGCCATCCAGCCGAGGACGACTGGACTACACGATTAGTGCTTTGACACACCTAAACTTTCGGGCTCGTTACGCACCAGAGCCGCGGGCGCCAGCCCTCGGATTGGTCCCCTCGCTAGCGCGGTGGGCTCTGATTCGCGCGCCCGATTCCGGTGGCTCGGGCAGCGACAACCCATAGATTAGGGTGTGATGCAGCACTAGGGGCCGTCGGGCTATTGGCCGACGAGGGGAGCATCGGCCCCCCTCCGGTGGGCGTGTCGTCTTATTCGGAAGCGGCGGATGCATATTCTCGCGATCCAAGACTCCCGACAAAAGCCGACAAAGCGTTCGACGCGACCCGGCGACAGCAATTGAGGCGGGTCACGCGGGGCGGTAGGATGCGTGTCGGCTTGGCGCCTCACCTTGGTCGGCTTCGAGAATGGGCCGGTGGCGTGCCGGTCACCAAGCCAAGGCGCGGGCTCGTATCATGAGTGATCCCATAACCGTCCTGCCCATCGCTCGTGGAAGCGGCGATTACCTGCGTGCGCTCCACGACGTGCTCGAGGTCCCGTTTACGCCGGAGGGTCCCATAGACGCCCGAGTGGACGATCTGCTCGCGGCCGCGGCCGAGGGCGTTGCGCGCATCGATCTGCTTTTCGGAGCGTTTCAAGGAGGCCGGTTGCTGGCGCCGGTGCTCGCCGTTGAGTCGAACGGTGGCGCGGCGTTGGTGCTGGCGCCGAGCCATCAAATCGATGCACGCATGCGCACGGGAACCGAAATGGCCTTGGCGCGGCTCAGGCAGACCGCGTTCTTGCAAGGGACGGAAATGTTGCAAGCGGTTGTCCCGCCCGAGGCCGACGGACTTCAAGGCGCGCTGAAAGCGGTCGGTTTTCGCTGCCTGACGACCTTGATCTACCTCGCCTGTCGGACCGGAGATTTACCTACGCTGGCATCCTGCCGTCAGGACTTGACTTGGATGTCGTACCGACCCGAAATCGAGGATCTGTTTCTCGAAGCGTTGGAGCGAAGCTACATCGATACGCTTGATTGTCCCGAGCTTGTGGGCCTCCGCTCGACAAGGAACGCGCTGAGCGGGCACCGCTCACGGCGCGGGTTTGATCCGCAGCATTGGTGGGTGGCGCTGCGCGGGTCGGAGCCGGTCGGGGTCGTACTGCTTGGGACGATCGGTTTGGAACCAGGACTTGAAATTGTGTACCTGGGCGTTTCGCCGGAATCGCGCGGCCGGGGCGTGGTGGATGCGTTAATGCTTCGCACGGCGGAAGTTGCGCGATCCTCCGGTGTCAAATATGTGACACTAGCGGTCGACGAGCGAAACGTGCCGGCGCGCAAGATGTACGAGCGTTTCAACTACCGGGGCACGCTCAAGAGGCAAGCATGGATCGCAACTCCTGATGGCATATAGAGTTGCCGACACGGCGCCGGCGACAGTGTGGTCGAATACGACGCACGGCCCCGCCGCCCGATTCGTGGGCAAAAAACTTTTTCGTTTCGTAAGTACTTATCAGTTGGGAAGCACCGTTCATCAAGGTCCTGTGGGTGCAGTTTTCTTGTTGACGCCGCGACGCAAAACTCATATCTTCTAACCCCGTGGTAGCAAGGGCATCGCGCTGCGGCGCGCGGCACTTCAACCATGTGGGATCTCGGTTTCGCGATCCTGCAAACACGCGGGCTTGCAGTCGTGCGGGCCAAGGAAGGCATGGTCGTTCGACCAGGTGATGGTACGTCCACGGGGTTTAAATGCCACCGGCCCATCGCGGTAGGCTGTGGCAACCCTGATCTTAGTTAACGAATCTCAGTCGTTTCGATTTCTCTTGGTGCGTTTGGGTTTCTTCGGTAGTCGTC
>JBHHUB010000370.1:0-2035 GCA_046753625.1 Phycisphaerae bacterium | reverse complement strand
TGTTCGAGAAAAGGGCAACAGGGCCGCTTTGGCGCGAAACCGTACCGAGGGTAAAAAACTTGGCCTCTCCAGGGAAATCTGTGGGTCGATTGCCGCGGAGTCGAGGGTTTCGGCCTATTTCCGCAGCGTTTTCGGGAGTTTCGCGGCTTTCGCAATATGAGGGTCGGATTTCCACCGAAGTCACCATGCGCGTATCGCATGAACACACGTATACAAATGGGGTTGGCGAGCCCCTCCGCCGTCGCCCTCGCATCAGCCCTTCGCCCCGCCGTTTGAGGGTTGATGCGAGGGCAAAGGCGCGAGGGGCGGCCCCCTCTGCCGAGCCTGAGCAGAGGTCCGCTCGTGACGCGAATGTCATTTTCCACCCACAGATTCTGGCGAAGAGCCGAACAACAAAGTCAAATTGACCATGAGAAAGTCCTATGGCTTTCGCACCTACGAAGCCGTAGAAATCGCCTTATATCACAACCTTTCCAAACTACCCGAGCCAGATTTCGCCCACAGATTCTGGTGAGGAGGCATAGTTTGGAAAGAAGACTACCACCTACCGGGAACTGAATCGTTGCAGTTGCACCAGCTTTATCGTGCGATGGCCTGGCTGGGCGAGCCGCTGGCCGGTGACGACCAAGACGGCGCAACGCCGTTCGCTCCCCGCTGCATCAAGGATCAGATCGAAGAAGGGCTTTTTCATCGGCGCCGCGACCTGTTCAGCGAATTGGCCTTGGTTTTCTACGACACCACCAGCATCTACTTCGAAGGACGGGGCGGCGAGAGCTTAGGACAATACGGCCACAGCAAGGACCACCGCCCCGACCGGTTACAAATGGTCGTGGGCGTCGTGTTGGACGGGCACGGGCGGCCTTTGTGCTGTGAACTGTGGCCCGGCAACACCACCGACGTGAAGACGCTGGTGCCGATCGTCGACCGCCTGCGAAAACGGTTCGCCATTGGCAGCATCTGCGTCGTTGCCGATCGGGGTATGATCAGTCAAGACACCATCGAACAATTGCAATCCCAAGAACGCGGCGTGCATTACATTTTGGGGGCTCGCTTGCGGAGCGTGAAAGAAATCCGCGAGAAAGTTCTCTCGCATCCCGGGCGTTACCGCGAAGTGCGCGGTCCCAAACAGAACAGCGGCGACCCGGCTCCGCTGCAAGTCAAGAACGTGCGGATCGACGGGCGACGTTACGTCGTTTGCTTGAACGTGGACCAGGCGAAGAAGGATCAAGCGGACCGCGAAGCGATTGTCACAGCGCTGCAGGAACAACTCAAACGAGGTGACAAGTCGTTGGTCGGCAACCGCGGCTATCGCAAGTACCTCAAGAGTGGCGCGACGCACTTCGAGATCGACCGGCGGAAGATCAAGGCCGAAGCCTGCTATGACGGCAAGTGGGTGTTGCGAAGCGATCTCGACGACTTTTCGGCGGAAGACATCGGCTTGCGTTACAAGCAACTTTGGATGGTCGAGCATTGCATCCGCAGCATCAAGTCGATCTTGGAGACGCGACCGATTTACCACCACCACGACGAAACGATTCGCGGCCACGTGTTCTGCAGTTTTCTGGCGTTGGTGCTTCGCAAGGAGTTACAAGACCGGCTGACGGCCGCGGGGCATTCGGCAGAATGGGCCGACGTGCTGCGTGACTTGGAATCGCTACAGTGGGTGGAAGTGGAGCATCAACAAAAACGATTCCGTCTGCGAACCGAAACGCGAGGCGTCTGCAGCCAAGTCTTCCAAGCAGTAGGCGTCGCCTTCCCACCAACCTTGGAGCAACGGATCGACTGAAAACATCAACAATCACGCGCATGGTGCCAACAGCCATGCCCGTTGCCGTAAGTGACTACGGAGACCATACTTGCAAATTGGCACTGTAGAAAACGAGCCGAACGGAGGGCACGGCTGTCACCGCCGTGCCGAAGGCAAAGAGCTTGAACTCTGCGGCCATGGGATGCTGGTTGCCCCGCGTTACGTTTCTGATGCTCGTTGCCGCCACTTCGTGGGGTCGCTAGCACCATGAAACACGCCCAGCACGTG
>JBHHUB010000369.1:0-2043 GCA_046753625.1 Phycisphaerae bacterium | reverse complement strand
AGGCCCGTTGAGATCGGTCCCATTTCGGGTTCGCCGTAGCCTTCCGGAATCTGCCCGCGCGCGTCGACAAGACGCTCGCCGACAAGCTGGCGTGCCCAGTAGATGTCGGTGCCTTCCAGGAAAACCACCGTGACGGCCGAAAGACCGAACTTGGAAACGGAGCGGACCTCCTCGATCGCGGGAAGGCCGCTCATGGCCGTCTCGACGGGGAAGGTGACGAAGCGTTCCACCTCTTCCGGCGGCAGCCCTGGTGAGTTGGTCAATATCTGTACCTGGACGTTGGTGACATCCGGAACCGCATCGATGGGCAGTTCCGTCAAGGAATTAAATCCCGCGCCCACCACCAACACCCAGAGGATGATGATCAGAAAACGGTTGTTCAGTGAAAAGTCAACGATTCTTGACATGGTCGCTCCGTTAGTGCGAGTGGCCGCCACCCATTTCATGTTTGCCCACTTCACTTTTGAGCACGAAGGTGTCACCGACGGCAATCTGATCGCCAACGGAAAGCGCTCCCGTCACCTCGGCGAATTCCCGCGATTTTCCGAGTACGTGCACTTCGACGAGCTTGTATTCTCCGGGTCCCGTAGCCCGGAACACGACGAAGACGTCCTTGACGCGTTGCAACGCCGCAGCCGGCACCAGCAGCCCCTCTCTAGGGGCCGCGTCCATACCGCTGTCGACGTGAATGACCACCGTTGCGAACATGCCGGGCCGGAGCCGACCGTCCGGATTGGGCAGCACGACCCGCACCTGAACGGTTCGCGTGTTGGGGTCGAGTTGGCTGGCTACGTAGTCGACCTCACCTTCGTACAGTTGGCCGGGGAAGGCATCTAGGCTGACCGTTGTTTTCTGTCTCGGCTTGAGAAAGCGGATGTCGCGCTCATACGCCCGCCCCATGACCCAAACCTCGGAGAGATCTACGATGGTGTACAATCGCGTCTGCGTGTCGACGAGTTCGCCGCGTGTTAGATGCCGATCGACGATGACGCCGGAGATCGGGCTGCGCATCGTGGCGCGGGAAATGTCCACGTCGATCTCCTTGCCTTGTTGGGCGATTTGGGCGGTTTGTTCGTTCGACAGGCCCAGGATGTGCAAGGCTCGCTCCGCGTTGCGCATCTCCGTTTCCGCCACCTGATGATCCTTCGCCGCCCGAAGGAACCGAAGCTCCAGGTCGAACGATATTTCTTCGCGTGTGGACAGGTAGTCGGCTCGTGCCACATCGTAGGCACCTTGAGCCGCCAGAAACTCCGCTTCGCTGGCAATCTTGCTCGCCAGGAGTTCCTGGTTCCGTTCGTAGTTTCGCAGGTTCACCTTCATCCGCGTGTACGACGTCAGGAGCTTGTTCTTGTTGTCACCCACCGCAAGGTCGTGTGCCAGATTAAGTACCTGCTGCGGGGCGGGTTCGGGATCGAGGATGGCCAGGAGCTTCTTCGTGTTCTTGTAGACGGTCTCAGCCCGCTCGTAGTCGGCTCGGGCCACCTCGAACCGACTCAGGTCCACGAGGTATTCCATCTTGGCGTCGCCCATCTCACGGGAATCCAATACGCACAGAACGTCGCCCACCGTGACCCCGTCGCCAAGCGTCTTTTCGACGGACGAAACGATACCGCTGACGCGCGGTGAAATGTGTACGAGCCGGTCGGCGTTGAAGGCAACCTCGCCGGAAAGCTCCACGATCGACGTCAGCGACCCGCGTTTCACGGGCACATGCGCCAGCGTCAACGCCGAAAGCTGGGCGGTGTTGAGATGCACAACCCCTTCTTCATGGCCTTCGTGATCGCCGTGTTCGTCATGATCATCATGATCATCGTGATCGCCATGTTCATCGTGGTCGTCGCCACGGTCATGCTCGTCATGGTCTTCATGTTGGGCCATGGCATACCCGCTCCCGAAGAAACGGGGCCGGACATCGCAGAGTCCGACGAGGACGAAGACCGCGATCATCGTCGCCACTAGCGCGTTTTTTTTCATCAGTACATCCTTCGTTGTCGGCTGGGCGCCGTTACAGCAGCAACGCTGCGGCTGTGTTGCGTAGACAGT
>JBHHUB010000368.1:0-2066 GCA_046753625.1 Phycisphaerae bacterium | reverse complement strand
GTCCAACTCTTGGGGAATGCGAACCAGACCGCCTCGGGCGTCCAAGGCTCGGATTTCCGGGATGTCGGCGATGGCGGTCATGTTGGCCTAACTTGCGTTTTCAGCCACCCTCTTCGTTCGACTGTTCGATTTCCACAATCAAAAGAAGCAGAACCGCTTGACGTTCAAAACAGTTAAGCGCGGTTTTGATAACCACAGAGAGCACAGAGGACACGGAGAAGAGAAAACGCCAAAGCCCCAGAAAACAAGAGTTTCGGTGGCGAAAAAAACTATCGCCTTCTTCACCTCTGTGTCCTCTGTACTACTAACCTCAAAGATCGTTAAGTTTTTGACAAAGTTATCAAGCGGCGATGGCGTTAAGTTGTTGCAGCGTTATGTGTTGTGAGCGAGACAAGGCCGTGATGATTTCTCGGCCTTTGGTGGTTACGTGATACCTTCGGCGGCCGGGCGATTTGCGGATCAAGCCGTGTGCTCGCAGGATACGAAGACGATAGGAAACCTTCGACGCGATCCGACGACGTGCCAACGGGTCGTCGTCCGCAGGCGGATAGAGTCGCCGAGCCAAATCGCGATTGCAGAATCCTCCGACCGCGAATCTGCCGTCGCTGATCGACTCGAGGAGTCTCCGATCCTGCTCGGACCATGGCCGCAAGGCGCGGTAACGTGTGCCGTTCTTTCGCGCCGGACGACACACCTTGGCAGCCAACCGGCCGATCGGCGTGGACGTGTCCAACGAAGCCAAGGCGTCGGCGTAACGGTCGTTCGACTGCCCAGACACCTCGGCGCGGCGATGCATGTCGGCCACGCCCTTACGCATCGGACGCCACGCTTTCGGGCCGTCCGGATCGCCTTCGCTGGAACGATACGATTGAAACGCGCCGGGATTGTTGATCGTCGTTTCGATCCGCAACAGCGAGCCACCCTTGTCGTAAACCTTGACCGAGTTGCCGAAAGCCTGATGCTTTACGCGAACGCCTTCGGGGCGATCCCTGTAATCGCTGACGATCTGACCTTGATAACGCCGGTCCGGACGCTTGCCCAGGAATCGCAGGACGTCGCGGCTGCCGAAGGTGGCGATGGCGCCGCGGACGAGTTGCGGGTAGATCTTTGCCAAGGCATCCGACGACGTGAACGCTACGTCGGTCGCCCATTCGGTCTGGAACGCCGACCAGTAGTAGGAAAGCCCCAGTCCGCGGAACATTCGCCGGTGCGCGGGATTCAATCTTCTTGCCGCACTGTCGAGCATTCTCGGCCAGTTGATCTTTTGCATCCGGTCCATGATCGCTTGAGCCTTGGCGAAATCCTCGATCCAAGGAAAGCCGTTGTCGTAGCGCTGGTATTGCATGCCCGTTTCGTCCATCCGCCGCGAAAGCCACTCCCGGCCATTGATACATACCTGAACGGAAAAGGGAAACCAGGTCTGAATTCTGGCCGACATGAATCCGAACCGAGGGTCGATCCAATAGTGGTAGAGAAACTTGCACTTGCGCATTCGGGGTTTCAGCTCGAGCTTCTTCCTTTCGCGGTTGCGGTAGATCTCGTAGGTCTTGCACGGCTCGACACAAGTCAACACGCAGATCAGCCCGTCTCGAATGCCGTCGTCGAGCGCAATCTCCTGAGCGTATTCGTCTTTGCGAGTCTTGGGCGACTCAAGATATTCCACTGGCCGCTGGGCTTCTTCCGCCGCCGCCAACGAAGCTTCGATCAATCGCCCGGTCATGGCCTGGGCATGTTCGCCGAAATCCTTCAGCAACACGCCCATCCGATAGAGATAGCCCATCATGCCGTCCACGAAGCAAAGCACCCGCAAAGTGCCTCGAAACACCACTCGATCCCACCCACTGAGGGTACCCGTGACATTCTCGTCGTACTTCTGTATAAACTGGTTCATGGTATCCTCGCTTTGGTGGTGAAAAGAAGATCGTTCGCAGACAAACTTCTGATCCTACCAAATCGCGAGGATACCTTCTTGCTTTGGTTGCGGCCGAGCGCAGCGAGGCCGCGCTGGGGGACGGCGATGAATTCAGCCGGCTTGAGTGATTGGTGCGTGCGAGCACGCACCCTAC
>JBHHUB010000367.1:0-2066 GCA_046753625.1 Phycisphaerae bacterium | reverse complement strand
TGGACTAGAATTCTGGTTCGGGATGTCCGCGACACGTATCGGAACCGGGAGTATGGCATGAACAGTGTCACGCAGGTCATGAAGGAACTGTAACAGTTCACCCGTCTGCAAGATTTTCTGAAGTTTTTGCGATTTAGCCCTTGCGCCGGGAGCGCGCACGCGCGTATATCCTTGGTATGCGCAAGACGGCGACACGTTCGGAGGCGTTGGACAAGCTGCTGGCGGCGTTGCAGTCCGGCGTCTGCGATGAGGCCGCGGCGCGCCAACTCTACACGCTCGGCCCGGACGCGGTCATCCTCGCGTTGCTCGCCGCCGCACGCCGCATCAGCGAGCAGGACGCGCGACTCGCGCTGCTGGAAGCACGGAGCAGCGTCGCCGGCGTTTCGCCCGCCACACCGTCGGGCATGATTCCGGTGTATGCCAAGCCCAACGCCGCCACAACGCGCAGGCGACGCCGCAAACGCCCCGGCGCCCGCGACGGCCATCGCGGTCATCGCCGGCCCACGCCGACCCGCATCGATCAGCGGCAGACGCATCGGCTGAAGGTCTGTCCGTGCTGTGGCGGCCCGCTGCAACGCTGCCGGCGAACCCGCACGCGGCTGATCGAGGATTTGCCCGAAGACCTGCATTCGGTCGTCACCGAGCACACGATCGATCGCGACTACTGCCCGGCCTGCAAGAAGCACGTCGAGCCGGTCGTGCCCGACGCCTTGCCCAACGCGACCTTCGGCCATCGCATCATCAGCTTCACCAGTTGGTGTCACTACGGCCTGGGTGTCACGCTCGACCAATTGGTGGACATCCTGCAATTCCACCTGCAAACGAAACTCTCGGCCGGCGGACTTGTCGCTGCCTGGCAGCGGCTGGCGGAGATTCTCACGCCCTGGTACGAACAGATCGCCGAGCAGGCCAAGGCTTCGGCCTACCTGCACGCCGACGAGACCGGCTGGCGCGTGCAAGGTCGAACGTGTTGGTTGTGGTGTTTTACCAATCACCACAATTGCTACTACTTGATCGACCGTTGCCGCGGCAGTCCGGTCTTGCAACGCTTCTTCGGCGACGCCTTCGACGGCATCCTGCTGCACGACTTCTGGACCGCGTACGAGTCGATCGACGTGGCCGACCGGCAGTACTGCCTCGTGCACCTGCTGCGTGAACTCGAGAAGGTCGACCAACACAACGACTCCGCCGAGTGGCAAGCCTTCGCCAAGACGCTGCGGCGGCTGATCCACGACGGCATCCGCCTGCGCAAGCGGCCGGACTTCTCGCCGGACAAGTACCAGAGTCGCATTCTGCGCCTGGGCCGGCGGCTCGACGCGCTGATCGCCGCGGGTGTGGATGGCCCGCGCGCGCCTGGCAGTACGACGCGCGCGCCTGGCAGCACGACGGCCCGCGCCGCGGCGCGCTGTCCCCTGGCGGCGGAGGTGTTCGCCGATGCGGACGTGCGGCGACTGTGCAAGCGTCTGCGGCGCACCGGCGATCACATCTTCACGTTCCTGGACTACCCGGACATCGCGTTCGAGAACAACTTCGCCGAGCGGCAGATCCGCCCGGCGGTGATCTTGCGAAAAAACAGCCAGTCGAACCGCTCCGATCGCGGGGCCGTCACACAGGCCGCGCTGATGAGCATCTACCGCACCCTGCGCCTCCGCGGCCACGACCCGCTGCAAACCATCGCCGCCGCCCTGCGAACCCAGCTTCAAACCGGCCAACTCCCGCCGCTACCCGCCGCAATCGTTGCAGACGGCTGAACTGTTACAATCTGATTTTGACCGACTGTACGTTCAGCAACAACGTGGCTACCGCCAGTAACGGCGGAGGAATAATCAACATTAACGCGGGCGTGGCTACAGTGACTGGCTGCAGGTTCCTCCAGAATATCGCTGGCACCGGTGGCGGTGGCATGTACAATCACAACAGCAGCCCAATTGTGACCGGCTGCTCGTTTACGGAGAACGAGGGTGGTGGAATGGTCAGCGTCGTTAACTCATCGCCAATCGTCGTTAACTGTACATTCACGGCGAACGTAGGAACAAACGGCGGTGGGTGGCTGAACGACCTAGGCA
>JBHHUB010000366.1:0-2069 GCA_046753625.1 Phycisphaerae bacterium | reverse complement strand
ATCGGCTGTGCCGGATCAAGAAAATCCACGATTTCGAACAAGCCACGGGAATCAATTACGACGCCTCCATCGGCGGGTCGACCGATCACAACCTGGACTACGTTCGCTCGACGGCTCGCGCCTACTTCGATCGCGTGCACGATCACGACCTCGGCGGGCAGCGGCTGTACGTTGCGGAGATCGGCGTTGCGTCGGTCGTGCGTGCGACGACCTTCCTGGACGAATACAAGCGCATCTGTGAGGTCGCCGGGACGGATTCCTACCGCAACACGGTGTACGTACTGGCCGACTATTCCCAGGAAATCCTCGAGCGCGGGCGGGCGCAGCTTGCCAAAACCCATCCCCACGTGGAGGCCGTCCGGATTGACGCCGCCGATCCAACTTCCGCATTCGAGCGGTACACCGGGCGCATCATGCACATCCACCTTTGCAACGTGTATGACAATCTACCCACCGACAAGGTCGCCTGGCTGTCTGAGCGGCTCTTTCTGATGCAGAGCCGCGCGTATGTGGCCGGGGATGTGCCGACCGTGCTGATGGCCAAGTATGGATTGGATCCGACCGACGTCGAGCCGTTTCGCGCTCGGTTGCAGAGCCTCGACGGCGGTTCGCCTCGGGTTGGCGCGCTGTTGGATTGGATTCGCGATCGGATGGTGGCCGCAGGGCAGCCGCCCGAACACTACGTTCATCTTTGGATGGACTTGTTCGCGGCCATGGCGTTTGAGGAACGCTATGTGGCGATGGATGCCGACGCGTACGCGCGGGGCTTGGGTATACCCGAGCACGCACACATCGCCGAATCGCTGACGGAGTTGTTTCGCGGTCGCGGCGACGTGCGCGTTCACGTCAACCAGCACGCCCTTGCGGGATTCGTCAAGCTGCTCGATGTTCTACATGACCACGGTTCGCTCGAAGTGGTCGATCTGTTTGTGCAGCGCATCGACGAATACGAGCATCGCCACAAAGGCCCGGCCAAGTACGACGGCAGCACGGTGAACTGGCTCAACGGGCCGCTGTTTCGGGCCGTGGCCGAGCGGATGGGCTTCGAGGTTCGATTCAACTCGTTCAAGCCGTTCGATCCGAAGTCCGCCTCGGTGACGATGCTCGCCTCACGCGGCACGCCTGCGTAATGCCACGGCGATCGGTTTTCAAGATGGGACCGAGCCGCAGGCTTCAGCCCGCGCGGCGGGCCGGTTTCGGCAGCGCCAAGCCGCTTTGAGACCGCGCAGGCTGAAGCCTGCGGCCCGTTAGAGGGGGTTCAAGCATTGTCATCTTGACAGGTTGCACCCGACCCGCGCAGCGCTGATCCGAAGACGGGCTTGAGACCGAGACTCCTGCGTACTACCGCCAACTACAGGACGCCAAGTGGTTCGGGCGCCACGCCGCGTATCTTGCGGAACAACAGCAAGCCTTCGATCATCATCCAAATCTGAAGCACCGAAGCGAACAACCCCATCGCGGCCAGCAGATACGCGCCGCTTTTGATCCAGCCGTGCGGTCCGAACAGTTGCACCGACAACACCCACGCGGGCAGGATCAGCATCAAGAGCATCGGCGGGACCAGAAACCACACGGGCTTGTTGTGCCGCAGCAGGTAGAAACAGATTACCAGAAACGACAGCCCCGCTAGGATCTGATTTGTCGCCCCGAAGATCGGCCAGAGGATCAAGCCGCCGCTGCCTGGGCCGGTCGGTCCGGCGATCATGGCGATGGCTCCGCCCGTGCCCACGGCCACTGCTGTCGCTGCGTATCGATTGGACAGCGAGCGGATGTTCATGGCCGCGCCGAGTTCCGAAACGATGTAACGCTGCAATCTAGTGGCGGTGTCCAGCGTGGTGGCGGCGAAGGAGGCGACGAGCACGGCCATGATGGCGATGCCCATCGTGACGGGCACGCCGACGGCGGTCATGATGTTGGCGCCCCCCTCGATGAAGCCGCCGATCTTTTTCGGCAGCGTCATGGCCGACCACGCGCCGCTTCCGTAGTACTTGCTCCAGGCGGCCGCCCCGACGACTGACGCGCCGTCGGCGCCGGTCATGGGCAGGTAGCGATGAATCCCGAGGTCATAC
>JBHHUB010000365.1:0-2077 GCA_046753625.1 Phycisphaerae bacterium | reverse complement strand
CAGGGCTTTCGCGTCGATCATCCCACGCGTCAAGGGCGTAAGCGGAACGTGAAGACTCACCACGTCGGATCTGGCGAACAGCGCGTCTTTGGAGACGGCCTCCGCTTCAAATGCCAGCGGCCCCATCTCGATCAGGTCGTTGTAATAGACCCTCATTCCAAAGCCAAGTTGGCATCGTTTGGCGAGGGCCTTGCCGATGCGTCCAAGACCAATCACACCGATCGTCAAGCCGCCGACATTCTTGCCGTTTAGTGATCTGCGGGCTTCTGCAAACCGCCCGCCACGCACCGCCTGATCGCCCGCCACGACGCCGCGGAGCACGTTGATCATCAAAGCGACGGCTAGGTCCGCCACGGCATCCGTGGCCGCGCCGGGCGTGTGGACGACCACCACGCCGCGCGTCCGGCAGGCATCGAGGTCTATGTTGTCGAGCCCGACCCCACCGCGCCCGATCACCTTGAGTTGCTGAGCCGCATCGAGCAGATCCTGCGTAATCCGCGTCCCCGTGCGTATCAGAAGTGCATCGCAATCCACGACGAGGCGGCAAAGCGTCGATTCGTCCGCGCCAAGGATTTGCTCGACATCGCCCGCCGCGCGAAGTCGCTCGATCGCGCCGGCTCCGTATTGGTCGGATAGAATCAGGATCTTCGGGCGGCGTCGGCTCATCACGCACCAATTGTGCAGGCTGAGCCTCGGCCAGACAAGCTCGCCCCGCGGTTCGACGCGTGACGCGACCTCGGAGGGCGTGCGGACCGATGCCCACGGCTTGATTGCTCGTGTGGCCCGGTATACGCGAAGCTATTGCAACGGTGAGGCCCACAACGCCGCCAGCAGGAAAGCGAGCGCCGCCGTGGCAACCAGCCAAAACCGATGATGGGAACCCGGTAGAAAGTGGCGTATGGGCGTGGACTTGCCGGATAGCTGCCTGATCAATGCGTGCCTGGGATGAAACACCAACGCCATGATGGCACCTCCCCGCGCGGCTCAATAACAACTCAGGGGGCCTCGAAACGATTGGCCATGGTTCAGTATACAACACGAAAACGCGGGTCGCCGAAACTTTTGGCTCCAGCCGCACGGAATAGCCGAAATCATGGGCGCCAGGGCTGGTGATCCCATCGGGGTCCATTAAGATCGAAGCCATGAAAGACGATTCCCCCGCTGCGCTCCTGGATTTCACCCGGTCGCTGGCCCGGTTGGCCATTCCTATGGCACAGCGCCCCGTCGACCGCGCGTCCCTGGCCCGCAAGGCCGATAGCTCTACCGTAACCAGCACCGACCGGGGGATTCAGCGCTTGCTGGTGGAGCGGATTCGGGAGTCTTATCCCGACCATGCCATAATCGCCGAGGAAGAACAGGAGGAAAGCTCCGATAATCTCGCCGCCCCCGCTCGCACGGAGGCTCGGTTTTGCTGGGTTCTCGATCCGCTGGACGGCACGCGCAACTACGCGGCCGGCATTCCGTGCTACTCGATTTCCCTGGCGGTGCTCGATCGCGGCCACCCCGTGGCTGCGGTCATCGCCGAGCCCAATGTCCATCACCTGTACGCGGTCGCCGACTCATCCGAAGGCACCGTGAACGCAGCTCCCTTGCGCGCGCGCGACCCGGATTCCAAGTACGCGGCATTGGTCGGGTTCACGTCGAACCGTGATTCCAAGTCTGTAGCGGTGTTCACGCATTGGATTCGGGCGAGAGGCATCGTACTGCGCAACTTTGGCTCCACCGCACTGCAACTTGCGCTGGTCGCTTCCGGCGCCTTGAACGCCACGTTTTCCCGAAAATGCAAGATCTGGGATATCGCGGCCGGAGCCCTGTTGGTTCGTCAAGCCGGCGGCGTCGTGACCACCGCAGAAGGCCAACCACTGCTGCCGTTCGATCTTTCGCTCGATCCCGAGGCCAACTTACCGATTCTGGCAGCAGCCCCCCAAACGCATCAGCGTTTGCTTGCGATGATTCTCGCATAGTGCTGCGTCACACTCCAATCTATGGGTTGTTGCCGCCCGAGCCGCCGGAATCGGGCGTGCGAATCAGAGCCCACCGCGCTAGCGGTGGGACCAGTCCGAGGGCCGGCGCCCGC
>JBHHUB010000364.1:0-2085 GCA_046753625.1 Phycisphaerae bacterium | reverse complement strand
CCGTCCTCCCTGACGACGAGAAAATAACGGATCCATCCCCCCATTCTACGCCGCCCCCAAGTGTCCCCGTGCTCGAAAACGAGGGGGGTTTTTACGAAGGGATCAAGATTGATTCTGTCGTAAGAACCCGGATTCTCGGAGGGCTCGGCGCGTGGAGCGGGCCGCATGGGGTGTGTTGAACGGTGTGGCGCCGGGTGATTGTGGGTCGATCGGACGGTTGGCGACTTCGGATGGCGTGTTTGGGCCGCGGAGCGGGGAAAATGGCGCGCGCAGGCGGTTTATGCCGCCTTGCGGGTCGTTTTGCGCGCAGCCCGCATCCAGCGGCGGAGATTCAAGGCCATAAATTTGAACTTTACGGTGCGGGCCACGGCCGGGTGGCCGCGGACCCGCAGACGCCCGCCGCCATAGGCTCGTTTATACTCGGAATTCGTGGCTTCAATCCCGCTGCGGATGCGGTAGCGCGTTTTGAAGGCCGGGGTCTTTTCGGTGCGGCGGCGCGCCGCGGTCGCCCCTTCGGCCGGCGACCAGGTGAAGGTCATCGTTTCGGCCCGCGGGTTGAACCGCGTCGGGCAGACCTTCATCAGCGGGCAGTCGGCACACTGCTTGGCGTCCATCCGGGCGGTGCGACGCGTGCCGTCTGAACCGGACGGACCCTGCTCGATCGGAACGTGGCCCTTGGGGCAGCTCTTGAGTTCTTGGCCGTCCGCGCTGAACTCGAAGTCGTCTCGCGTCACCTCACCTTCGGCGGGTTGCGGCGCGGCGCCGCAGGCCGGCGAGGTCAATGCCACGTCGTGCTCGGCCGCATCCACGATGTTCTGGCCGCGTCCGTAGTTCGTGTCGGCCACGATTTCTTCCGGCTTGCAGTCGTTGGCCTCGAGGGCCTCGACCACCGGGATCACCGCATGCTGATCGCTCTTGTGGGCGCCTTCGACGGACACGTACGTGACCACCTCCGTCACATTCCCTTCGTCACAGGTCTCGGCCACCTGGGCCTGATACCCTTTGCCCTTGTGTCCGTAGGTTGCGTCGTCGTCGCTCCCCTGCAGCGAAGTTGGCTCGATCCGTTCGACCTTCGGTTCCTTCACCCGCACCGGCACGCCGTCCGGGCCATCGCCGTCCGGATCGGTCGCCGGCGTGTCTTCGACCACGCACTGATCGTCCAGAAGACGCGCCAGACGCTGGTAGCTCGCCATCCCCGACACCTTGCGATGGCCCCGAAACCGATCCACCAGCCGCCACAGGTCCGCGGCACATTGGTCCAGCCGGCGACGCCCCTCCGACGAGGGTGCGTCCGCGAAGTAACCCGCGCGATCCACGTACCGCGCTGTCAACGCCTCCGGCAGTGCCGCGAACAGCCGCCGATGCTGCTTGCGCAACTTCTCGAGAAAGGCCGTGATCGTGTGGGTGAACAGTTGCAGCCGCGAGAGCACCGCCATGTTGCTGCGGATGTGCGTCGAGTCCAGCCGTTGCTTGGAGACCGACAGCCCCAGGTCGTCGATGACGGCCCGTACGATGCGATCAAACAGCACGCTGTAGGTCAGGTCGCCGTCCGCTTCGGCCTCACTCATCGCCACCCGGAAGTTGTGCAGCGTCTTCTGGCAGATGTGGGCCGCGTCCGGCTCGACGCCCAAGGCGTACTGCCACGCGGTGTTGAACATGTACTGGTCGATGGCCTGTGCGTCGGTCAGGTCGAACATTTCCTTGAGCAGCAGCAGGCCGACCACCTGCGCCACCGGCTTGTTCGGCCGGCCGTTGTCCGAGCAAAACAGCGTCGCGAACAGAAGCTCACACTCGAGCAGCAGCGGCAACGCTTTCCGCCGAAACGCCCCCGCCCAGTGCTTGGCGTCCAGATACGCCTGCTTTTCCGGCGAGAGAAGTACGTTGAGTGAGCCGAAGGTGGTTTGGCAATCCGACGGTCGGAACATCACCGTCCTCCCTGACGACGAGAAAATAACGGATCCATCCCCCCATTCTACGCCGCCGCTAAGTGTCCCCGCGATCGAAAACGAGGGGGGTTTTTACGAAGGGATCAAAACTTAGCGTCGCATGCGGTGTGCGGAGTTGTCGCGTCATGCGGCTCGTCGT
>JBHHUB010000363.1:0-2091 GCA_046753625.1 Phycisphaerae bacterium | reverse complement strand
GCTGTTTGTCAGGCGGCGACAAAGCAGTGGCACCGGAAACCGAAACGAAGACGATACTCCCTGAATCTGACATGAAGCCAAATGCATCGGAAACCGATACGGAGTTAGTACGAGATCTCCGACTGTTGCGAAAAACGGTTACACTTTCGGCCAAAGCACCCGTACGGGGTTCCTCAGGAGATGCACAAGAAGCCGCCGCAAGAGTCTTTGGTCGACTAAAGCTGATCGGGATGAGCAAAGAAGAGGAAAAGGACAGGCATCTTTTATAGCAACGATGAGACGGATGGCAGGAACGGTAACGGTGCCGGAAACGTGCTGCGGGGATGATCCGAGTGTTTATGCGTCCGAAATGGGGGATTTGCGCCCAGATATGCGCAGAAAATCAACCTGAACAAGAGGCCGTCGGACGCCTGTGACTGCCTACCCGACTGCGGCGGGCGCCGCCACGAGGTTGTCCAAGTGATGCACGCCGCGTTTCGCCGCCAACGCGCGAAGCCGCTCCCGGTCGGTCGCAAAATAATTGCCCAACAGCCGGGATCTGGCGAACAGCTTCTTCAGCCGATGCCCCCAGAAATCCGCACTCGTCCCCAGCCGCTCGAAAATCCCCGCCACCTCACGCGACACCCGAGCCTTGCCGTTGCGGCACAGCCGGCTCGTGTAGTCGACCAGCAACAAAAGAGGACGAAAAGGACAGGCATCTTTTATAGCAACGATGAGACGGATGGCAGGAACGGTAACGGTGCCGGAAACGTGCTGCGGGGATGATCCGAGTGTTTATGCGTCCGAAATGGGGGATTTGCGCCCAGATATGCGCAGAAAATCAACCTGAACAAGAGGCCGTCGGACGCCTGTGACTGCCTACCCGACTGCGGCGGGCGCCGCCACGAGGTTGTCCAAGTGATGCACGCCGCGTTTCGCCGCCAACGCGCGAAGCCGCTCCCGGTCGGTCGCAAAATAATTGCCCAACAGCCGGGATCTGGCGAACAGCTTCTTCAGCCGATGCCCCCAGAAATCCGCACTCGTCCCCAGCCGCTCGAAAATCCCCGCCACCTCACGCGACACCCGAGCCTTGCCGTTGCGGCACAGCCGGCTCGTGTAGTCGACCAGCAACAGGTAGCTGCCCAACGAAAAACCCTCCAGCATCCCCTCGCGGGCCCCGCCTTGCTTTTTGCGGCCGCGCTTCCCGGGACTCGTCCTGCTTCCCTTCCCGGGACTCACCTTGCCGCGCCGATCTTCCACCGGGCACAGCCAATGGCCCTGCTCGATGCGACTCGCCGCGCGGCGGGCCGACGCGTTGCCTGCGACCGCCGCCTTCAACTGCTTGAGCTTTCCTTTCGCCTGCACATGCCGCACCCGCTGCCGTACCGACGTGTGCCGACTCGTCTCCGGCGTGGCCGCGATGCCCGCCGCCACCGGGTTCAAATCGATGTACGCGCACGCCGCCAGCAGGGCCTCTTCGTCCAGGATCGCAATCGACTTGTAGCGGCTTTCCCAAAACGTTCCTTTGCAGTCGTCTTCCTTGTTGGCCAGCCGGGCAAGCGGCTCTTTCAACGCCTTCATAAACCAGCCCAACTCGGTCAGCCGCCGGCGATACTCGGCCACCTTGGCCTCGTCCTGCAGCTCGTGATCGATCCACATCTGCACGGTCTTCGGGTCGTCCAGGTCGAGCGTCCGCGGCGGATAGACGGCGATCCACCGCCGCACCACTTCTTCATCCGACCACCGCTTCGCCACGTCGGGGTCGAGCCGGACCAGCACGTGCAGGTGATTGTCCATCACGCTGAATCCGCAGACGGAAACGGCGAAACTGCCGGCCAACAGTTCGATGCGATCCTCGATCCACTGCTTGCGATGTTCGTATCCCTCGCCACACAAGAACGCCCGCCGCACGCAGCGGGAAATGCAGTGGTAGTAACGAGTTACGTCCAAATCAACCAACTGCGAACGGGCCAAAGTCATCGCAAAATCCCTCCAGGCGCCAAGTGATATGGGCGTAATCTACCAGAATCGCGGCGTGGACGCAATAGGATAAGAAAAGTAGGAAAAGTAGGAAAAGGACAGGCATTTTCCACGCGTATTTGAATAAGCAAC
>JBHHUB010000362.1:0-2105 GCA_046753625.1 Phycisphaerae bacterium | reverse complement strand
AGCGGAAAAGGTGGCGAAGGCCCTCCGCCTGCCTCTGGCCGACGGAACGGGTCGGCAGGCAATTGTGCGCGAGCCGGATCAATTGGACGAGTCGCTGCGAGATCGCCGCCGGCGAACGGGCGAACGTTTGAGCGAACTTCCGCCGTCTCCGGAGGGCATGAAAACCCGAGTGCGCATTGAAGACGACGAAATGATCCTGGAGATCCCTCCGCCGGGCTTGACCGGCGGAGTCGTCGGCCGACTGGCCGCGACCGGCGTGTTTGTCGGTTTTGTCGTGACGTTTTTCCTGCGCCCGTTGCTTGCGGAAGTGAAGAAAGCGCCGGATGCGTTCACTTATGTTTTTATCGGTTTCCTCAGTCTGTTCTTCATTCTGTTGCCGCTGTGTCTGTCGCTCGGATCCTTTCTGCGGGCTCTGCGTGCCAGCTCCACGCTCCGCATTTCTCGCGACCGATTGCAACTCAAGACGCGCGGCGTGATCTTTTCGGACGTCTGCGAAATCCCAGCCGACGAACTGGAAGAAGTCGATTTGCAAGAGGATGATGGGAGCGAATCTTCTCTTCACAGAGACGAGATCGTAGCTCGCAGCGACCGCACGACCGCGAGGTTCGGTCGCCATTTGCCTCAAGAGGAGAAAGAGTGGATTAAGACCGTCATCGATCATCTGCTGAGCGCTTGACGTCGGGAAAAGGTAAGCGTTCACGGCCCTTGGGCGCGAACAGACGTCTTGATCATAATCTTGATCCTTCCCCATCGCACTCGGGTCAGCCGGCTTCGCGACCAGACAATTTGGCCAGGAGAAGCTGAAGGTTGACCAAACCGCCATCACCTTCGTCGCGTGGTTTGAAACGCTACGCGAATCCGAAGACGAAAAGGGGCTACGAGTCGAATGAAGGTAGCCGCTTACGACCTTGTGCCGGAGCCGAATAACTCCTACTGTGGCGGGAGCTTTGCGGCGGAGTCAAGCGTGCGACAAGAATAATGTGGGCCGGTCGTTGGATGACGTGGCAGGGGTCACACCATAACATTGTCTTGACTGGGGAAGAGGAGCAGAGCAGAGTCCGGCCATGCCGCGCACGTTGCGAGTGGAGTTTCCCGGGGCCATCTACCACGTCATGAGCCGTGGGGATCGACGCGAGCAGATCTTCCAGGACGATGTGGACCGGCAGGACTTCATCCGGACCTTGGCGGAAGCCTGTCAGAAGACGGGATTCGAGGTGCATGCCTATTGCTTGATGGGAAACCACTTCCACCTGGTGGTGGAAACCCCCGAGGCGAACCTGGTGGCCGGGATGCGCTGGCTGCTGAGCACCTACACGAACCGGTTCAACCGCCGGCACAAGCTGGTCGGTCCTGTGTTCAGTGGCCGATACAAGGCGCTGCTGGTGGAGGGCAGCGGCAACGGTTACCTGAAAACGGTCTGTGATGACGTGCACCTCAACCCGGTGAGGGCGGGTTTATTGGGGGCGGAGGATCGGTTGTTGAGCTACCCCTGGAGCAGCCTGGGCTGGTATCTGGCGGCCGCCAAGCATCGGCCGAACTGGATTCGGGTGGATCGGCTGTTGGGGGAGCATGGGATTGGGGCCGACGATGCGGCGGGGCGAAAGGCGTTTGAGCGGCGGATGGAGGCGCGGCGGCGGCAGGAGATGGATGAGGCCGACTACGAGCCGCTGCGCCGGGGGTGGTGTTTGGGTGGGGAGGCATTCCGCAAAGAGATGTTGGAGCGGATGGAAGGGCGGTTGGGGGAATCCCATGCCGGCGCGCTGAAACGGGAGAGTGCCGAGGTCCGAGCGGAACGAATCATCGCCGAGGAACTCAAGCGGGCGGGCTGGAGCGAGGCGCAATGGCGGCAACGACGGAAGAGCGACCCGGTGAAGCTGGCATTGGCGGCGCGGCTGAGGCGGGAGACGATCCTGACGCTAGGCTGGATAGCCAAGCGGTTGGAGATGGGGACCCGCCAGAGTGTGGCCACCCGATTGCAGGAACAAAAGAAGACGCCCACGAAACGATGAAACCGAATGGACAATGTTATGGTTTGACCCCTGCCTCAGCGACCGTGTCCCCGTTCTCAGGTTTTGCCATTGCCTTGTCGTTCCCATTACGGCCAA
>JBHHUB010000361.1:0-2107 GCA_046753625.1 Phycisphaerae bacterium | reverse complement strand
CTATTGCGCGTCGTTCACTCGATGATCTTCGAGACGACACCCGAGCCGACGGTGCGCCCGCCTTCGCGGATGGCGAAGCGCAGGCCGTTTTCCATCGCGATGGGCGAGATCAGTTCGACGCTGAACTTCAGGTTGTCGCCCGGCATCACCATCTCGGTGCCTTCGGGAAGCTCGACCGTCCCCGTGACGTCCGTCGTGCGGAAGTAGAACTGCGGACGGTAGTTCTTGAAGAACGGGGTGTGGCGCCCGCCCTCTTCCTTGGTCAGGATATAGACCTCGCACTCGAACTTGGTGTGCGGCGTCACCGATCCCGGCTTGACCAGAACCTGACCGCGCTCGACCCCGTCGCGATCGATGCCGCGCAACAGCGCCCCGATATTGTCGCCAGCCTCGCCGCGATCCAGAAGCTTGCGGAACATCTCCACACCCGTGCAAACCGTCTTTTTCGTGTCGCGGATACCGACGATCTCGATATCGTCGCCAACGTTGATCACGCCGCGCTCAACGCGACCCGTCACCACCGTGCCACGGCCCGAAATCGAGAACACATCCTCGATCGGCATCAAAAACGGCTGATCGACCGCGCGCTCGGGCGTCGGGATGTATTCATCCACCGCCGCCATCAGTTCGGCAATCTTGGTTTCGCCAATCTCGGGGTTCTTGCCCTCCAGAGCGGCCAGCGCCGAGCCCGCAACGATCGGAATGTCGTCGCCCGGGTATTCGTACTCCGTCAGAAGCTCCCGGATCTCCATCTCCACAAGCTCCAGAAGCTCGTCGTCGTCAACCTGATCCACCTTGTTCATGAAAACCGTCATGTAGGGAATGCCGACCTGACGACCCAAGAGGATATGCTCGCGCGTTTGCGGCATCGGGCCATCCGCCGAGGAAACAACCAGAATCGCGCCGTCCATCTGGGCCGCGCCCGTGATCATGTTCTTCACATAGTCCGCGTGGCCGGGGCAATCGACATGGGCGTAGTGACGCGTTTCGGTCTCGTATTCCACATGCGCCGTCGAGATCGTGATCCCGCGGGCCTTCTCCTCGGGCGCGCCGTCAATCTGATCATACTCGACAAAATCGCCAAACTGCTTGGTGATCGCAGCCGTCAGCGTCGTCTTGCCGTGGTCAACATGGCCAATCGTGCCGATGTTCACATGCGGCTTCGTGCGTTCAAACTTCTCTTTTGCCATCTTGGCCTCCTTTAATGTCGCCGCAGGTCGGACAATCGCCCGGCCTGCAATGTCGATCAGGCGAATTTTGCCTGTATTTCCTCCGAGATGTTCTGCGGAACACCGTCGTAATGCGAGAACTGCATGGAAAAGTTCGCGCGGCCCGATGACATCGAGCGCAACGTGTTGATGTAGCCGAACATGTTGGCCAGCGGTACGCGCGCATCAATGGCGATGGCGTTGCCGCGAGTGTCCTGACCCTGCACCTGACCCCGGCGCGACGTCAGGTCGCCGATAATGCCGCCGGTATATTCCTCCGGCGTTATCACCTCGACCTTCATGATCGGTTCCAGCATCTTGGCGCCGGCCCTTTTCAGGCCCTCACGCATTCCCATGCGTCCGGCGATCTCGAACGCCATGACGCTGCTGTCAACGTCGTGGAATTTTCCGTCGATCAGCGCGACCTTGAAATCGATCACCGGGAACCCGGCAAGCGGTCCGCTGTCCATGACGCTTGCGATGCCTTTTTCGACACCGGGAATATATTCCTTGGGGATGGACCCGCCGACGATCCGGCTTTCAAAGGAATAGCCCTCTCCCGGTTCGGTCGGCGAAATGATCATCTTCACTTCGGCGAACTGACCCGACCCGCCGGATTGCTTCTTGTGGGTATAGGTGATCTCGGCCTCATGGCTGATCGTTTCGCGATACGCCACCTGCGGCGCGCCGATGTTGGCCTCGACCTTGAATTCGCGTTTCAGGCGGTCAACCAGGATGTCGAGATGCAACTCGCCCATGCCCTTCATGATCGTCTGGCCGGATTCCTGATCGGTTTCGACCCGGAACGAGGGATCCTCGGCGGCAAGGCGCTGAAGGCCCTGACTCATCTTTTCCTGGTCGTTCTTGGTCTTCGGCTCGACCGCGATCTCGATCACCGG
>JBHHUB010000360.1:0-2116 GCA_046753625.1 Phycisphaerae bacterium | reverse complement strand
AATCGGGCCATGTGCGCGGCATCCGGAGCCTGTCCGGCTTGGGATTGTTGCCAGACCGGCCCCATCTCGAAGCGAACCGTCTCAATGCCCAGCGCCTCCGCGGCGGTGGCGATGTCCTCCAAGTAGTGGCGGGTGAATCTGCCGGGGTTCAGCAGGACCATCAGTCGCTCCGGTTCGTCGACGACTCGTGGTGGACCGTTGTTCGGGGGCACGTCCGGCGATGCGTCCTGTCCGATTGCCTCCAACGCTGCATCGATATCCGCGGAGAGTTTCGCCACCGTACCGCCAGCTCCGCCATGGTTACCCTGCGCCGCATGGGCGTCAGTGGTAGCCGCGTTCGTGACTCGGGCGACGTCGTCAACCAACGCGCGAATCCGATGGCGGATGAGATGGGTCTGCAGGACCCGCGCTTGCCCGGCGTGGGCGATTCGGGTGCGTTTTTGCGGATCGGCCAGGTACTCGCTGATGCGTTCGAGCAGTTCCTGCTCGTCGCGAAACGTAGCACATTCTCGGCCCACCTCGAAATACGAATCAATGTCGTGCGTGTGGAAGCAGAGCAGGAAGCCGCCCGCGGCGGCGATCTCCAGACAGCGCGGATCGAACCCCAATTCTGAATTCGGATCGGGCAGGCCGATGTTGATGGCCGCGGATCGATAGCGCTTTGCCCGATCGGCCGGATCGTCGATCATATCACCGGCGTCCATGCCATATGCATCGCGCCACCCGGCTCCGGAAACCAATACTTGCGCCGGAATCTTCCGGGCGAGAAAGACGACGAATCGGTCCCGCGCCCGAAACGACAGCTCGGCAATGTATCGTTGTCTCGCGCGGAAGTAGACGGCCGCTTTTTCCGCGAGCGTCTCGTAGGCGTCGGACACCGTGGGCATCTCGCCGCACGAATACAGGGCGTGGTAAATGTCGAAAAAGCACGGCGCTTCCGGATATCCGCCCACGGCCGCGGCGGCCATGCCGATCCAGCTTTCCATCTGCGATCCCGCGGAAACGGTGAGCACTTCCGAAAGACCCGCGTTGCCGACGAACGAAACGGCCAGCGTCGCGTCCTCCCGTTTCACTGGATCGGAGCTGGGCTCCAACGCAACAGCCGCCGCCAACACCTCGCGCACCTCGGGAATGCCGAACGCGCGCAGTTCCGCCGCATGGCGCGCATCGGTCAGGCCTTTGGTCCACGTCTTGCTTTGAAGAATCTGCCAGACTGTCGCCCAGGGCAGCCCCTGCATGATCTTGACGACGGATCCATCGAAATAGGATACCAGCGGCAAGCCGGCGGCTTCGTGCGTGAGCTTGAGTTCCTCGATGCCCCGAGCCCCTTGGACGAACGACAGCCCTGAGGCCTGCGTGTCGAGGAGCAGGTCCGGGGCGGCGCGTTCCACGCTGGTCAACAACCGCCCGCCGGCATCCGTCAGCGCGGCGATGCGGGCTTGAGGCTCCTCGCCCGGTGTGACCGGCACGGCGCTGGGAAGCGCCACCACGTCAAAACCTTCGGCGGTCGCGCCGACTTCCCATTCCCGTCCACCTAAGATGGCAATCTTCATAGCATTGATCTGCTGGTTTCTCGTCATACCCACGGCGAGCTTGGTGCACGCTTGGCGGTGCGTTCCTATGGTTTCGGCCCCGCAGCGCTCAACGCTCCTGCGTGCTCGTCTTCGATCTTATCGGAACATGGTCCCGCAAAATGCACCTCTTAGGGCGAAATCGCCTGATGGGCCGGTGTGCGGGGGGGCGTGACCCAATCGGCAGCGGGCATTGCCCACAGCACCGGCGCTAGCCCGGTGACATCCCACGCGCGGGGCCGCAGGCTGGCGCACGGGGGCCGCAGGCTGGGTACGTGTCTCAGCGTAGCATCAGTCGCACGACGCCCCCCTCCTTACCAAGGAGGGGCTGGGGGAGGTTCCAAAGGACCATCCGAGCCGGGCCGTGAACGCCGGGTGGCATGGCCGCGTCTTCGCGGCCATGTTCTGAGGCCATCGAAAAACATGCCCGCTCAAAGCAGCGGGCATGCCACCCGCCGGACGGACAACCCCCCTCAATCCCCCCTTGCCAAGGGGGGAAGCTCGGCGCATGTCGCCTTGGCGAACAGATCGCTTACTTACACAGG
>JBHHUB010000359.1:0-2134 GCA_046753625.1 Phycisphaerae bacterium | reverse complement strand
CCTCGACCCCGCTCGGTAATGTAGCAATCTTGGGCCGCACCCGCAAACCCGGCCGAGGGAGTCGCAGCGATTCCGCAAGTGTGGCTGGTCGGTGTTGCGGGGCAAGGACTTACGTGCGGTTAGCGTTGGGAGCATGTTCGCGATGGGGTTTTCGAGTGGGTTTGGGCGAGCATGCGACGGCCTCGGCGCAGGGAGATTGCCTGGCGGCGCACGGTGCAGGAGTGGGCGAGAGGCCAACAGAGTTGTCTGAGTCAGCGGGCAAGCATCAGGCCGAGATGCATGGCGGCCCGCGGATCTCGGCGTAGAGTCCCGCGGAGATCAGCTTGCCCAGGTGCAGCATCGTGACCGCCCGGCGCGCCTCGGGTTTGAGGTTCCGGCAGTAGAAGGCCATCAACACGTTCAGGCACAGCATCGCGAACAGAACGAAGATTAACATTGCCGTGGGGTGATGCCGGAAGACATGGTTCGCATGCCAGCGATTGACCAGTTCGTTGAATCCCTGGTTCTCGATACTCCAGCGCTCATGGCCCATGTCCACGACAGCCTGGGTCGCGGCCTGCCGTGCGGACAAGGTGGTTACCCACATCCAGTCCGAGGTGAGTTCCTCTTCTTGCCCGTCCAGTTGTCGCCGAACCGTCCACGTCTCCAGGCTCCGGACAACCCGCGTCCGCGGTGACACCGCCGGCCAACTGGTGAAGGTGTCGCGGTCCCAGAACCGGCATCGACGGTTCCCGCGGCGAACGTCCACGTCGGGCAGCAGGAAGTCGAACAGGGACCGGGCGTCCTCGATCAGGTTCGGGCGATTGTCTTTCAGGACCGCCAGGGCATGCTTGCCACGTTCGCGGAGGAAACGGAACCAATCCGTGTTGGCGTAGAGTGCATCCCCCGCCACGACATCGAAGGCCCGCGGATACATCTCCAACGCTCGTTGCACCAGACGATGGGCGGCCGCGAGTTCATCCTCGCCCGGGCGCACGGGCTCCGCATCCAACATCAACGAGAGATCCTGCCCGACCAGCCGAAGCGCCACATACCGGTGGTAGTACTCCAGCACGTCTCCCCGCGTGGTATGCAAAACCCGCTGACAACATCCCGAACAGCAACGCTTGCGACTGGCGGTGCTCTCATGACCGTCCACCACCGCCAGCATCAACCCATGTTCCGGAGGGGGCAACGCTTTCATTCGTTTCAGGCGGGCATAGACGTGATGAAGCACGCACCGAACATCATCCACGTTCATCAACGAGCAGATCCGTCCTATCGAGTCGGCCGACGGCATGGCTTGCCCGAGCCACCGCGGCCAGAACCGGCTCGGCTTGGTCTGCTCCAGAGCGTTCAGGCTGCCCAGCCGTCCCAGGAACAGAACCGCCACCGCGCGAACGATCGCGGACGTGGCAATCCGCGGTCGTCGGCGATCGTCGCGCACCGCATCCAGGCGGTCTTCCCACCTCAATACTTTCCGGGCGTAGGCCAGTACGCGTCGAAGAATCGTCAGTCTCGCCGATGGCGCAGCTTGTCCCAATAGATGCGCGAAACGTCTTCCAGGAGATCCCGGGCGTGGCGGTAGTCAGCCACCCATTGACGCACACGCGCCTCCCAATCCTTTGGGACAAAGAACTGTCGGGGCCGTCCATTCTCTGAAATCACCAGAAACAGGCTTTCGTGGCCTTCGCCCCGTGCACACTTGCAGTTGGCCTTGCCGCACTTGCGTTTGCGAACCAAGAGTGTCCCGCGAATCACTCCGCGTTGGCTGAGTACCTGGGTCAACTGCGACCGAGCGCGCCGTTCAGACGCAGCCATCTTGGACCGGGGAATTACGCGTTTTCTCTCTGCCATATATCTATTATGACAGATATCCGGCGATTGTCAAGCCCGTAAACGAATGCGAATCTGATCGCCGCCTCCGACGAAACCTCAACCCCTTGTCAAAACAGGAAGTTACGACCGTGGAAGGAAACTGCTTGCGGAATCGCTGCCGCCAGCGGGTGGCGAGAAAGTGGCCACCGAACCGATACCACGGTAGGATCAAAGGGTCAAGGATTTGACCATTTGCAACCTCGAACCACGGGAGCCCGACGCTATGACCAGAATCGGATTCGTTAAGCGAGCGTGCTGTGTATTTTTTGTTGCCGCT
>JBHHUB010000358.1:0-2154 GCA_046753625.1 Phycisphaerae bacterium | reverse complement strand
CCTGGGGGACCAGTCCCCCAGACCCCCTGAGGTTTATCGCATTGCGCCAGAAGCAAGTGGGAAGGGGGCGACGGCGCCGCTGGGGACGCCGCCGCTCCTTGCTTCCGGACCTGGGTCGGCGCTCGGGTCGCACCTCTGCGTTGCCCTATCCTCCGCCCAGGCATGTTCAGTATAGCATCGCGCCCGCTGGGCCGCATCCTGACGCTCGCGGCGTCGTCGCTGACGCTGGTGGCGAGCCTCCTCCAGCTTGCGGTCTCGCTCGGCGAAGATCTCTGCCTCGCGGCCGTCGAGCTTGTCACGCGGCGTGATGTAACCCAACGCACTGTGCAAACGCTCGTCGTTGTACCGCGCGACAAACCGTGTGACGATCCGCCGGGCATCCTCCAGCGACAAGGGCGTCTGCGGCCGGATGCACTCCGATTTGATCGTGCGGTGATAACGCTCCAACTTCCCGTTGCTTTGCGGATAGTAGGGGCTCGTCCGCACATGCGTCATCCCGCAGATACGCACGAACTGCTTGAAGTCTCTCGATACAAACTGCGGGCCGTTGTCGGTGATAATCCGCGGATTCTCCCCAGGGAATTTCTCCCGAGCCCGCTGCACGATCGCCTCCACGTCGATCTCCTCCATCTTCTCGCGGATCTCCCAATGCACCAAGTAGCGGCTGTAGCCGTCGAGGATGCTCGTCATGAAGTAAAACGTACCGCAGATGTTCACGTAGGCGATATCCACGTGCCAGTGGCGGTGAGGCCGAGTGGGTTGGTGAAAACCTTTCCCCTTGCTGCTCGGCTTGCCGCGGAACCGGCCCAAAAGCCCGGCCCCCTTCAGCACCCGATACACGCTCGACGCGCTCACCGCCACCACGTCGGCATCGAGCATCATGTACGTCAAACGGCGATAGCCTTCCAAGGGATGGTCGCCGTAGTAGTCGATGATCGCCCGCTTTTCCCAGTCTTCCAGCCAGTGGTCGCGAGGAATCCAGCCGTTGTGCTCGTTGACCTTCCCGTACCGCTTTCGCCACTTGTAGTACGTCCCCTCGGGCACGCCCATCCAGGCGACGATTTGTTTGGCCGGCGTCTCGGCCTGGTCGGTCCAGTAGCGGACGTAATCGACCACCGCGTCGCGCGTCTCGTGGGGAACCCAGACGCCGTTCAGGGTTCCCCAAGTTCTTTTTTTAACTGGACGTGCTCCTCCAGCAGTTCGGCCACGACTTCGTTTTTCTTCTGCAGCTTGGCCTCCAGCTCAGTGATCCTCCGCTCGGCAGCAGCCTGCTGTCTCCGCTGGTTGGCCTTGTTCGGCCGCCGTTGGAAGGCCGGCGCGGCGTTCTCGAAGAGCTGCTTCTGCCAGTTGTAATACTGCGTGGCATGGATGCCCAGCTCGTCGCACAAGTCGGAGACCGGGACCCCCTCCAACAGGTGGCGCCGCACAATCGCCACCTTCTGTTCTGGCGTAAAATACTTTCGTTTTGACATTGAGCTTCTCCTGTCGGGCTGTGCTAAACTCTAGCACACCGTCAAAGCTCAACGTTCTGCTGAGGCAAAACACCTCGCCGATCATCAAGCCATTCTACCGCAGCACCTCGGCCTGAACCTGCCCGCCGACCTCAAAACGATCAGGGCAACGCCCTCGCGCCCATGAGATACCGGTCGCACCGGCGCGCTGCTTCTCGGCCCTCGTGGATGGCCCAAACGACCAGGCTCTGGCCGCGGCGGCAATCGCCGGCGGCGAAGACGCCTTCGACGCTGGTGGACCAGTGCCCGTAGGCCGCCCGAAAGTTGCCCCGGTCGTCGGTTTCCAGGCCGAGCTTCTCGGCGAGCGTCTCCTCCGGCCCCAAAAAGCCCATCGCCAGGAGCACCAGGTCGGCTTTCCAGCATTGCTCGGTGCCGGGCAACTCGTTCATTTTCCACCGGCCGCCGGCGCGCGTCCACTCGACACGAACCGTGCAGACGCCGGCGACGCGGCCCAGTCCGTCGCCGAGAAACTCCTTGGTCACGACGCAATACTCTCGCGGGTCGTTCCCGAACCTGGCCCGCGCTTCGGCATGACCGTAATCGACCCGAAGCGTCCGCGGCCATTGCGGCCAAGGGTTGTCGGCCGCGCGCTGCGCGGGCGGCTTGGGCAATAGCTCGAAGTTCACGAGGCTGCGGCAGCCCT
>JBHHUB010000357.1:0-2161 GCA_046753625.1 Phycisphaerae bacterium | reverse complement strand
TCGATTCCCTCTCTCCCCTCTGGCTGTCAGGCGCGTTTCGATATTCCAGCTTCCTCCGCGGCTAGCCCCAAAACAAGCGAGTGGAGGGATGCGGACGAGCCTGGGCCGAGGCGGTTGATGAGCCGTCGGGCTTGGGACACACGCTCCCCCGCGGCACCCCGCGGGGCCGCTGGCCATTCGTCCGATCTGTTGCTGGTGCCATGTGCTCGCCTTGCCGTCTGACTGCCCCAGGAACCGACGCATCCGTACGTCGGCATCGTTATCCGCCCATCAACATCGCTGAGTCCGAAGCTGCTTCCATGCTCGGAAAAACACGGGGAGCTTGGGCCTCCAGCAAAGGAAGCGGTAGATGGTCCGTCGACCCTGACGGACGATCTGCGCGGGAATCAGCATGAACTGATTCAGAAACGTGCGGAACTCCATCCGAAGAACTTCCGTCTTCTGAGCGGCGTGTTTCTTCGCCCACCGTCCTCCCTCCGGAAGCCACAGAGCCAGCCACGCCTTTAGGCTCCATGCCAGAGACGCAATGACCATGTAGGCCCAGTTGCTCAACAGGGAGTTGACCGGTGTGTGGAGCGCACGCACGCCGTTTTTCAGCTGCTCGATCAAGTTCTCTTGCTGGCACCGGTGGTTGGCATCGTAGACGATGTATGCCGCCGGCATGATCCAGTCGTTCGTGATGTAGAAGAAGTAGCGAATCTCATCGAAGAGCTCCAAGTCGCCGCGCTCCACAGTGATGTTCTTCCGCAGGACGACCATCCTGTAGGTGGTCTCGCACGCAACCGGACGGTACGGAAACTCGGCCACTTGCTCGCTTCGCAGCGTGAAGTTCTTGAACTCGCGCTCCTTGACGATCCGTCTCTTCACGTTGTCCGCTCGGCTTCGAGGCTCGGTCTTGACCGTGTACTTCTCCGGACGCTCGAGCTTCTCCCAGGCCTCTTCCGGCAGGTTTTCGGCCATTCTCACGAGGTTGCGATTGGCGTCGTACCCAAAGACGAATCGCACATCATCCCGATGCCAGCCGTCCAGCCGTTGCGTCATGGAGAAGTCTGTGTCTCCGCGCAGCGTCACTTCCCGAAAACCCGCCCGTCGACACAGAGCGATGCTCTTGTCCAAATACTCCGCGGCCCCTTCGTGTGACGGACGGTTCCCACTCCGGTTCATGAGGAACAGCGGCTCTTGCGTGTTCGCCAGTGAGACGAGCAGAGGGTGATACCCCCACACGCCTTTCCAGGACACGTCCATCCCGTCCTTGCACTCCCCGCTGGTCGCCGCCATCGTCCCGTCCGCATCGATGATCGCCTCGCGCAGGAACTCCTCCGGCTGCTCTCTCCAGACGCCAACCCGAGCGTCATTGATTGCTCCTTGGAGTTCCTCGATCGTCGACTCGTCAAAACGACGACAGAAGTCTCCGGCCGTGGTGGGGTCAGGGATTCGTTGAGCACCGATTGCGTTCAGGTAGTTCTCGTCGTTGCGGAGTAGTTCCAGGTCCTGCAGGCAGCGTCCACCCGCCAGGAAGTTGAAAGCGATGTTGAGGACGTGGTCCGATTCGTGATACGGGAGATGGACCTTCAGCACTCTCACGCGCCGATCGATGGCCTCACGCAAGCCCGTCGCTTCCGCCAACCGCAACATCAGGCCGATCCCGCCACACGAGATCGCCTTCGTGCGTTCGGCCAACTCGAACTGAGGATTGGTGCCCGAGAACATGGGACGGTCCTGGGGAGCCCACGTCTTCTTCGGATTCAGCCGGCGTTCGATTCTCTGCTTGCCATTCCTCAGGATCTGGTATGTACTGCGAGTCACTCGAAATGCCCCTTTCGTGGCAAGGCCTTGTTTTTTCACCTGCCTTGAAACACACGAGAGACGGCATTTCGAGTCTTTTCTTGCACATTCGCCGAAGTCAAACTCGAGGTCACGCTTGTTCAGGGGCTAGCCCCCTGACCCGACCCCGCAAGCCAGGCCGAGATCACGCCGGCGTCGTCGAGATCCACATCCCCGTCACCGTCCTCATCACCCGGCAAGTTCGGCTGCCCCCGCAGTTCGAGGAGCGCGCGGTAGGCATTGACGCGACCCGCCCCGAACTGCTGGGGATCGCCGATGGGGTCCGCAGTCGTGCAGAGGATCTCCCATACGTCCGCGGGCCCCAGGTTCTGGTAGC
>JBHHUB010000356.1:0-2161 GCA_046753625.1 Phycisphaerae bacterium | reverse complement strand
TCATACAGCGTAACGGTTTACGCGCCTTTCCGAAATCCGCCGGACACGGTGATTCTGCCGTTTGGGAGAATACTTGGGAGAATACTCCACCCGCGTCTGTCCCGTGCCGATAGCTAGCTCGCAACCTCGCTCAACCGAGACCAGCGACATGGGACGACCTCGCATACCCGTCAAGACCGATAGCTACGACGGGCGCAAATACACCACGATTGCCGTCACAAAGAACGGCAGGACATCTTACCCCAAGATCCACCTCCGCACCAAAAACAACGAGGTGGCTCGGCGACGGCTGATCGCCCTCGACGGCGTGGATGATCCCGAAGAAGCCCGTCGCCGGATCAGCCACCTGGCTAGCGCAGTTTCCGAAGAGCAGGAGCGAGCGAGGCTGGCAGACTTCGTCCACCCGCCGATGTTCCGCCAACGGGTCTCCATCGACGACGCCCGCGAAGAGTTGAGTGGCGTCCTCGATGGCTTCGTGGACATTGACGATGTTCCCGAAGAGGTCTTGGAACGGTGGCGACATGCGAGTTCTGCACGAGACTGGCAGCGAATCCTCCGCGAACTGGGCCTTGACTCGTATTACCTCCTTGAGAACCCGGACATCTACGAGACACTCAAGGTGCGCGGCCGTGAGGCAGATCCCGAATGGTGGCGTAAGAATCCGGACAAGCACCATGAAGTGCTGGCAGCAGAATGGGGCGATTCACCAGAGGAGTGGCTCGATAATGGCGCCAGCTCCGAGAAGCTGCTTGACTGTATTCCGCATTTCGAGACCGTCAAACGCAACGAGGGAAGAAGCGAGGCACACATCCGCAGTTACAGGAGAACCTTTGAGCGATTCGTCGAGTTCGTCACAAACAAACCTCTCAATAGATTGACGAAGCAGGACTTCATCGGATGGCAGGATCATGTCTACGAGACGAGAGGCGAGCGGGGCAGCAAATGGGTGAACGACCAGCTCACACCCATCGCGGCCATCCTCAAGATAGCGAATCGCCGGATGCAAGACGACATCTTCCCGGCGGCATGGCGTACATGGATTGAATTCGATAAGGCCACTTACAAACCGGGGCTGCACAACCGTGAACCTATGCCCGTCGCGGTCTTCGAGGCTTGTCTCAAGCAAGCAGAGGATTGGGCTTCCATCGACATAAAGGCCGCAGCCGAGACGATGCCAGCGCGTGGTGCAAACGCGCGGGCCGCACGGGCGAACAACTTTCGGCAGGCGACACGAATCAAGCGTGCCGGATACATGATGAGGGTCGTGCTGCGATTGTGCTGCAATGCGGGGTGCGACCCCGTTGACCTTGAGAGACTCCGGTGGAAAGACCTTCGCCTGACGAAGGCTATGCCGCTGTTCATGCTTCCGCGCGTCAAGGCGGAAGGTCAGATCGGAACGAGTATGCCGAGGAAGACTCCTCTGCTCCCGTCAACGGTCGAGGCACTGCATCAATGGCGCACATGGCGCAACCGAGAAATGTCCGAAGCAAAGGGAGTCGCACGAGAACGCGCCAATCGCACTCGTGGTTGTGTTTTCGTCAACGACAGACGACGCCCCTTCACCAGCGACAAGATCAGCCATGCCTTCGCCCGGCTGGCGAAAGCCGTCGGCGAGAAGGCGGACGACTGGCGGCTCAAACATCTGCGGAATGTTGGAGCTACTCTGGGCAGGCGACACAAGCGTCACCCTGATGAGCGGACTACCTTCTTGGCGCACTCGGAAGACGGCACCAATCATTTCTACGAGGGCGATGTCGGTGAGGACTATCTCGTCGCGCTCGTAAACCTGATCGGCAATGAATACTTCGACGGTGAGCAGGTCCATTTGCCCTAAGAGTGCGCGGTAGCAAAGTAGCGATCGCCGACCACAGCGTGCCTGTGGCAGACCCCAACGACCCGACCGCCAAGGAGAACGGCGGCACGGCCAAGGGTGGAAAGCACCTCGACGGGCATGTGTGCCAGGAGTTTCCGAAGCCGGATGTCGTTCAGACGAAAGACCGTGGGCTTCGCGACGGTTAGACATGGTTGGGGATGATGGGCGTCAGGCGTCGTCCGGCGGGTCGTCAGACCCGTCGGGGGCCTGCGTCTGCTCCATAGGAAATGGGATGATGGTAGCGGCGGTGTCGGGGAGTTTCGCAGTTTGACCGCTGAGCAGTTTCCC
>JBHHUB010000355.1:0-2167 GCA_046753625.1 Phycisphaerae bacterium | reverse complement strand
CCCGGCATCCAGCGTCACCGTTTCACTCGCGGGTTGTTCGCCCTCAGTCGCCAGGCGCCCCAAATCGTGTTCGTCCAGACCGTGCAACGTGCCCTGCGTTACCGCATCATCCAGTTGGAGACGTTGCGGAGAATTGCCTGGCTCTGCATCAGTCAAGGGGAGTATCCGCTACCGGATGCGGTGGTCGATGAAGACTTTCAACAGCGGCCCGCTTATCAAGAAGGCTGTCTTACCGACGAGCCCGATCTATCGATCTACGACGACATGCTGAAGCCACAAGAGGATAAGCCAGGCGAGAATCAAGACCGAAGCGAAGAAAGCGAGGATCAAGATGGATGAAAAGTTCGTGAGCATTTTGAAGTATCTCCGCCTGCGAAACCTGCTGGATCACTGGGACGAATATATGGCGATGGCGCGCAAGAAGCGGATGAGCGTCCAGCGGCTGATGAAAGTGGTTTTGGAGGAGGAATACGCTGCCAAGTGCGACAACGCTCGGCTGCTGCGTCGCCAGCGCGCCCATATCCCCGAGATTCTGGAGATCGAAACCTTTCCCTTTTCGCGTCAGCCGAAGCTCGATCGCAAGCGGATCATGTCGCTCTATGACGGCTTTGATTATATGACCCAACAGAGAAACATCATCTGGTTGGGAAGGACCGGTTGCGGCAAAACAGGATTGGCGACGAGCTTTCTGCTGCAGGCCCTCGATCGCGGCTACCGGGGCTATTTCATTACGTTCCCCGAGTTGGTTGCCGAGTTGTTCCAATCTCTCGCTGACCGATCGGAACAGAAACTTCTCAAACGTTATGCGTCCTACGATTGTCTGGTCATCGATGAAGTTGGATATGTCGAAGTCGAACCGGCCCAGGTCGGACAATTCTTCACGCTGATGCAGAAACGGCACAAGAAAAAGACCACGTTGCTGACCTCGAACCTGGGGTTTTCGGAGTGGGGAAGCTTTCTGCACAACAAGCAACTGACGGCGGCGTTGATCAGTCGGCTGACCGAAATCAGCTACGTCATCAACATGAAAGACTGCCAGGGCTTGCGGCCCACGCTTGACCAATAAGTACCGTCCCATGGGATTCGATCATGACTTCCGGCGGCGGGCCAACGCGGTTCGAGGAATCCCATTGGAGAACGTTCTGCAACAATGGGGCGCCGTACCAGATCGGTGCGACAAAGCCAAGTGGCACCTGGGCGAGGACTCGTTTTCGATCACGGGGGCCAAGTTCACGCATTGGCAACGCAATGCCGGCGGCGGAGGGGCGATCGACCTGGTCATACACGTTTGCGGCATGGATGTCCGCTCGGCGGTTGCCTGGTTGGAACGGCAGTTTGGCGTCGGCCATGGCTGGGCCCGCCCCGCCGTCGTGAACTCCCGGTCCTCTTCGGGCCTTTCGCCCAAGCCGTATCGGTTGCGTCTGCCTGACGCCCAATCTGAGAAGTTGGAACAGGTACGCCGTTATCTTATCCAGCAGCGCTGTCTCGCTGCCAGCCTGCTCGAACCGATGATTGAGGCGGGCAAACTTTATGCGGACCGGCGCGCAAACGCGGTCTTTCTGATGGTGGCGGGCAAAGCCCATCGTCCGGTCGGCGCCGAACTGCGTGGCACGGGCCATCGCGTCTGGCGAGGGCTCGCACCGGGCACTCGCAAGGACCACGGGTACTTCTGGATCGGCAAGCAGGGCTCCTCCAAGATCGTCCTCTGTGAAGCGGCGATCGACGCCATCAGTTGCTTCCAACTGCTCGGCGATTGCATCTGCGTTTCGACAGCGGGAGTGCGAGCCAATCCTCCCTGGTTACCGCCTCTGCTTGCCCGCGGCTACGCCGTTCACTGCGGCTTCGACAACGACGAGCCTGGTGAAACGACGGCCCACGCAATGATCGCTCGCCACTCCAGCATCCACCGTCTCCGGCCCCCAGCTCACGACTGGAACGAGGCGATCATTTCGGGCGACTGAATTCCAAACTACGCCCTCCACAGTCCGAGATTAAATCTGCACTCATTCTCTCCGCTACCCCCTGCGGATCGAATTCCCACCACCACCTGCTGTGAGTCGCGTGGGGGACTTTATCTGATCACAGCTGGGGGAATCTAGCTGAGCGTCATCGCCGGCTCCGATCGCCTTCAATTGGCTGGCGATCCAGAGTCCGGAATAGCCGATGG
>JBHHUB010000354.1:0-2184 GCA_046753625.1 Phycisphaerae bacterium | reverse complement strand
AGCCAGCAGTCAAGCCAATTCAGCGGCAACAGCGCCCAGGACAGCTTCGATCCACTAGGCTTCCTCGGTCGCAACGCCGCATTGCAGACGCTGACAAACACCCCTGTTGTGCCTTGATCCGCCGTCTCTTGATACGCCGGTCGGCCCCATGGCATTGAGTATTCTTCAACACGACATAGCGACGTCGATGGGCACCTTTCAACACCTACGACAACATTCCTGGATCGACGTCGAGCACGTCCGATAGTGTCACGGCCGTTTCACGATCACGTGACACGTCGCTGATACACGACCGTTACCCTAGTCCGGTCACACGCCAGAATTGTTGCGGCGTCGTGGGAACTTTTCGCCAAATCGTTCGACTAATGTCATGTAAGCCGCATGTCAGAACGCGGCGATCATCGAGCGGTATTGACTTATTGTCCGGCAGTTAATGGGGGTCAAGCATGTACCAGCGACGCACGTATGGACTACCGATACTATTGGCGGCCTGTCTTGTCGGGCCAATGAAGCCCGCAGCGGCGAGCGTCAAGCTCATCACGCTGCCGCCTCGCGAACGCGTTGAGGTACAACTCGACAGCCCCAACGTGACCCTTGTTGAAGAGGAACGCCTCGTGCCGCTAAGCGCGGGCGTAAACGAGGTCGTGTTCGGTTGGGCCAACGCCAACATCGACAAGGAGAGCATTCAGTTTCGCTGCCTGACCGATCCGGAGAACATTCAGGTTCTCTCGGTTTCCTACCCGCCGGGCGAAAACGCCCTGACCTGGCAGGTGGCGTCACCAAACGCCATATCGGCTCGGGTGCGGATCAGCTACATCATCCGCCGCCTGGATAGATCCTTTGCGTATCGAGCGGTCGCGGCTCACGACGAACAGACGCTGACGCTCCGTCAATACATCCAATTGCACAACAACGCCAACGAGGAATTCGGCATGGCCGGCATGTGGTCCGGGTTCGGGGAGCGCTTCGAGCGCCCCATCGGTATTCAAGAGACAAAGCGACTGCTCGTCACCAAGTTCACGAATGTGGCCATCCGCAAGACCTACACGGCCGACCTCGCAGCGTTCGGTTACCTCGACCCCGCCAAAAACCAGCTTCACGTCCCCATGCATTACGTGCTCATCAATGACGAGGCCAACGGTTTGGGTCGGTTTCCGCTGCAGCCCGGCAAGGTTCGCATTTTTCAGGACGACGGCTACGGAACCCTCGCCTTTCTCGGCGAAGATTGGGGTGGCTTCACGCCCCGCGACGACGAGATGAAGCTCTTTCTCGGCCACGCCAAGGACGTCGTCGTGAAACGCACCATCGACAGACGCAACAAGGTGCGCGTGCTGGGCAATCTCTACAACTACGACGTCATCGTGAAATACGAGATCGAGAACTTCAAAGATCAGGGCGTTGTGCTCGATCTCGTGGAGTCGATCGCGGCACTGCGGCGTGAGATTCTGGGGAACACCGGCCGCGACGTCGAGTGGGCCTTCGGCGATCAAGGCACGCTCGCTTTGATGCGAAACACCGAGAAGAGCACCGCCGAGAAGGTCGTCTTCAACGTGCCGCTGCCGCCACGCGGCGCCAATCAGAAAGCCGCCAAGCAGGTGCACACGTTGCACCTGGTCATAAAGAACGAATGGTAAGCGAGTTGACTTGTACAACGAACGCGACGGGCTGCGGTCCGCTGCGAAAGTCTTTGAACGGAGGGATATGACAAGATGAGAAACTCACTGGTTTGCCTGGTACTGTTCCTGTCGCCCGCGGTACACGCGGTGGCGAAAAATGTCGACCTGTCCACGGTTCCGCCGCGCGACACCGTGCAGCTTACCATCTACAACAGCGAAGACCTGACGTTGGTCCGCGAGACGCGAAGGATTTCGCTGAAGCAAGGTGTCAATCCGCTGCAGTTCTCGTGGGCCAACACGCTGATCGATCCCACAAGCGTCGATCTTCGGTTCAAAACCCACGCAGACGAGCTAGACCTCCTAGACACCACGTTCCCACATGACAAGCCGCAGATGCTCTGTTGGAATGTGCGGAGCGAGTTTGAGGGCGACGCCACCGTCGAGATCAGCTATTTCACCAGTGGCATCAGTTGGTCGGCCGACTACGTGTGCACCAGCGATCCCGACGAAACGCAGATGTCGTTCGAAGGGTACGTGCGCATTACGAACAACTCCGGCGAAGACTACG
>JBHHUB010000353.1:0-2187 GCA_046753625.1 Phycisphaerae bacterium | reverse complement strand
AGCGCGCTTGCTGGCGTCGATCGCCGAACGTGGCATTCAAGAGCCGCTTTCCGGGGTCGATACGCCACAAGGGCGTCTGCTGCGGGAGGTCAAGACCAAGACGCTCAACATTCTGGAACAGGCCAAATTCGTTGTGGAGCTGCTCTCGATGCACGACATGAGCGTGGCGGAGGTGGCTGAGACGCTCTCACGCAGCAAGGCCTGGGTGAGACTCGGCGGATCGCGGGTGACGGTCATCGCCAGCTTGCTCTACCTGCGGTATTCCAAACGCCGCTACTTGCGGTTCTACCGCGCGTTCAACCGCTTCGCCATGAAGTGTTTTTTCCACGAAGCGTTGATGTTCTGGGGCTTCGCCGCCGGGCGGTGCATCATCGATAACACGAATCTGGCGCGCCTGCGCGGTGCGGGCGGACAAGCGATCATCGTCCCCGAAATGCGTGCTTTCTCCCGGCGATACGGTTTTGAATTCGCCTGCCACGCGATCGGCCATGCCAACCGAAAGGCAGGCGAAGAACGGAGCTTCTGGACGGTGGAAACTAACTTCTTTCCCGGACGGACCTTCGACAGCTTGGAGGATCTCAACCAGCAGGCGCTCCAGTGGGCCACCGAGCGGATGGAACACCGGCCCCAAGGCAAATCGCGTCTGATTCCGGCGGTGGCGTTCGACCACGAACGCTTCTACCTGCACGCACTGCCGGAGCATCTGCCGGCGCCTTACCAGATGCATCCGCGACGCACGGACCAGTATGGCTATGCGGCTTTCGGCGCCAACTACTACTGGGTTCCCGGCAGGAAGCGTGAGGACGTGAAAGTGCTCCAGTACGCCGATCGCCTAAAGCTCTTCCAGCACCACGAGTGCCTGGCCGAGTACCCATTGCCAACCGACGGCGTACGAGACCAGTACTACAGCCCTCCCGGCCAGCCGCGGCCCCGGCATCAGCCGAATAACCGCCGCCGCGAAGCCCGGCAGGAGGAACAGCGGCTGCGGGCAATCGGAGCGGACGTGGGCGACGACTTTCGACAGCGGCCCGCTTACCAGGAAGGCTGCCTGACCGACCAACCCGATCTATCCGTTTACGACCAACTTCCCGAAGAACACGAGGAGGAGGAAGATGACGAACCATTCTGAGGAGCCGGACAAGAACATGGACGACAAACTCCTGGAGATGCTCAAGTATCTCCGCTTGAGAAACCTGCTGTCCCAGTGGGATGAGATCCTGGACAAGGCACGCCAAGGCCGCTATTCGGCCGAGCGGCTGTTGACGTACGTCCTGGAAGAAGAATACCGGGCCAAGCGTGAAAACGCCCGCCTGTTGCGCCGTCCGCGAGCGAACATTCCCGAATTGCTCGAAATGGAGACTTATCCTTTCTCGCGGCAACCGAAACTGGACCGCAAGAAAATCATGTCCTACTACGACCGCTTCGATTACATGACCAAGCATCGCAACATGGTCTGGCTGGGGCCCACCGGGTGCGGCAAAAGCGGCCTACGTGGAAGTCGAGCCGGCGCAGGTGGGACAGTTTTTTACGCTCATGCACAAGCGGCACAAGAAGAAAACGACCATCATCACCTCCAACCTCGGCTTCGCGGAATGGGGATCGTTTCTGCACAACCAGCACCTGACCGCCGCCTTGATAGATCGGCTCACGGAGAACAGCCACGTCATCAACATGAAGGATTGCCGTAGTCTGCGGGACCCGCTCAGCGAGTAACGCACCGTGACGCGAGACGACTTCCGCCGCGGGGCCGACGCGGTCCGCTCCATCCCGTTGGAGACGGTCCTGGCCCACTGGGGCGCCGAACGGGACCGGCGTGACCAGTCCCAATGGCGCACCCCGTGCGGCCCGCTCACAGTCACAGGTCCCAAGTTCTTCAACTGGCATCGAAACCAAGGCGGTGGCGGGGCGATCGACCTCGTGATGCATCTGGGAGACATGGATGCCGGGGCGGCGATCCGCTGGCTCCAGCAACACCTGGGCTCCGCCGCCACGACGGCTTCATCGACTGTCGGCATCTCTGCCAACTCGCATGCACAACCATCTTCCTCAAGCGTCCCCGCGGCCGACGCCGCTCGCCGGCCCCTACATCTTCCCGAACCGGCTCCCGAACGCCTCCAGCGCGTGCGTCAATATCTTACCGAGCAACGATGTCTGGCAGCGGGCATTCTGAAGCGGTTGATCGACACG
>JBHHUB010000352.1:0-2209 GCA_046753625.1 Phycisphaerae bacterium | reverse complement strand
GATCGCTTCGTCAGGATCTGGAACCGATGCCAGTCGGCGTGGCGCATCACGTCAAATGTTCGCTGGATGAAGTCCACAGGAACGTCCTCGTGGAACAGGTCACTCATCGAGTTCACGAAAACAAGCTGCGGCTGCTTCCATCGCAGCGGTTCGAATAGCGAATTCTCGTGAACGGTCAACTCGAAGCCGTTGGCGTACTTGGCTTGTCCCATGGCCGTCAGTCGCCGTGTCAGGGTTGCGGCATAGCAGTTCTTGCAGCCCGGACTGATCTTCGTGCAGCCCGTCACCGGATTCCATGTCTTCTCTGTCCATTCGATCGCAGAATTGGCCACGGCAATCTCCTCCCCCCGCAGGGGTGCCGGAGAACCGTCCGGCATCGAGTGGGACGGGTTGTCCTTCCCACCCTTCAATATACCCATTTGTATTGAGTTAGTTTTTGGCGGACGCCAATCCCACGATCTGCCAAGCGATCGAATCGGTGGCAGCAAGTTTCGCGCGATGCAGTTGAGCCAGGTCACGCACGCTGGCCGGACTCCGAAGTTGGTCACTCCCGCCTACGGTTTGATGTTTCGATGTGGCAGTCGAGCCGTAGGCCGGGGTTTCCCCCGGCGGGCGCAGGGCCGAACAGGGTGCCATGCCGTCAGCATCGTCGTCCGGACGACCCTGTGCTGGCGACGGCGGCGGGACCGGCGTCGGGGATGAGTTCGAAGAAGCCGTGCCCGGAGGGCACGGCCCGAAAGCTGTCTGACTCGGCGGTTCCCGACGCTCCACGAAGCGTTCGCTTGGCAACGTCGTCGCGCCCTTAACCTGGGCAATCCTATGCACAGATGTAGCTTCACGGAGAGACAGCTCGACCAGCCTTGGCTCATCTGCGCATGACGAAGAAGGCGTAGCTGTAGTACCGCGAGCACTTCTCGAATACCGATATCTCCTTCCGGGCTTCCGCCAGAACGGCTTCGGCCTCCGGAATTCCTTTCCACATCTGTTCGTGCTCGGTAACTCGATTCGCCAAAGGGTTGTAGTACAACTCGGTCTAGGATGACGCGGGCAAGACAAAGTGATTGATGCTCTCGTAGCCCAGCCCCGAGAGAACATCGAGTTTCCTCTCGACGCTGTCGATCTCGGGATATTCACGCCAGAAGTCGACGGCTTCCCGGGGTGGATTGGATTCGAGCCACACGGCCTCGCTAACCGCCACGTACCCACCGGGTTTGACGAAGTTCTTCACTTTGGCGAGTCCCATTTCGAAGCCGATGAAGTAGATAGCGCCCTCGGACCAGATCACATCGAAGGTGGAGGGCTCGAACGCCATGTCGCTCATGTCGATCTGCATCGTCTCAAGCCGGTCATCGACCCCCGCACACTTGGCAGCCTTCCACACCCTTGCGATCATCTGCGGCAGCAGGTCAAGCGCTACGACGGTGCCACCGGAAATCCTGAGAAGCTCGACGGTCTGCATCCCCGGACCGCATCCAATGTCCAGGATTCTGGGCCTTGGCGGTACATCTTCCATCATCTCGAAGGCCCTGCGAGTCAAGGCGTTGTCGCCGGGCCCGGCCCTGGGGAGGGTACCGTAGAGTTCCATGAAGTAGTCCATTCGATCCATCTCGTCGCCCCAGGCCTATGTTCCCCTGCCCGTTGAGGCGAGGACACAAACACATTCAACGGTGAGGTTCAGCGAACATTGAAACCTGCGGCTCTGGTTCTGTCGAGGTCCGGCGTCCGACCGTCGAAGCAGATCCACGAATCGCCCCTCCGTGAACCCGCCGCTCAAGTGCGTACATTCGCCGAGGCGAACGTCGCCGGCGTTGCGATGGATGCGCCAGACGAACGCCGTTGAGGCGTCATGCTTCGTCGCCAGGTGGTCGGCAGTGCGCATGAAAAGGGCCCGGCTTTCGCCGGGCCCTTTTCGTGCTGTGTGCGTCAAGGCCGCGCCGCAGCCGACGATCGAGTTTCAGTTCTTGGCAGGCGCATTTCCGCAGCCTTCACTGCCAAGCCACTCCTCGATCGCCACCATCGCAGTCGGATAGTGATCGACTGCCGACGGAAGTGCCGACAGCAGCCTGTACATACCGGCCACGCCCTCACGGACGCCACCCTTGTCCACCATGGCAAGGAACGTGGCAAGTATGTCCACAGCCGTAAACGCATCGGTCTCACCCAAATCTTCGTTCGTCTTCATTTCATTCTCCCTAGACGGTCTCTCAGG
>JBHHUB010000351.1:0-2219 GCA_046753625.1 Phycisphaerae bacterium | reverse complement strand
CGCAACCCACACGACGACAACACCTTGCGCACAACGCAACCGGCTCCCCCTCCCCCTCAAAACTGTTGACAAGCCGGAGCGGACTGTTACATTCGGGGGACGAAATCTGCGAAATCAGATACCATGAAAGAGCAAAGAGGGGTCTCCAAGAAAAGTAGGCTTGGGAGCGTTTTTCCCGATTTCCCCAACCCTTTCAAGGAGACCCCAGGATGTTATACCTCGGTATCGATCAGCACAAGCGGCAGTTGACGGTGAATTTGCGCGGTGAGGACGGATCGGTGCTTCTCAAACGGCAGGTGAGCACGCAGTGGGAGAAGGTTCGTGCGTTCTTTGCCGATCTTGCGGAGAAGGCCGGGCCGGAGGGTGGGTTTTGGGCGATGCTTGAAGTCTGCGGGATGAATCCGTGGCTTTTGGAGATGCTCGAAGAGTACGGCTGCGGCGAGATCGTCGTGGTGCAGCCGACGAGCCGCTCGAGACAGAAGACCGACCGCCGCGACGCCGGCTACTTGAGCCACCTGCTTTGGGTCCACCGAGAGCAACTCGCTGGCGGCGAGCATCCGTCGGGGCTGCGGCGGATCGAGCCGGCAACGGCCCGGCAAGCCGCCGATCGGCAGTTGACGACATTGCGAGCGACGCTGACGAAGAAACGCACGGCCGTGCTCAACGCGGTTCACAAGATTCTGCGGAAACACAATCGGGAGCAGGAGTGCCCGACGAAGGTCTTTCAGACCAAGAAGGTCCGCCGCTGGCTGAGAGCGATGGAGCTGTCGCGAGTGGACCGGTTGGAGATGGACCTGCTCTTGCCGCAATGGGAGCTGTTCGACCAGCAGTTGGAGGTGGTCGAGGCGAAGATTGCCGAGCGTGCCGAAGCTGACGAGCAGGCGAAGCTCTTGGAGTCGATGCCGGGCATGGGGCACTACAGCGCGGTGGCCATTGCATCGCGGATCGGCGATATCGAGCGTTTCCGGCGGCCGGCGAGCCTGGCGAACTATTTCGGCTTAACGCCCGGCTGCCGCAACTCCGGCGATGCGACGCAACGGCTCGGCTCGATCACGAAGCGTGGGAGCAAGCTCGTCCGGTATCTGCTGGGGCAGGCGGTAGTCAAGGTGTTGCGTTTCGACGCGGCGATGCGGGGCTGGTACAAACGGATCAAGAGACGTCGCGGCTCGAAGATCGCCCGGGTGGCGGTGATGCGACGCATGGTGACGATCATCTGGCACATGCTCAAGAAGAAACAGAAGTACCATTACGAGCTGTCGCTCAAAAAGCACCGGGAGTTCGAGGCCTTTGGCGGCGAACCCGCGGCCGTCTGATACGCGGAAGGCCAGAAGGAGTGGACTAAAGGCTCTGTTTTCCGGGGGGCGTCCCCCGGGCCCCCGAAGGATTTTCCGCAGAAAGCTCAAAGAGGAATGCGATGGGCACAAAAGAACAAGAGCGAACCGCTCGGCCCGCCCTCATTCCTCTTCGAGCCCTGGCGCGGCGCTCGCACTCGGTTCCCACCGTTGCCTTGTCCTCCGCCCAGGTCACGCAAGTGTAGCACAAACAAAACCCCATGGGAGAAACCCATCCGACTTTTGTGACGGTGTTGATTCGCCGCTTTTGCGAGCGAATCCCTGCGGCTCCACGCCAGCTCGACGTGTCCCCTGGACCTGGCCCTTCCGGCCAGGCGTAATTCCGATTATGGAGCGGCGAGGAGTCCCGCAGGACGGTCGAATAGATTTCATCGGTGTCGGGCGGATCACGCCCGAGCGCGGATACGCATGACGATCCGCGGGCGTCCACGAAGGGACGGGTAGAGGCACGGTCGCACGTAGAAAAGAACGACCACACAGACCTCGCAAACAAAACCGTAACACTCACACGAGTCGAAAACGCTCGTACAAGACAACCACGAAGTCAACACTCCAACACGACCCAACTCAAAAACCACTCCGCCGATGCGGACCGCGTAGATGGTGTGCGCATGACCCCGAAAAACAGGCACTCACAAGCGACAAAATCCGTGGAGCCCCCCCTTGACAACACGGGCTCTTTCAGGGAGGGGACACAATACTCAATTTGGCTGCTTGAGAGATTTGAGCTTTCGGGCGAAGCTGAGAACGATTCCGACTCGCGGAATGCCTGGATTATCCAGATTCGGTGGCAGTCGCTTTTTCCTTTCCGCATCTGGAGACGGACTTCCTCGCGGTCCAGGGGGGGACAGTCCCATTTTCCCTGCG
>JBHHUB010000350.1:0-2224 GCA_046753625.1 Phycisphaerae bacterium | reverse complement strand
CGGTATCGGTGCCGCCCGTAAGTCCTTTGTTTGCAAGCACTTGGTTAGGTGGCTTTCTGCTTCCCAAGCTGGACGTCGGCGGTTCGAATCCGCTCGCCCGCTATTGACGTAACCCGTTATCAGGCATGGATTTAACGATCCGTGCCTTCTTCGTGGATCCGCCCAAAATGAATGCCAGATCCGCAAGTTGGTCATTATTTGGTCAGTCGGGTTCGCTCTCAGGCTGTGATATCCTCTCCCTGGCAGCACCGGACTGACCAACTCGTTGGGTGCAATCGCTAACATGCCAAGGCGTTCTCCATCACCCGGCGCGCTTCATCGAAAAGCTCCGGCTGGACCTTGACGTAGTACCGGCGCGTCGTGCGGATGTCGCTGTGTCCGGCGAGTTCCTGCACTACGTGCATCGGCATGGACTTGGACAGGTTCGTGCAATAGCTGCGACGCAGATCGTGCAAGCTGCACGGCGGCAGCGACGCCCTGCGACGGATGACGTCGAAGTCACGCCACGTGTTGCGTCGTGGGATTGGCTTGCCGGCGTTTGGCCCGAAGGCCATTGTAACCACGTAGATCTGGTCTTGATCACGAGCCATCCAGAGCTTGGTCAGGACGACACACGCCGGCGTCGGTAACGGAACGACGCGCATGTCCTTGTCCTTCGGAGCCCAGTCCTCTGCCAGCTCGCCTCGCTTGGCCACGACGCGAACGGTTTTCGTGGCGAGGTCCACGTCACTCCATGTCAGGTTCAAGATCTCACCGAGTCGCAGGCCGCAGCAGTATGCGAGCGCTACGATGCCCTGCCACCGCGCCGACGACGCCGAATCCAGCAACGTATGAAACTCCGTCGGCGTTACATGATGCCATGGCACCTCGGGCACTTTTGTCGATCGCATGCCCGTGAACGGGTTGGTCTTGATGAGCTGACAATCGACGGCCTCACGAAAGAACCGGCGACTCTCGCGCAAGACCTTGTTAACCGTAGCCGGGGACACCGGCTTGCCCCTGACCTTACGCTTGCGGTACCACGCGATGAACCGGCGGGCGTCGAGCGGCATAATCCTGTGCAACGGTCGTTGATCGCCGAGTTGTTCCCGGAGAAACCGGATAGTGCGATCGTGTTCGTCGCGACTGCGCTCGGAAAGATCGGTCCGAATTCGCATGTACATCTCACCGAACTCCTTCAGCGTAACCTGCCGGGGCTCATCCCTCTTGCCTTCACGAACATCCAACTGCTTTTCTTCTGTGAGTCGTTCAGCCTCCTTTCTCGTCGCGCAACTCCGGCTGTAACGCTGCCCGTCGTGGCCGTACCAGCGCACCACCCAACTGTGTGGCCGCTTCTTGGGCTACTCACTCTTGGGAAGCAGGCGGCCGGAGCTGTCGGTCGGAATTGAACCATAATAGCTTCGATAGATTCCTACTTTTGTTGTCGCCATGGGAACCTCCCGGGCACGTCCCGGCCCGTGGGGCCACCAGGTGACGACTGACCGAACGTCAGTCTACGCGACGACCCACGGGAAAGCGATCCGTTCACTCTTCCGTCTTTCGCTCTAGGAACCGATCGAGCTCGATACGGCGGTACCAGACGCGCCGGGCGAACTTCGTGGCGCGCAGGTCGCCATGATCACGCCAGTAATTGAGCGTGCGCATGGCGGAATCCGGCGCGTGCTGGCCGGTCTCGTCGAGACGTAAGTACTGGGCGGCTTCGACTGGCGTCAGAAGGTCACCGAAGACAACGGGGCGCGATGGCCACGCGGTCACGGGAGCATCACGGGCAACCTCGTTGTCGATGTCTCTTCGAATCATGAGTCACCGCAGCTTATGAGCCGACGCGGACCGGCGGTTTGTGTTGCGCGGCCTCCGGCGAAAGTCGATTCGGCCGCCTTCGATGCCGTTGAGCCATCGAACCAACTCGGCGACGCGGTGATACCACCGGTTGCCGAGTCGAAAGCACGGAATGTGCGTGAACTCCCGTTCCTGGCACCAATCGACGAGCGTCTTCGGCGATTTGCCCAAGACCGCGGCAAGCTGCGCCGAAGTGCAAGGGTCCGGCAGGCTCGAAAGCCGGCACGCCGCACCCTGGACGGTGTCGGAGGGTTGGCGTTCACAATTAACGCGTGGTCGGCCATCGTCGGATTCGTATTCGTGAGCTTGATCGGTCATTTTTTCGCCTCCGGGTCAAGATGAAGGTTGGTGTCGCGGGCGTCCGTATCAGGCGGGCACTGTCTTA
>JBHHUB010000349.1:0-2232 GCA_046753625.1 Phycisphaerae bacterium | reverse complement strand
GTCGTCACGATATCGCACGCCGGGTACATCAAGCGAACCGACGCCGATGCGTATCGAAAACAGGGCCGCGGCGGCACGGGAATACGAGGCGGGGCCACCAAGGAGGGCGATTTCCTCGATCACCTCTTTGTCGTCTCCACCCATGACTACCTGCTCTTTTTTACGAATCGCGGTCGCGTCTACTGGCTTCGGGTCTTCGACCTGCCGGATTTGAGCCGCATTTCGCGCGGGCGATCCATCGCCAACCTGCTGCACATGCTGCCGGGCGAGGCCAGCCGGGCGGTCCTGCCCGTCAAGGTCTTCGAGGAGTCGTTCGTCTTCTTTGCCACCGCCAAGGGCACGGTCAAAAAGACCCCGATCAGTGCCTATAGCCGGCCCCGGGCGAACGGGATCATTGCGATTTCACTCGACCAAGACGACGAGCTGATCAATGTGGAACGTACGAGCGGAGAAAACGAAATCGTCCTGGGCACGCGCCGCGGCATGGCCGTGCGCTTCGACGAGGCTGACGTCCGCGCTATGGGACGCACGGCTCGAGGAGTCCGCGGCATGGCACTGGCCGAAGGGGATTCCGTTGTATCCATGGTCGCCATCGACCCGGGCTCTTCCGTGCTGACCGTTTGTGAAAACGGCTTCGGCAAACGAACGAGCATCGACGAATACCGAAAAACCCGGCGCGGCGGCAAGGGCGTGATCAACATCAAGGCCTCCGATCGCAACGGCGAAGTGATCGCGATGCAGGCGGTGTCCGACGACGACGAACTCATGTTCATCACCGCCGGGGGGATGATGCTCCGGACCGATCTTTCCGCCGTGCGCGAAATCGGAAGGGCCACGCAAGGCGTACGGTTGATTCGGCTCAAAGAAGAGGACAAGGTCGTCGCGGTGGCCAAAATCGCCCCCGAGGAGGAAGACGAAAACGGCAGCGAGCAAGCGAACCACAGCGAAGATGCCCACGATGGCCAAACGGGGCAACACGGCGAAAGCACAAGTGACGGCGGCGATCCGACGCCGCCGATGTCCTGAATTGGGGGGGACGGATAAAGATTGAAGATTAGAAGATTGAAGGTCGAAGGTCGAGCGTCAAACGTCGAACATCCGTGCGATTCTCAGAGCACAGGGCGCAAGCCCTGTGACACGCGGCGGGCAAGACCGTAGGACTCGCGGGCACGCACGACATGGGTGGATTCGTGGCCACGGCGCGGATGAGCAGCGCCGCCCCGCCACGACCGCCCGTCCTCGTTCCAGGCGGCCTGTTGAAAAACTGGTTCTCCGATGTGGCGGCATCACGCCTCCACAAGTACCAGCCCTGGCGGAATCACCGGAAACATCCCGGTACCACGCTTTTTCGACACGCTGCCGGCCTTCAGAGGGTGTTGGTCCGAATAATTCACGGGAAATCGGGATTTTCCGGCGACCGGACGCCCGTTCATCCGAATAAGACTCTGAAGGTTGCCGGGATGGGTTCACGACCGTCCCGCGTTCACGAAGGTCTGGCGCACTAGCGGAGTAGGAGTGGCGGTATGTTCAAACCAGGTTGTATGGCGCGGTACGCGGTGGCCATCACGCTGCTGCTGGGCGCATCAAGTCCTGCTTTAGCGCAGAACCTTCAAAACGCCGGCTCGATCGGCCAGCGATTGCCGGGGGAGCTCGTTTCCGAAGGCATCGCACGTCAGCAGGGTGCGATCATTTCGCCCCGAATCACGCCGGAGATCACGGAGCCGGCGCCCACGACCCCCAGCCCGCGGCACCAGTTTTTTATTGATGCCATCCAGACCATTTTCGATCAGGTAAACGCGGCGATTCTGCTTTTTACCAACGTCCTTCGCGCGCAGCTCGGCGGCGTGCCGCTCTTACCGACGCTACCCGACATCACATCGCCACCGGCCACGACCGGCACAACGACTACGCCTACCACTACTGGAGACGCGGAGGTCATCGGTGGCACGACGGGCGCTACAACCGGCGCCGCAACGGGCGATGCCGGTCTTGCCGACCCGGGCGGCGCGACATCCACCGGGCAGGCGGGCGACGTTCGCAACGGGGGCCGAGCCCGCGTACGCAGGACGCCCGGCCATCTGGTGGTTCGCCAGCGACCACAGACAGCGGTGACGACCAGAAAACGATGACCGGCCGCCGCTTTAACCGGCCCTATCCGCTTGTATCACTGAAGTAATGTGCAGCTTGCCCTATTTGTACTGGGCGTGCAAGCCTGTCACAATCCGCTCGGTG
>JBHHUB010000348.1:0-2235 GCA_046753625.1 Phycisphaerae bacterium | reverse complement strand
GCCATGCGCGGATAGCATTGCATGCACAGACCCATGCGCGCGGATTCTATCAGCGGCTCGGTTTTGAGGCCCGCGGGGAACGATTCATCGAGGCCGACATCGAACACATCGAGATGGTGATGACTATCCGCCGGCGCAAACGAGGGTTTTGACCAAGTCGCGCGGCAAGCCCCGCCGTTCAGGGCGGGGAAGGATAGTGCGCCGGTACAGGCGGCTCGATGCCGCCTGTCCCGGCTAATCCGGTGTTTTCTGCTGCTCGATGTAATGCCGGACAATCTCGATAGGTGCGCCACCGCAGGACCCGGCGAAGTAGGAAGGGGACCACAGCACCCCCTTCCAGTAGCGTCGGACCAGTGCCGAGTGCTGTTTGCGCAGCAGGCGGCTGGAGACACCCTTGAGGCTGTTCACCAGCTTGGCGACGGCGACCTTGGGCGGATAAGACACCAGCAGGCGAACATGATCATCCTCGCCGTCGAACTCAACCAACTCCGCCTCGAAGTCGGCGCAGACCTTGGTGAAAATGCTCTGCATGTCCGCAAGAATCGCCTTGGTGAAGACATGGCGGCGATACTTGGTCACAAAGACCAAGTGAACGTGTAGATTAAATACACAATGGCGGCCGTGCCGAATTTCTGTTGTTTCTACCATAGACCAACTATAATACAGACCATGCAACGGCTCCAGGCATACAAGTTTGAACTCCAGCCCAAACCCCGCCAGGAAACCGCCTTTCGGCGCGTGGCCGGGTGCTGCCGGCTGGTGTTCAACCGCGCCTTGGCCGAGCAGAAGGCTCGACATGAGCGCGATGAAAAGCACTCTGGATATGCGGCGCTGTGCAAAGACCTCACCCAGTGGCGGCACGATCCCGACACCGAGTTCCTAGCCGAGGCTCCGATCCATCCGCTCCAGCAGGTTTTGAAGGATCTGGGCCGGGCCTACACCAACTTCTTTAAGGGCCGAGCCGCCTTTCCTCGCTTCAAGAAGCGCGGTCAGCGCGACAGCTTCCGCTACCCGGACTCCAAGCAGTTCAAGATCGACCAGGCCAACAGCCGGGTCTACCTGCCCAAGATTGGCTGGGTCCGCTACCGCAACAGCCGGGTCATCGAGGGCGCGCCGAAGAACCTCACTATCGCCCTGGAGGCCGGGCGCTGGTACGTCGCCATCCAGACCGAACGGGCGGCGCCCGACCCGTTGCCGGTGGCCGATAGCGCCGTCGGCATCGACTTGGGCGTGGCCCGCTTCGCCACCCTGTCCGACGGCATCGTCTACGAACCGCTGGACAGCTTCCGCGGTCTGGAGAAACAACTGGCCCGGGAGCAGCGCAAGCTGGCCAGGAAGAAGAAATTCTCCCACAACTGGAGAAAGCAGAAAGCCCGCATCACCGCACTACACCACCGCATCGCCAATGCGCGAAAGGACTACCTGCACAAGGTCTCGACCACGATCAGCAAAAACCACGCGATGGTGGTGATCGAAGACCTCAAGGTGGCCAATATGAGCGCGTCGGCCAAGGGTACGGCAGAGCAGGCGGGAAAGAATGTCCGGGCCAAGGCCGGACTAAACAAGGCCATTCTCGACCAAGGATGGTATGCCTTCCGGCAGATGCTGGACTACAAACTGGCCTGGAATGGCGGTTGGTTGGTCGCGGTGAACCCGCGTAACACCAGCCGAACTTGCGGGGCCTGTGGTCATGTCGATGCGGATAACCGGACCAGTCAGGCCCAGTTCCGCTGCGTCGCCTGCGGCTTCGAGGAAAACGCCGATCTCAACGCGGCGCAAAATATTTTAAGGGCGGGACACGCCCGGTTCGCCTGTTCGACGCCACAAGGCGCCGAGTCCCAAGCACAGGGATCAAAGGTCTATCAGGACCTGTTGGCAGGATCCATTCCGGCTCGTGTGATGCCGGGAATCGCCGTCCTTTAGGGCGGTGAGGATGTCAAGCCACAGGCGATGAGTGCCCCGGAAGAGATCGCCCGGGGGATCGTGGCGCTGGCCGAGAAGCACAGCAAACCCCTGATTGCGTGTTGGATGGGGGAGCGCGAGGTCGCTTCGGCGCGCGAGTTGTTTCGTGCCCACCGGATCCCCGAATATCGCACCCCGGAAGCCGCCGTCGATGCCTTTCACGTGCTCGCAGCACACCACCGCAATCAGGCGTTGGTGTTGCAGACGCCCGACTCGCTCAGTCGCGGGGATGCCCCTGACATCGAAGGCGCGACGATGATCATCGAGGGGGTG
>JBHHUB010000347.1:0-2243 GCA_046753625.1 Phycisphaerae bacterium | reverse complement strand
GCGTATTTACAGCAGGTTACATGCTGACCGATTTTGTCGTGGATAAGGAGAGCGAGACGGGTCCACGGGGGTTTTACGTGCTGTCTTTCAGTGAGGCGATTGCACAGTACGACGATACATTCGGCAAGAATTAGGAAACCGCATCTGTGAAAATTGACCAAATTGAAATCTTCCACATCGCCATGCCGCTGGTCGAGCCGTTTGAAACATCGTTCGGAACGGAGACTGAGCGTGAATGCCTGATCGTGGCGCTATATTCAGACGGGCTGCGGGGGTGGGGTGAATCGCCGGTCTCGCGAAACCCCGGATACTCATACGAAACTTGCGGAACCGCCTGGCACGTTGCCGGTGAATTCATTGTCCCGACGCTTCTCGAGGCAGAGATCGAGTCGCCGGCGGATGTTGGGTCCCTGTTGCGGTCCATCCGCGGACACCCGATTGCGAAAGCTGGATTCGAGGCTGCGTTCTGGGATCTACAGGGAAAGGCAACTGGGCGGTCGCTGCGTGAGATGTTTGGCGGTGCTGTCGACCGGGTGGCAGTAGGCGTGTCCGTGGGGCTGCAGGAATCCCCGCCGGCGCTCGTCGCGCGCGTTGAGCGATATGTGGCAGCCGGTTATCGGCGCGTCAAGATCAAGATTAAGCCGGGCCGCGATGTGGAAGATGTCCGGGCCGTGCGCGGCGCTTTCCCGGACCTCCGGCTCCAGGTTGACGCGAATTCCGCCTATCGCTTGGATGCGAGTGAACCGATTAAGGCGCTCGACGATCTTGGGTTGCTGCTCATCGAACAACCTCTTTCTGAAGATGACATCGTGGACCATGCCAGGTTGCAGGAGGAACTGGCGACGGACCTTTGCCTGGATGAGAGTATTGTGTCCGCAGCGCATGCCCGCTGGGCGTTGGACACAGTCGCGTGCCGCGTCATCAATATCAAGCCGTCTCGTGTGGGCGGTTTCAGCGAAGCGACTGCTATCCACGATTTGTGTGCTGAGCGCGATGTGCCGGTGTGGTGCGGAGGCATGCTTGAAACCGGGATCGGGCGGGCAGGCAATCTTGCACTCGCGACGCTGCCGAACTTCCGTTTGCCGGGCGACATATCCGCCACCGAGCGTTATTACACGGATGACATCATTACCGCCAAATTCACATTGAACGGCGACAGTACCATCGACGTGCCCACCAGCCCGGGCGTCGGGGTTGAGGTGGACGAGGAACGTTTGCAGAGCGTCACCGTGCGTAGAGATTCATTCCGCACATACGTGCAGAAGGCGATTGGCTTCAGAGGCTGATGTACGCACCGAGAATTGGAGAATGGGATTTTCATTGACTCTTTTGGTTGCTTCTTGATATAATCAGCTTTCGTGCATCTAACTGTATACATAATAATATTTGTTCCTGGTCTGGGGCACCAGGATGTTGCGCTGCTACTGTGAGGTAACCAAATCATTCATTATGATGGCGACAAACCTAGAACAAAAATCTTACGCTCGTATCCCCGATACATACGGGCTTCCGGCGCTAATCGAGGTGCAGCTCGACTCGTTCAAGTGGTTTCGGAACGAGGGGCTGGCCGAACTATTCGATGAAATCTCGCCGATTGAATCTTTCAACGGCGGAATGCAGCTGTATTTTCCCAGCAACACGCCGGAAGCGAAAGAATTTAAACTGAAATACTGGTTCGAGAAACCAAAGTATACCCAGGAAGAATGTCTCGATCGGGATATCACCTACGCCGCGCCCCTATACACAAGTGTATTGTTGGCTGGCGAAGAAGTGCCAGAACCGATTGTGTCTGAGATTTTCCTTGGCGACTTCCCGCTGATGACGGAGAAGGGCACCTTTATCGTCAATGGCACGGAGCGCGTTGTCGTGTCGCAACTTATCCGGTCACCCGGCGTGTACTTCGAGGCGGAACGCGACCGCGCGACGGGGCGCCTGCAAGCGGCCGCCAAGTTGATCCCGGATCGGGGCGCGTGGATGGAGTTTGAAACGCGCAAGAGCGATTACCTCACAATCAAATTCAACCGCAAGCGCACCGTGCCGGTTACGATTCTTTTGCGCGCGTTGGCCGCTGTGGACGACGGCCTGGAAGACGCCCCCTTTGTGGACGGGACGGATGAGGAACTGGTCGCGCTGTTTGCGGATGTGGATGTCGATCCGGACCGACAATTCATCGCCGCCACGCTGCGCCAGGAGCCCGACTGGGAAGTGTCAAAGCGACGTACGTTGGCGCAAGAAGCCTTGAT
>JBHHUB010000346.1:0-2248 GCA_046753625.1 Phycisphaerae bacterium | reverse complement strand
CCCCCCAGGTGTCTGTGAGGTAGGAGGCGTATTCGTAGGACGAGGGTATCGGGCCGAACGGTCCCGGGCTCCATCCGGCGATGAACAGCGCCCGCCCTTTGTCGCCGATCGCCTTGAGCAAGGCTTCCTTGTGCCGGTCGGTGAAGGGCGGCTCCTGGCTCGGCCGGCCCATCGGGTCCGGTGCCGGCGTGGTCGGCTTGAGCACGACAAAAACCGTGCGCGTCGGTGCCGGCTCGATCACCGGCGGAGTGTCGCTCGTTTTCAGATCCCATTCCTTGACGATGAAGTTGGCATCCTCAAGGTGCTGCTTCATTACCATGTAGGCGCCGCGCGGCTGCCCGGGCATGATGCCGCCCAGCAGCAGCGGCGGTCCGCCGTAGCGGACAAAGACAACCGCGGTCTGCTCCTTGTGCGTCGCCCGAAGAATCGCCGCCGTTATCTTTTCCTCACCCTTGAAGGCCCGGTGGAAGAAATCGGCGCCCTGACCCCCGCGACCGGGGTCCATGGCCGGCCAGCAGGAGGCAAAGTCGACGACGCGGGCATCGTTATCGGTTTCGACGATGATGGCGTTGCCGGTCGGGTCGAGTTCACGAAGCACCGCATCCAGCTTGGGCGTCTCCAACTCGTCGAGCTTCTTCATTTCTTCGGCCATGGCGTCCCGCAATTCGGCAAAGCGCGATCCGAACCCTTGGAGGTAGCTGGTCGCCTGAGCGGTCAGCTCGGCATTGGCCATGATTTCGCGCTCGCCGTGGGCAACGATGCTCTTGAGCGAGTCGTTCAGCGTCCGGTAGAGCGTCTTGAGGGCTTCGACGGAGCCCGTGTATTGGGGGGAATCGGAGAGCACCTCGGCGTCGATCGCCTTTCGCGTCGCTTGCAACTCGTCGGACCACTGCGTCAAGAGCATCTGCACGGGGCCGATGCTCTTTTGCACGGCGCGGTTGCTCGTCAGGCTCAACGAGGCAATCTGATCCAATTCCTGCTGAATCGCGATTTGGATACGCGCGTCGAGGCCGCCGTCTTGCGAATAGGCTTCGACGCGCTGCCGGTATTTCTCGATGCCTTCCTTGAACGCCGGCAACTCGGACAGTCGCTTGATCAGCGCCTTGAGCTTCTCGTGATCCTTCAGCGGATTGATCCATTCGGAGGCGATCTTCGCGCGGTTGGTGGCCGCGTAAAGCCCCAACAGGTCGTCCACGGCGCGGCGGTAGCGCGGTTGGTCTTCCGTTTCACGATCGGTTTCGAAGTAGAGCGAGGTCAGCCGGACGTTTTGCTCCAGATGCTGGAGCAGGTTTTCCGTGCCTTCACTGAGGCTGTTGATCCCCGACGAGGTCATGTCCCATTTCTTGCCGGCGTTGTACGCCATGACCTGAACGACCACGACGATGCCGACCACCAGCAGTGTCGCCACGAAGACATTCGTACCGAGCAACCACCGCTTGATGCCTCGCGGCGCCGTCGAAGTTTTTTCCGCGTTGTCTACTGCCATCGCCGCATCTCCAACCTCTTGACGGTTAAGAACAGAAACAAGCCCGTGGTGGACAGGAAGAACACGAAGTGATTGACGTCTACGAGTCCGCGCACGAAATCATGAAAATGCGACCGGATCGACAATTGCTGCAAGACCACGCGCGGCACGCCTTCGGCCAGCTGAGCCAACGGTCCGAAGGCGAAAGTCATGAACGCCAGAACGCCGACGGTAAGCAGCACCGCCACCACCTGATGCTTGGTGCACGCGCTGAAGAACAGCCCGATCGCGATGTACACGCTTCCCAGAAGCACGAGTCCCATGAAGTTGCAGATCATGAGAGTGAAATCGACCTGCCCGTACAACGAGAGGATGATGGGGTAGAGAAGCAGCGTGGCCAGCAACGCGAAGAAGAACCCCAATGCCGCGAAAAACTTGCCGATCACGACCTCGATTTCCGTGATCGGCGCCGTCATGAGCGTTTCGATGGTTCCCGTGCGAAACTCTTCGCTGACCAACCTCATCGTGAGCATGGGCATCACCAGCATGAGGATCAGCACGAGCCAGAAGTCGAAGAGGAACCGCAGCGACGCCTCCTCGCCCGGTTGGAACACGCCCAGGGCAAAGACCAGCCCGGCCGTGAACAGAAAAATCGCATTTACCACATACGCGATCGGCGAGAGAAAGTACGCGCCGAGTTCACGTTGTGCCATTGTCAAGACATTTTCCATGGCTTCACCCGTTACGTTGGGCGGGGGCGCCGGCACGCCGCCGGCGGGCCGG
>JBHHUB010000345.1:0-2250 GCA_046753625.1 Phycisphaerae bacterium | reverse complement strand
GCCAGGCCGGCCGGGCGCCCCGCGTCTGCGGTGCCCCCGGCCAGCGCCGGCTCCACGGAAGAGAGCACCGGCGCGCGAGCAAACCTCGGGAGCGGTTGGGGATCAAGCCGCAACGGATCAAGCAATTCCACGCCGGCGCGGGCCAGCGCTTGACGAAGCGCGGCGTAGGTTCGGCGCGTCTTGCGAAAAACGGAAAGATCGGCCGGCGATGCAACCCAAGCCTCAGCGGCATCGGGGTCCGCGAGCACGGTGATGTCAAGGCTTCGGCAACGCTGTGCCATTCCAACCAGCATATCCACTTCGGATTGCGCCAAAGATGCGAATCCATCCACCCACACCTCCGCGCCGTGAATCCACGAACATTGCGTAAGACGCGCTCGGGCGAGCGCCAAGCGTTGCGACGGATCGACCCGGTCTTCGCCCAGAAAACGTAGGTAGGCCTCGAAAACAAGGCCCAGGTCGTGCCATTTGGCCTTCTGTGTCACAGTGGAGGCACTTATGGCCATCACCGATTGCCAGTCCGCCGGACCGACGGATTCCTGAATCAATTCGGTGATGGCCCGGCCTAGATGATCGACCAGCCCTCGGACCGAGCCGCTGGCTCGGTAGTACCTCAAAGCATCGGCGTTCTTAGCCAGAAGATGCCGCAAGACCATTGTTCGAGCCGTGTCGGAAAGCGCGATTGGGCCGGCCCCTTCCGTGTCCTGCGCCACGCGAAACGCCAAACGCCGGAAGGAAAGAACGTCAGCGCGATGCGCGCCGGGCACGTCCGCCGGCGTCAGCAAGGTCCGTTCGACTTGCAGCGCGGCTTGCTCGGGAACCAGCATGATCAGATGAGGACCGTCGATCGGGTTGTCGCGCAAGCGGCGCTGGATCTCCGTCAAACAATGGTGGGTCTTACCGCTGCCCGCCCTTCCGATGACAAACCTGACCGCCATGATACGAGCCCCATCCCATCAACCCCAAAGCATCTGTCCGATTCAATCAAGTGTACGGTCTATTCCGCCGGAGACAATCCGAGGACTCGGTTTCTCAGCGGGCTTGTCGGTCTTCCTCCCCTTGGATCCGCCTGAGAATCAAGCGGGCGCGGACAAATCCGCTGATCCCCATCGCCGCCCGGAACCCCAACCCAACGGCGACCACGGCGTAGACACAGCCCACGCCGATCGACCTCATATTCTTGGTCTGCAATCCGCGAACCAGCGTGAAGACCGCCATCGTGGTGCAAACCATAGCTGTGGCCAGATCGAGCCAGGGAAACGCCACAAACTGCGCCAGAAAAATGCCCTTCATCCGAGCATGTGTTGCGTTGTAATCGTTTCCACATTCAGGACATTTGTGTATGCACGGAAGAGTCCGAAGATTGTACCCGCACTCTTGGCAGTACATATTCGTTTTGATACGCAGCTTGGCGTAATTCTTCTCGGAGATGCGCTCGAGCTCGTCACCTGATAGCGGCATAGGCGCAATCCTGGGCGACCGGCGGGGTTACTCGGTAAACATGGCTTCGATAAACAGCGCCGGGTCGAAGGGCTCAACATCTTCGAGCGTTTCGCCCAATCCTACGAATTTGACGGGCACGTTCAACTCGTCGCGGATGCCCACAATGACGCCCCCCTTGGCGCTACCATCCAGTTTCGCCAGAAAGATGCCCGTCACCGGCGCGTGCTCGGAGAACTGCCTCGCCTGAGCGACCGCGTTTTGGCCGATGGTGGCATCCAACACCAGCAAGACCTCGTGCGGTGCACCGGGAATCTTCTTGGCGATGACCTTGTTGATCTTGCCCAATTCGCGCATCAGATGGTCCTGCGTGTGCAGGCGGCCGGCGGTATCGACCAGGAGGATGTCGGCACCGCGTGCCACGGCGGCTTCGCACGCATCGTACGCGACCGCGCCGGGGTCGGCACCTTGATCGTGCTTGACGATCTGCACATCAAGCCGCTGCGACCAGATCGAAAGCTGCTCTACGGCGGCCGCCCGAAACGTGTCGCAAGCGGCGAGAATAACCCGCTTTTCCTGCCGTCTGAAATACCGAGCCAGCTTGGCGACGCTCGTCGTCTTGCCTGAACCGTTGATCCCGGTGACCAGAATGACGGTGGGGCCGGACGGCGCCATCTCAAGCGTCCGGTCGCTCTGGGGCCAAAGATTGACAATGTGCGTGCTCAGGTACGCGCGAATCTCCTGCTCTTCGGCAATCTCTCCGCTCTTCCAGCCTTGACGCACGACATCAAGAAGCTTCTGCGTCGTCTT
>JBHHUB010000344.1:0-2254 GCA_046753625.1 Phycisphaerae bacterium | reverse complement strand
CGCCAGATCTATTACCGGGATAAGGGGAGGACGAATAGACAAACAGATTGTTCCTGAAATGGGCCCCCGAAGCTACACCAACAGGAGAACCCCCTCGGACATCCATGCGGGCCCCAGCATTTTGGGACCTCCCGAATCCATTGTATCGGGCTATCGTATTGTTATCGAAATAGATGCCAGTGCATGGCGCCAACATGAAGAGCCATGACTGTCCATCGTAGCACACATTGAAGGACACTCTCCAGTTATAAACTTCCTGTTGTGTTGGTTCAGCGTGAAATGGAAACCAGGGGCTCTTGCGTTAGCGGGTTGGGATACATAGTACAGGGTTCAGCTTACGGGTTCACGGCGGCCGTGGCAAGTGGGCAGTACGGGTTCCTCTTCTCTGGTTCCGGGCCGGGTCACGACGCCGAAACGGCTGGCCATGTCGAGCGCGGCCTCGCGCAGCGGCAGGCCGGTGTGGCGAGCCCATAGGTCGAGCACGTTCCCCTGGGCCTGGCACTCGTCGTGGAAGCAGCGGAAGATACCCTTGCCCAAGTGGACCGAGAACGAACGATGCCGTTGGTGTGGCTCGTCGTGTAACGGACAGGGACCCCGTCGTTGCGGACCGGCACCGGTCATCGAAGCAAGATAACCGATCTCGTCCAGGACGCGTTCCATCGTGACCTGCCCTCGCAAGTGGCGAAAGTCGATCGCCACGGCCGGCTTTGCCACGGGTGAAACACGCTTGCCGCTGGGCGTCGCAGCAGGTTCGCGTTGGCGGCGAAGCCGTCGCACTTCACGGGCTTCTTCCAATTTGCGGTCGCGCTGGGCATGGATCACATCTTCCAGGCCGAGCAGTTTATCGGCCGGCGTCACGTAGCCGATCGCCGAGTGCAATCGCACCGTGTTGTAATGCGTCACGAATCGCTCGACCAGTCGCCGCGCGTCGGCAAGCGACAGCGGTACTTGCGGACGAATGCACTCGCTCTTGAGGCTCTTGTGCCAGCGCTCGATCTTCCCATTGCTTTGCGGGTAGTAGGGCGAGGTGCGCACGTGCGTCATGCCGCAGATGCGGATAAACTGCTTGAAATCCTTGGCGATAAACTGCGGCCCATTGTCGGAAATGATCCGCGGTTTCTCGCCCGGGAACTTCTCGCGTGCCCGCTGGAGGATCGTTTCTACGTCGGTTTCCAGCATGTTTTCGCGGATTTCCCAATGGACGATATAGCGGCTGTAGCCGTCGAGCACCGCACAAAGATAGTAGAACGTGCCGGTGATGTTGATGTAGCTCACATCAATATGCCAATGCCGGTGCGGACGGCTGGGCTGGTGGAACCCTTTGCCTTTGCGCTGATTCGGCGGCGACGCGGGGCCCAGTCGCCGTGCGTTTTTCAACACGCGGTAGACCGTGGCCGGCGAGGCGGCCGCGATGTCGTCGTCGAGCATCATGAACGTCAGCCGCCGGTACCCTTCGCGCGGATATTCCTGTTCGTAGTCGAGGATCGCCTTCTTTTCGTCGTCGGTCAGCCAGTGGTCGCGCGGCACACGGGCGTTGTGCTCGTTGGCGTGGCCGTATCGCTTTCGCCACGAGTAAAACTTGCTCCGGCCGATCCCGAGCCAAAGGATCAACGCACAGATGACGATTTCCGTCTTCTTCGACCAGCGGTTGATGAAATCGACAACCTCGTCACGGGTGTCGTGGGGAACCCAGCTTCCTTTTAGAGTTCCCCAAGTTCTTTTTTTAACTGGACGTGCTCCTGCATCAACTCGGCGAGCACCTCGTTTTTCTGCGTAAGCTTCGTTTCGAGTTGTTCGATCTTCCGGTCTCGTCGATCGACTTTGGGCTTACGCGTCCGAGCCAACGCCGCGGCGCCGTTCTCGAAAAACAGCTTCTGCCAACTGTAGAAGACGGTCGGATTCAGGCCCAGTTCGTCACACAGATCGGAGACGGGCGTCTTTTCGACCAGATGCCTCTTCAGGATGGCAACCTTCTCCTCCGCAGAGTGGTTCTTTCGTGGCTTTCTCATGGAAAATTCTCCTTCGAGTTTCTATGCTAACTCAAAGTCCAGGATTGTCCATTTCCGACTGAGGCAAAACAGTCCTCCATATCGGCCACGGGGGAATGCTTGATCATCTTCTTCTTAATGCCCCACCGAAATGCTCGGCTCAGATGGCTGACAGCGTCGCTCTTGGTTGTCGAGGCCCAGGTCGCATGGCTGCGGAGCCAATCGGAGATGTGATCCGCCGTCACATGGCGAAGTTGCTTGCGTTT
>JBHHUB010000343.1:0-2255 GCA_046753625.1 Phycisphaerae bacterium | reverse complement strand
CTCGTCAGGAACATGATATTCCGCGTGTGTTTCTGGCATAACGCCAGAAGATCAAGACTCTTTTCGGTGGGCAACTTTCTTGCATCGCAACGATCACAGTACAACTAGGAGACTGGTGTCAAACACGGTTGAGGTCGGCGGTCCCGTCGAAAACGGGCCAGCTGGTGCCGTGTTTCGGTAATGGGTGATTCGGCGGGCGGTGACGGTGATCGGTGGCTGAACGCGCGAACCGGGCACGTTGGCGACCGTCGGGCGATCACGAGCAAAAAGGCGGCGAGGGTATGCGCGAGAGCGGCCCAGGCCGCGCCGGTGTAGCGCACGGCGAGCATCGCGAGTCGCTCGAGGTTGGTCGCCGCGCACAGCAGCGAGAAGTCGGCCTTGACGCGGTCGCGTCCGCGCACTCGCGCCCGCCGCCCGCCGTGACGGCGCTGCATGAGGTGTCCGATCTTACGCTCGACTTTCGGTCGAATCGCCCGGTAGTTCTGTTTCCACTGCTTGCTTCGTTGACGAAGCCGTAACCGTTGCAGGGTCGCTTCCTTGGCGTGGATACGGATCGAGCGCCCGGTCTTCGATGTCGTGCATCTCGGTTTCAACGGACAGTTGCGGCAATGCGAATCAAACGACGCGATGCCAACACAGTCGGGCGCCTTGCGGAGCTTGATCGGCGCGATGAAGCCTCCAGGACAACGAACTGTTCGACGATGTCCGCCGTTCCATCACTTCGGAGTCAGGGTCGATCGAGATGTGCCCCTTATAACCGTCAAACGAGCGAGCACTCGTCTTGTGTCCGTGACGAGCTTCGGGATCCACCGTCGAGATGACGCGATCGGTTGCAACCCGCTTGGCGATTCGATAGGCGCCGTCGTCGGCCTTGTCCAGATCCTGTCCCACGACGGCTGCGAGCGCCGGGGACAGCACGCGCAGCAGCCCGCGAATCGCCGAGCGGATGAGCGTGACGGTGTCCTGCGTGGCTACCGCATCATAAAGGGCCGTCGAATCCATCACCCGCCTCGCGGTCGCTGAGGCCTTCGGCGCGTTGAAGCACCATGACCACAGCCACGATCCGCGGCGGGATCGAGCGCCGGCCTACGTCTTGGAATAGGTCCGCGAAATCATCGTCGGGAAACAGCCGGTGGCTTTCCCGCTCCAGCAGCGCGTAGATCGACGTCGCCGGGAGCAAAGCCCGGCAGTATTCTGTGCTCGATCGCAGCAAACTTCCCTGGCTCGGCGTTCGCCCCAACGTCATGCCCCCAGAGGATCACATGCACGCCTCCTTGTCGATCCCCGCTGCGAAAAAGCCACCGCGTCGGTGTCGTGGCGTGGCCCGTCTCTGTCAGAGGCATGTGGTACGTTCTCCGCTCAATCAAGATGGCAAAGAAACAGACCCAGCTCGCGATCGACTTCCCCAACACGTGGGGCGGCCGCCGCGCCGGCGCCGGCCGCAAGCGCACCGCTCCGCGCAAGCGCGTGCCTCACCGCACACGCCCCAAGCTCGCGGCGCGGTTCCCGGTGCACGTCACCGTGCGCCTGCTCGACGGCCTGCCCCGACTGCGCGGGTTCGAGCTGGCCAAGGTCCTGCGCCGGGCGTTCGTTCACAGCTGCAACAAGCAGGGCTTCCGGATCTGCCAGTTCTCGATCCAGGGCAACCACATCCATCTGATCTGCGAGGCCAAGAGCGCCGGCGCGCTGTCACGCGGCATCCAGGGCTGGAAGATCCGCGTGACCCGGGCGCTCAATCGACGATGGCACCGCCGCGGCACCGTCTTCGACGACCGCTACCACCTCGAGATCATGAAATGCCCACAGCAGACTCGCAACACGTTGTGCTACGTGATGCAAAACGCTCGCAAACACAACCAGCGCCTGCCCGCCTGGGCCGGCGGCATCGATCCGTTCTCCTCCGCCTGGTATTTTCACGGCTGGCGAGACGACCGCTGGCGCAAACGGCTCGCGCCGCCGCCCGACGACCCCAACGCCCCTGGCCCTCCCGTGGCCGAGCCTCGCACCTGGCTGCTCGCAGTCGGCTGGCGCCAGTGCGGCCTGCTGGCCGTCCATGAAGTCCCCGCCGCTGGCCGCTATAAAGCGAGCGCGACCCAGCGCCAGCGTCGCTGACCTCGACCGCTCGCGCCCGCCCGCCGGCCACGCCGACGCCGGCTTGGCGGGCGCGAAAAACACCAGTCTCCTAGTTGTACTGTGATCATTGCGATGCAAGAAAGTTGCCCACCGAAAAGAGTTTTGATCTTCTGGCGTTATGC
>JBHHUB010000342.1:0-2280 GCA_046753625.1 Phycisphaerae bacterium | reverse complement strand
AGATGTGTATGTAAATCACCGACGCTCAACGGCCTTAGTAAAATCACGTGTCCCCGGTACACCAGTTGATAGTGCCGGCACTTGTTCCGGTGTCGCTATCGACCCATATCACATTCTAACTAACGCCCACTGTGCGCTTGACTACGAAAACGATTTCTCCGGTAAAATAGTTACGACCTACTTTGGTCGGTATAAGAACGATCTAAGCGTTAAGTGTTACCTACCTCCTTTTACTGATGCTCCACTAATGGCCCACCAGGGCGAAGAATGTGCCAACACATTTGTGCAAACTGTCTTTCCAGGACAATTTCTAGACGTAGATCCAGATGAACTAGGTTGCAGCGACTACGACATTGCTTTGGTCCAGCTTACCTATGGCCTGCAAAGATATCCTGACATCGGCTACTATATTGGAGTTTCCCATCTTGGCAGCCTGAGATGATGCCCGCCGCCGCCTGATCGTTCGCTAGAAAAGCCGAAAAATTGCAAATCCTTCCGTCCGTCCAGCATTGTTTGGGTGCCAGAAAAAACAATCGCGATTGAACAGACGAAAGGAGGGGTCTGATGGGTACTACTGTCAGGCAAATACGTAGATCTGTCCAGAAAATCGCAAAACTCGCTCGGCTCGACTCTGTCGAGGCCAAGCTCGCACGCGACTGCGTCGTCGGCATCTCCAAAGCCGGAAGCTGCAAGGTCAGCGACATCGCCAGGACACTGCCGGGCCGAAGCGATCTCCGCAAACTCGCCCGACCGTTCTACGACGGCCTCGCCGACGAGCGCCCCGGACTCGACGAATTGCGCCCGGCCTGGCTCCGACTCGTGGCGCCGACCGCCGACAAGATGCCGTTCATCGCCGTCGACCCGTCCGACATCACCAAGATGCACGCCAGGTGCTTCGACTACCTCGACTACGTCCGCGACGCCAGCGACAAGGAGAAGCGCAAGGGACCCGGCTTCCCCACCATCCAGATCGAGGCCACCGACCGCGGACACGTGAACCTCCCCCTGTGGCAGGAAGTTTTCTCCACCGAGCATCCCGACTACCGCGGCTGGTACGAGACCATCGGCCGGGCCATCGTCAACGTGCTCGCCCACACCGGCAAGAACGCCACATGGCTCTTCGACCGCGGCTGCGACGCCGGGGACTTCTACCCCATCCTCCGCGGCCTCGGCATCACCTGGGTCGTCCGCCAGCTCCAGACCCGCAAGGTGATCTTCGGCGACGGCCAGACCGCGATCATGCGCGACCTCGCCGCCAGCATCGACAAGCCGCACGAGACCGCGATCACCTACGTCGACAAGAAGACCCACGAGCCCAGGGCCTGGCCGGTGCGCTTCGGCTACGCGCCGGTCCGGCTGCCCGACCTCCCAGGCCGTCACTGGATGATCGTCGTCACCGGCCTGCGCGACGAGGATATGGTGCTGCTCACCAACAAGGACATCCGCAGCGCAAAACACGCAGCCGCGATCGTGCTGGCGTACATGCGTCGCTGGGGCATCGAGGAGGGCATCCGCTGCTGGAAGCAGAAGACCGGGGTCGAGGACTTCCGCGTCCGCAACTGGACATCGATCCGCAGGCTGACCTTCTTCTCGATGCTGGCCTACGGCATCCAGGCTCTCTGGCTGCTGACGCGACCGGCGACGGCGCGACGGCTGATCGCTCGGGTGAAGGTGTTCATCGAGCACGTGCTGTTTCGGCACTACCGGTTGTGGGACGGCGTTCGAGACGCGCTGCTCAAGGGAGCGTGACCGTGCCGGTCGCTCGAGTATCGTTGACGACCATCGCGACCTCCCGATCCCGCCGGCGTCCTGAGCGACCGCGCCGCCGGGATGACATTGCAAACCGATAAACACGGGGAGGGGGAGATTGTCTTCAATACATCGCATCGCACCGCTCATACCGCCATCTCAGCCGATGACGACCTCAGCGCTACCCGCGATGGGAAACTCCAATATCTATAGGGGCCGGTGGCGGGCTGGTGCGGAGTATTGGCGGGTTGTCGGAATTGCAGGAACATCGGCGCGGCGAAAAGTGGGCATACGACGATCGGATTTTGGGCGGCGGGCGCTTTGTGACGTCGGTGCTGGAGCGAGCGGGGGAGCAGGAGGCGGGGCACCGGTTGGCTCCGGAGAAGCGAGATGCGGCGTATTGGAAGCTGGTGGAGCGGGTTTGCTCGAAGCTGGATGTTGAGCGAGAAGAGCTGCTGAGCGGTGGTCGGAGGCGCCCGGTGGTAAAGGCCCGGCAGGTGGTGGCGTATCTGGCGGTTAGGAAATTGGGGA
>JBHHUB010000341.1:0-2280 GCA_046753625.1 Phycisphaerae bacterium | reverse complement strand
CAAGGAACCTATTACCCGGATCAAAACGAAGTCAATCCGCTGGGAACGGGCGCACGCGCCGCTTCGTTCCAACTTCTCGACGGGATGGCCCTCAAGGGAGGTTACGCCGGGCTCGGCGCGCCTGATCCCGATGCGCGCGATGTCACGGCCAATCAGACGGTGCTGACCGGCGATCTGAACGATGATGACCTCTCCGTCACGATCAACCGTGAGGATAACACCTACCACGTCATCACGGGCAGCGGCACGGACGCCACGGCCACCCTTGACGGGTTCACCGTCGCCGGGGGCAATGACGTAAGGCCATCACCGGATGGGCGAGGAGGGGGTATGCTGAACAACAACGGCAGCCCGACCATCCAACACTGCACCTTTGTCGACAACCGCGCCCTTATTGGTGGCGCCATGGCCAACTTGAGCGGGAGCGGTTCCACGCTGTCCGACTGCGGCTTCACCGGCAATCGTGCCGAACAGCAGGGCGGCGCGATTTACAATCAGCAAACCAGTGGTGCGGCGTTTACGAACTGTACATTTGACGGGAACACCTCAAGTGTGAGCGGTGGGGGGATGCTAAACTTTTTGAGCTCGCCGACCGTAAACAACTGCGCGTTTGTGGGTAACCTCGCCTCGAGCGGCGGAGGAATGGAAAACATCAGCAACAGCCACGCGACGTTGACCGATTGCACGTTTCGCGACAACATCGCTGAAACCTACGGCGGCGGAATCGCCAGCGCGATCAGCAACCCAACGCTGACCGGATGTGTGTTCACTGGGAATTCGGCCCATGCCGAGGGCGGCGGCATACGCATCGTCAGCGGTAGCCCGACGCTGATCAACTGCGTGTTCAGCGGTAATTCGTCCGATCTCAACGGCGGCGCGATCAACAGCAACGCCGGCAGCTCGCCCGGCATGATCAACTGCACGCTTAGCGGCAATTCGGCGCAGTCCGGCGGCGGGTTGCTCATCGCGGGCAGCAGTACGCCGGCCATCACCAATTGCATTCTTTGGAACAACAGCGACGCCAGTGGCGCGGGCGAGGCGGCCCAAGTCCTTGTCGTCCAGGGCACGCCGATTGTCAACTTCAGCTCCATCCAGGGATTGACCGGATTATTGGGTGGCGTCGGCAACACCGGCGCCGATCCGCTGTTCATCGACGCAGACGGCGCCGACGACCTCACCGGAACGGAAGACGACGATTTGCATTTGTCTCCGAATTCACCGCTTATCGACGCGGGTGACAACAACGGCGTGCCCGCCGACATTCTGACGGACCTCGACGGCAACCCGCGGTTCGTGGACGACCCCAACACGCCGGACTCCGGCACGGGGACCGCGCCGATTGTCGATTTAGGTGCTTATGAATTGCCCGGTGGTGGTCAACCGATTCCCACGGTCTCGCAATGGGGTTTCGCCGCGATGGCGTTGCTGTTACTCACGGCGGGAACGGCCGTTTTCATTCGCTTCCGGCCCGCCACGGCGCCGTAGGGATTGGCGGCGCGGCGTTGGTTCGGCGCGCGGACCGGCGCCGGCATCGTCATGCTGGGCGCGGCGAGAATCGTGCTCCGGCTGACGCTGGGCGGCTCGCGTTTGCTCTGGCTTCGGCACTATCCCAAATCCGTGTTGGGCGTGTTGCTTCTTTTAAGTGGCGTATGGTCGGTGCTGGTTTGCGCGGTAGTAACTGTCGTATTGCGGAGAAGGGAAGGTGTGCGCGGCGCGGTTGGATTGGGTGGGCCATCGATGCGGAATCTTGCTCAACGCCCAGATGACCCGGCGCGGGGTACGGGCAACATGGCCCGGCCCGCATGTGTGCTGCTGCCGTGCGATTGCCCGCCGCGCCTGGTCCGTGACACTTCCGGCAGGATGGGTACGCCGACTCAGAGCCGCGGGCGCTAGCCCGCGGACTACCCGCAGCAGGATGTCGCCGGGCTTGCGCCCGGTGCTCTAAAAAGCCCGGCGCTTGGAAAAGTGCCCGCCGCCGATTGGGTCACGCACCTCCGACTCCTGCACGAGGCCCGGACGTGACGCGCGCGGTCCATCGGGCTGCATGATTGCGCCCTTGGGGGCATGCCCGCAGCTCGGTCGGCGTTCCCCTTGCACGCCCGCCGGAAACAGTGCAATATATGTAAGCGCTCGGTCGTCTACACCCGGACAGTAGTTCCAGTGGCAATGCTTTTGCCAGTGCTCTGCGCCGTGGCAGGTTGCTAGGATTCCTGCTTGTTGATGGTTTCGAGTTGCTCGGCCTTGTGGCTGGCTTCGCGTTGCTCGGTCTTGTGGCTGGCT
>JBHHUB010000340.1:0-2281 GCA_046753625.1 Phycisphaerae bacterium | reverse complement strand
ACCGCGCAAATCCGCTCGCCGAAGGCGGTGTAAACTACCGCACCTTGGGCTTGCGGCGGGCTGGCGGCGTCCGACGTCAGCCGCGTCGTGCCGAGGTGATTCGTGTGAACGTACGCCACGCTCGCGGCATCGGGAACCTGCGTGCCGGTGCCGTTATCGGTCCAGCCAAACGAGGCCAGCCCCGGCTCAAAGGAGCGCACGTCGGTCATCGTCCACTGCCCGGGCGGTCCCGTGATCGTGAAGTCGCCGTAAACCGCATCGGGATCGCCGAATCCGCCGGGTGCGGGGCTGTAATCCGACCAGGTGTCGCTTTGGCCGGGGGGATTGCCGTAGCCCTGGTCCGGCCTCGCAATCATGAACAGCGCCGGATCGAGCGGGCGATCGAGGTATCGCTGGCGTCCCGAATCGTAGCGAAACTCCCGGACAAAGCTCACGTCGTAGTTCTCCGCATTGCCGGAGGCGTTCTCGTCCCACTGCTCACCCACGACGTACGCCACGGCCTCACCATTGGAGGCGTAATCAAACCGCACGGCCGTCAGCTCCGGATCGCCCGGACCGGGCGTCTCCGGCTTGGTGACCACGCGCGAGACGTTGCCCGCGTCCGTGTAGAAGTAATACTTCGTGCCAAGCACCACGGCCGAGCCGGGAACGTCGCAATCCGTGGCCTCGCCCACGTATTCGACGTAAAACTCCAGCCGGTTGTTGGCCGTCCCATAAGTAACGCCGCTATCGTCCACGTCATAAGTATAGCACGCAACCCGCCCCGCGGCATGGTTGGTTTTTTGGGTGCGATTCCCAGCCGAGTCGTATTCGTACTCGATCGTCCATGGGGCCACCTGCATCCGTATTCCGTCCTCAACAGCGCTCCCGGAAATGTCACCTTGCCGAACTCGCCAGACGCCTCACTCCCCGTGAGACGTTGGAAGCTGCTCACTCTGCGCGGCCACGTTCACGTCATAAGCAGCCCAGCTCGCGCAAAACCGGCTGAGGTCCAAAAGAGAGCAAACAGAAAATGCCAGAAGAACGAGAGCCGCCTTAGTTGCGTTGTGACGACAATCATCATCCACAGTCCCCAAACGCCGAAGAACAGAGCCCAGGACAACCGTATTCGCTCTACTGTATTAGGGAAAAAGAACCATGCCACTGGTCCACCCAATTGCCAAGCCGCGACGTGCAGCCGTTCATTCCAGGTAAACATCGCACTCCCAGCAAACTTCGATGTATCGACGCACATCCAGAATCCAAACGTCAATACTATGACACTTGCATAGAGACCAATCAACACGTGAGCTCGGTGGTGTTTCCACTTGTTGGTGACGTATGTCAGCGCGTTGTTTCGATCAAATCGTGTTCCGCATTCCGGGCAGATTGAGTTGGGCGACCCACGCAAATCGTATGAGCAGCGCCTGCAGTACATTGGCAACGTCACATCCGTAAACGGAAGTTTCAAGTTGTGATTATCTCTCGTCGGCGACAAGTGCGCCGGAGCTAACCCGGACCCTTGGCACCTGAACCGGCACCGAGAACATCGGTGAGCACGTGGCCCATAGTCTCCCAAAAACCGTGCGAGCAGGTTCCGTCTGGATTGCTCCCCGTGGCCGGGCCCACTGTATCCGCTGTTCCAGCTCCGCGGCCGTCTGACGGTATCAGTGCCTCGTCGGAATCGTAGCAGCATTGTGCACAAGAATGTCCGCCTCCGGGGTTTATCTCGCGGTAACACGAACTCGCACCGCCATGGAATCCGTACAGACTCGATTGCCTGCAGAATCCGCCATTACTGTTCGGGGCGCTCCAAGGGCAACCTTGCGGATTGTACCTGCGTAGAGCGCCGTATACGTAGATTCCGTCATAGATTCCGAGGCTCCCGGTTGGATCAACCCGATTGCTGGGGCTGCTCCAAACATACGCATACACATTCAACCCGCCAAGAATCCCGATGGGGTCTCGTTGGAGGAAGCGGCCGGTGGCGGGGTCGTAGTATCTGGCGCCTACGTGGAGGTAGGGGAAGCTCGTGGCGTAGGGGTCGTCGGGCGCGTCGCTGGTGGCGGTCTGGTAGCCCCAGGCGCCGACGTAGCCGTAGCGCGGGTTGGGATCGGACGCGTCGCAGCCGCCGGCCACCGCGCAAATCCGCTCGCCGAAGGCGGTGTAAACTACCGCACCTTGGGCTTGCGGCGGGCTGGCGGCGTCCGACGTCAGCCGCGTCGTGCCGAGGTGATTCGTGTGAACGTACGCCACGCTCGCGGCATCGGGAACCTGCGTGCCGGTGCCGTTATCGGTCCAG
>JBHHUB010000339.1:0-2305 GCA_046753625.1 Phycisphaerae bacterium | reverse complement strand
GAAGTGTGTTCGGGGGCTCGTATCCGGCAGACCGCTTCAGCGGTCTTTCCCGAAGGGCAGTCAGCCCGGACGTTCTACGCCCGGGAAGCGACCAATCCCTGCTCCTCTTATTGCCAGCCCGTTTCAACGGGCTTACCCGGAACCGGGGCACTGGCGATGCTTGCACGCCGCCAGTCCCGTCTTGCACCCCGCCCGACGCGTCCGATAAGGGGCGGCAAGACGATATGGATCCAGCGTGCTACAATCTCATGATGCCGCTTTGGGGAAAGCTCCGTATCCCACCTCGAATGACCCGGGATTCAGAGTGACTGATTCTATCTGTGTGTTGGGAGGGTCTTGCGATGGGGCGATACGTACGCCGACGCCGACGGATATTGGGTTGCGCATTTCCACTGGCGTCGGTGGTCTGGAGTTGGTGCACCATGTCGGCGCTCGCCCAGACGGGCGGGGGCGTGTTGGAGTACAGCAACACCGGCGCGAATCTTCCGTTTCCTATCGGGATCAACAGGCTGATCGCCGACGACATTTTCCTAAGCGGCCAGTGCGACTGTGACTTGAACCGGTTCGAGTTCACCGTTACGGGTGGAGGCGACGGGTCCGGTCCCGGGTTTACGGTAGACTATGCGATTTATTCGGGATGTCCCGATACCGGTGGCAGCATCATTCCCGGTACCGCAGGCTCCGTCAGCCTGCCCGACGACGGAACCCATGTTGTTGTTGTGGATCATGCCGGCGAGTCGCTTCTGATTCCGGCCGCGTTTTGGCTCGGGGTGCAGAGCAGCGACCCGGGCGTCTCTTGGTTGACCGGTGTGGCCCCGGAGTTTGGATTCTCCGCCGATCGCTACCACTATCCGGGTTTCGGCTGCCAAGCGGTTTTTGGTGGAACAACCGCGCCGTACGCCAGTTTTGCCGCTCGGGTATACTGCGATCCGCTTCCCGGCCCGTTCGTAGAAGCGCCCATTCCTGCCGACGGCGCAAGCGGCGTCAATACGCTTACCACCGTATTGACGTGGAACGGTGTGGGGACCGCGGCCACCGCCGGTGCGGGTTCCGTGGATGAGCCGGTCGAGCGCATCACTCCGGCGACTTTCGTCGATGGCACGGAAGCGCCGAATGAATTCCTGCGCACGTGGCAAGCGGCCATAGCCGGCGGTGAAGTCCCTGATCCGGCTCAGAAGATACTGCCGAAGCGGGCGCCTCGTGTCGCATTCGGTGGCGTCGCCGGCGCGACCGTACCCCAGGTGACCGCAAGCGACATTTTCGCATTCGAAGACACGAACGACCTGCTGGCGACCACAAACTTCAGCCAAGGCACCCTGTTCAACCTGATGTCGAGCGCCACCAACGCCGTGACGGCTGCGTTTGGCGACAACTTCGACTTTGTGGGTTTCTTCTTGAATTTCACGCCGCACCATACGGTCGGCGCCGCGTTTTACCTGGGCATTGAGAACGACGTTTCCGGGCTCGGGCAAGACCTCGGCCTGTTCAACAACCGCCAGGGCTTCGGCATCGCCGGCGATAACATTGAAGGCTGGGTCATGATGTGGAATCAAGCGAGTTGGGAGACGGGGTACTTCACGTTTACACAGGAGGTACTCGGTCAGGAATTCGAGCATCGCTTCGGTATGTTTCTGAATCCGCTGCCGGGCAACCGCTCATTGCAAGGCGTCAATGGCCAGTGCGGACGTGGCTTTCACTGGAACTTCAGGGTGGACGGTCAAGGGTCGGGGATGGAGATTGCGGAATGGGTCGGCTCGTCGCCGGCCATCCGGCAGGGCGGAGCCTTGAACTTCAACACGGACATCCCCGGCGGCGTGTACAGCTATCCCGATTTGTACCTTTGGGGCTACGTGTCGCCATTGGAAATGGATGCGGGCGCGTCCGAGCTGCGCTACATGGATAATTCCAACTGCGTGAGCAACTACACCGCACCGATTTCCACCTGGAGCTCCAGCGACATCGAGGCAACCAACGGCGTCCGCACGCCCGGTTCGTTCCTGGCTCAGAAACACTTCAGGACGGCGTGGGTCATGATCCATCGGCCGGGGCCGCAAAACCTGCCCAACCCAACGCAGTTGGCGCACACCGTATCCATTCTCAACACCTGGAACGAAGTGTTCATCACCAGTACACTCGGTCGCGGCACGATGAGCAACGTGCTCCATCCGGTCGATCAGCCGGCCCCGTGCGACACGCGCTACGACGTTCTCTTCGGCCCGGACAATCCGCCCACCAATCCGGTTTGCCAGGGCATCGTTGAGCCGATGTGTGATGTGAAATCCGCATCGTTTTCGTTGCTTGTTCC
>JBHHUB010000338.1:0-2370 GCA_046753625.1 Phycisphaerae bacterium | reverse complement strand
GCGACGAAATGCCATGCGACGAAATGATCGACGAGTCATGAACTTCTTCTCCCTCGAACAAACGCACGCCGGCAATCACTTGCGCCAAACGCACGAATACGCCTTCCGGCCCCTCCGCACCAACGCACCCCAAGCCACCAGGACCAATAATCCCAAGTCCCCTAAGGTAACCGATAGTGTAGCGTCCGCGGCCGCCCCTGTCCATTACAACCCGTCCAAACCACCACATTCTGGGCGGGTGATACTCTCGGCGCGATGAGTACGCCGACTCAGAGCCACAGGCGCAAGCCCGCGGACCATCCACGGTTGGAGGCTGCAAAGGAAGTCTCCAGGCTGGCGCCCGGTGCTCTGAAATGCGCGCTAGGCCGATTCTGCTACGCACCCAGACCGGCTTACGTCCGAAAATACCGGGCCCGGCTTGCAAATACCAGGGTTCCTGCCGTCAGCACCAGCAATGTCAGCCAAGCCAGACCCCATTGCGACACAGCCGGCACAGGCAATCCGGCTCCAACGGCGGCCGATGGATCGAGGACAAACAAGCCGCGATCCAGGTCGCTGACGATAACCGTCCCGCTCGGAAAGAACGGATAACAGCTCCAAGCGCCGTCGAATGCGGGGGCGTCGTCCTCCGGGTATGTGTCGAACCAGCCGACCTGGGTTGGTTGGACCGGGTCGGTGCGGCCATCAAAAATCCGCAGTCCCGTATGGTAGTTGGCTTCAAAGATAATCCCGTTGCGGACGTAGAGATTGTGATCGATCGAAGCAAGCCCCGACGTGAAATCGCCGAGCACGATGGGATTCTGCAGGTCGGAGATGTCCAGCACCGTCGTCCGGGGGATGGAGTCCAACTCGTCGTCCACGTAGAGGTAGTGCAAGTCCTCGGTCCAGGATTGGTGGCAGTAAGCTACGTTCGGGTAGGGTGTTCGCGAGAGCAAGACCGGATTGAGCGGATCGCTGACGTCAACGATATCGACGCCCAAGCCCGTGCTCGACCCGAACATGATCTGGTGCCCGGCGAACGGCCCCGAAGGTACGGTTACGATTTGCGAATCATGCTCGTAGGCGTCGGTCCACGCGCCTATCTCCACCGGATTGAGCGGATCGGTCAGATCAAAGATAACGGTGGTGGCGGTGCCCCCATTGGAGCCGCAGGTGTAGAGCCGTCCGCCCACCGGATCCACCGCGATGTTATGGCTCCGGCTCGGCGCGGCGATCGTCCGCACCAAGGTGACGATGTGGTTATCAATCTGGGATAGGTCCATGACCTGAATACCCGTCCCCGCCTGCTCGGTCACGGCGTACGCCACATCCTGGTAGACCTTGATATCGCCCCAAAGGCTGGCCGCGTGTGTAACGGTTGCAAACCAGTCCGCATTCGCCGGATCGGTGATCTCCACGAAGGCCACCTTGTCGCTCAGGCCCATGAGTGCATATTCGCGCCCCGAAGGCGAAACATAGCCCCAGCAATCGTTGCCGGACGCCGCCCCGAAGGTAGCGAGATCAATGTGGCTTTTCAGCGAGACATTCTGGGAGGTAAACTGACGCGCCCAAGCCGTCCCTCCGTTCGTCCCGAGCACGCAACACGCCGCCACCGCGACGACTGCGCTCCAATTCCGCCTGAATTCCACGTTTAACCCTTTCGAAACAAAACGTGTCAATGGCCCAATTCGCCTCATGGTCTTCTTGGCCATATGGCCCGATCGCGACTGACGTCCGGCTCCACTTCGCCAACCTGCATTGTGCGACCCAACGCAACGCCCCAACACCGCTGGCACCTGCCGCCCGTTGCGGCTTATCCGCTACTTTTCCGCCCCGACTACCAGACCGCCGACGAAAACGTCCCCCTCCGCGTGGAGGACGACGTGGCCTTGCTTGTCGGTGCACGTGATCGAAAACCGATCGGGTCGGTCTGTTCCGTCGCCGTCGAAAATCGAGACTTTCATGGACACCGGTGTGTCGTGCAACGCCCCGGTTCCCGAGAATTCGGCGGTCCGCCGGCCAAACGTGACCTCGGTGATCTTGCTTACGCGAACGATGTCATGGGGATACAAATGGTGGTCTTCAGCGGCGAACAGCAGTGACCCGCTCGGCCGGGGGCTCGCTTTGACATCAAAGTTGAAGTAGCCGACGCCGTGACCGTCCTTGCCGAATTTGATGCTACCGTCACCCGAAGCCAGGGCCGGCGGGGCATTCTTCGGGGCCGGCGCCGCACCCGCCACGCCGAGGAAAGGGATTCCGCACGCCAAGGCCATGGTGGACAAGAAAAAAGCTTTCATAATCTACTTCGCCCCACAGATAAGGTGATTTCCTACCAACCAACCCACATCCACGCAGACATCTGCTGCATTATCATTATCGGCCTGTTGCGTT
>JBHHUB010000337.1:0-2376 GCA_046753625.1 Phycisphaerae bacterium | reverse complement strand
GATCTGACGCGGGATTCGGATCGACTGCTGCCTCTCAGCATCGTTCACTCGGGTCCGGCCTTGGTGCGGTGCCGGCCGCTGCCAACTGGCGGCGTGGCGTGGCACCAGCCGCTGGGTCTGCGGCCAGCTCCGGATCACTGTTCTCGGGCAACCGGCGTTGGCTTCCTTCGGCAAGGGACCCCGTCGTCCGGCGCCCCGACCACACTCAGACGCGACTGCCGCGCCGCCAACCTCGCGCCGGATCACACACGGTGAACGGGTTCGACGAAGGTGGGCCATGGCGGCCTGTGGGGGCCCGGACCGGGAGCACGCTCAGGCAGGCGAAGGGAAGCCGCAGCAGACGGGGGCATGCCCGGCATGCCCCGGGGGCGTTATGACGTGTTGGGCACTAAAGAGGGTCCCGGCCGGCCCGGCCGGCCTTGCAAATACAACGTGACGGCTTCCCGTGAACCGAGTCATTCCTGCTGTGGCGGGAGCCCTGCGGCGGAGTCAAGCGTGCGACAAGAATAGTGCGGCCGGGCCACGCTGCTATCCGGAATCGAAAAGCAAGCTGGGCCAAGAGGAGCCCGTCCAATGAGACAATAGCGATTGGCGAAGGAACTCGAATACGTCCAGGCCCCGTTGCGTGCAGGTGGCGACCGTTGTCCAGATTCGTTCGCACCAATCTCGGCCCGATTCGCTGCGAGTGCCTTGCGTGATCCGGCGGTCGATCACTACGAATCGAATTGCCTGTTCCGCCAGATTGTTCGTCGGCTCGATGCCCGGCGTGGTGATGAAGCGGAAGTAACTGTCGCCGTGCTTCACAAAACGGTCGGCCATGTTCTGGGCTTCGTTCGATGACGGGACCCTTCCCGTCGCCGTGGAGAATACACGATCTCGCGCGGCCGACAGCCGACGTTCGAACGTCCGCGGCAACACCTCCTCGCGACGGTGGATGACACCGAACAACTCTCGTAACGCTTCACGCAATCGCTTGCCATAGGTCTTGGTGGCTTTGTCGGAAAGTGTCGTGAGATACTTGACGTCGCGGATCAGATGGGCGAGGCAGAATTGCAACTGGACGTTTTCGTGCAAACGCATGTACTTTTTGTACGCACCCCAATAGTCGCAACCGATCACGCCGTCGAATTCTTCGCCCAAGACGTCGACCAAAACCTTGCTGCCGCGTGATTTATCGATGCGAAACAACGTGTACATCTCGGCGCGAAAGCACCACGTCCAAAACCGCTCGCCATTTTCCTTATGGCCGGTCTCGTCGATGTTTAACGTGTCTTCGTCGGGCAATGCGTCAAGCAGTTCGTCGTAGGACGGCTTCAAGGCCGCGCTCATTTTGCCGATCAGTTTGCGAAGATAGCCACGCGAGACTTTGATCCCAACAACATCTCGGATAAACTTTCGAATGGTGGAAAACGAGGCGTGACAAACGCCTTTCATATAGGCCACCAAGGTGGTGAGCCTGGGCCCGAAAAGCTGGCCTTTCTCGACTTCCGGCGGCAGCGGGGCATAATGAAATTTCTGGCAACTTGGGCACCAATAAGCCCGACCGCGATGCTCTTCGATGCGAACCGGCACGTCGATGATTTCGACCTGCTGCACGACGCGGGGTGCACGGTCGGCGTCTTCGAGTTCGACGCCGCACACCGGGCAAGACTCCAACGTATATTCCCAAGCGTTGTCCAGCGACTCGGGCGGAAAGCTGGGGCGCTCGTGTCTCGGATGTCCCTTCTGACCACCCCGTTTTCGTTTCCGCTTGCGGTTTTTCTTGGCCGCTTTCTTGGGATTGACGATATCGCTCGAAGGCGGCTTGGAGGAGTTCGACGAATCCTTTTTTGCCTTGGCTAATTCGTTTTCGAGTTGAGTAATCCGTTCGGTCAGCGTCTTGATCTGCTCCGCCTGCGCGTTGATTTGCTCCGCTTGTGAATTGACGAGTGCGCGAGCCTCGTCCAGTTGGGCCTTGAGGTCGGCGATCTCGGGCTCTCGGCGAGCAACTTGCCTTGCCCGTCGCTTACGGTTCGCAGTCTTGTTGGCTTCCCGGACTTTCATGGTGCGGGAGCATACGGACTGGCACGGAACGAAGCAATACGAAATCACACCCGCGATCTGCCCGTATCACATCGAATTCCCGGAGAGTTTGCTTGCCGATTTCTTGGAAATGCTTGCGGGCGGGGGGGGTAGAAAAGGCTTGACAAGCCGGATTGCCTGTCTGAAAATCCAAGAAATTAATTCTGGGCAACTATCTTCGGGAAGGTCCCGAGAGCCCTGAAAGCTCGTGAACGGTTACGATGCGCCCGCCGAACGCAGCGTGAAATGCAGTGATAGTAACGAGTTGCGTCCAAATCCACCAATTGACTTCGTGCTACGGTCATCGGACCACTC
>JBHHUB010000336.1:0-2390 GCA_046753625.1 Phycisphaerae bacterium | reverse complement strand
GGGCGGGCTGTCCGAGTACCTCGCCCGCAGCGGCCACGGTCGCAACGAGAAGCTCTGGACGGTCGCGCAGGCCATCAGCGAAGTCCTGCCCGACGGCGACAAGGAGAAGCAACTCTTGCAGGGCCTGCTCAACCAGCGCGACAAGATTGATGAGGCGATGGCGGAAGGACGGTTGTTCTAGGTGAGAGTTCAATACGAACCCGTCGCCGTGGCCAGCGGATGGAATGGATGCGGGCGTCACAATGACTAAGGAACCAAACATTGGTGACAAGTTTCGCGTCTCCATCGTCGCGCGGCAACGCGATACCGAGTTCGTCGTCGAGAGCCCAGGCGTCGAACCGGATTGGTCCGTCGTCTTGAAGTCGCGCGCCAAGTCTTCGGTCGGCATAGGAGAGACTGTGGCGGCTTGGGTCATTGGCACTGACCTGCGCAACAAGGTCGTGTTTGTGTCTGACTCAGACTTTGGGCGTAAGGACATCTCGGATCGCATGCGGCCACGCTATATTCTTGCGTTGAGGGCTATACTTCGAGTCCTTGACGGTCAATCAGCGCCGAGCGACTGCGACGCGGGGCTAGTCTCCGAAGTCAAGGGCATGTTCACTAGATGCACGAAGAAAGACCAATGGGATTGGTATTCGGTCTATGAGGCCCTCGACAGACCTGCGCCAGAGATGAGCAGGCGGGCCTCCGAGCTACTAGGTGCGCTCGCGCGGTGCTTGCGCGATCCGAAGGAAGTCGATGTGCAAAACGCAATCCGTTTGATACGCGAGCAGGATTTGACTCCGGCTCTCCGGAACGCTATTCGAGTGATCGAGCAGGGCACACCATCGCTTCCCGACGCCCGGAGAATCGCCCCAAGACAAGTCAAGGCCTCGACGAGCGCCGTACAAGAGCAGGACCGACGAGTCTTGTCTTCTTACGAGAAAGAGAAGCTCGACAAGGCAAACGCGACCCACGAAGCGTTGTTAAACAGACTTGCAGAGTTTCTTGAAGGACACGGACATCGCGTGGAAGAGAACAGGTTTGTTGATGCCTTCTGTCGCCTGAAATCTGGGCCCGCAATCTTTGAAGCGAAGAGCATTACGGATGCAAACGAGCTGACTCAAACCCGGCATGCTCTGAGCCAGCTCTATGAGTACCGGTATCGACATAAGTTAGAAGACGCGAGCCTCTGGGTAGTATTCTCTGCCGCGCCTAAACAAGATTGGATTGTGGACTACTTGGTCAACGACCGAGATATTCGCGTGATCTGGCTAGACGGAACAGCATTCGTGGGGCCATCGGTGGCGCAGCTCACAGAGAGTGGCATCGTAGCGCTCATGCGACAAGAGGGCAGTGCGCGTGCCGAATCGCAGCCAACGGATGCGGAGGGTCAGGAAGACTGATGGCGGATGTGTTGATCTATTGGCGGGACTACGCGGAGAACCGAGGCACTTTGTCCGGCAAGGCTTCCGGTTTGCAGGATGACGGCGGCGTCCTTGTTTGGCACAGCAGCGCGAAGTGCATCGCCGATTTGCAGCCCGGTGATCGGATGTGGATGGTGACATCCGGCAAGGGTCTTGGCGACAGGCGAGCCGCCTGTTCTACCGAACTGGGGGGACAGGCTGCGTTTCTCGTGGGCGTGTGGGCGGTGCGCGAGGTGACCGACAACCCGAATGACGATCCGGCGTATCCGGCTGAGGATTATCGCAAGCGGGTAGTGGCCGACCCGTCGGGATCGGTGATGCTCACCGACCCGGTTCCCGTGGATCACATTCTGCGACCCGCAGGCCGAGACCGGGCGGTGTCCATCGGTCGGTTCCTGCAAGGGCCTCGCGTTCTATCTGACGAGAAGAAACGCCTGCTGCGCGCGGCGGCGGGCGGTGAACTTGCAGCCGAATGGCTGAGGAGCAAGGTATGAGTACGCTGAAAGCATGGAGGCAGATCGCAACGCCCCACGAGGATATACGACGAGGCCGCTTCGACGCCTCGGTGTTCGCGGCTGACCTCGGCGAGGTCATGGCAGGTCGGGGTGCGGTGGACTACCGCGACGCGGATGCGTTCTTCGGCAAGACCTACCTGACAAAGGGGTTGGCCGATTTGCTCACGGGCGTCGTGCGGCGTTTGTCAGGCCACAAGGACGGCGAACCCATCGTGCAGATGCAGACGCCGTTCGGCGGCGGCAAAACGCACACGCTGCTGGCACTCTACCACCTGCTCAACGATCCAAAGAAAAGCACTAGCCTTGCTCCGGTGAAGAAGCTGCTTGCGGACGCCGAACTCAAGACGGTTCCAGACGCGCGGGTGGCGTGCATTGTCGGCACGGCCATGAATGTCGCCAGCGACCGGACAATGTGGGGAGAGATCGCGCATCAACTCGGCGGCGACTCCCTCTACAAGATGGTCGAGAA
>JBHHUB010000335.1:0-2394 GCA_046753625.1 Phycisphaerae bacterium | reverse complement strand
CATTCCCATCAGCGGGCGCGACGTGCGCGAGGCCCTGGCCGCCGGCAAGCTGCCCGATTCGCGCGTCATGCGCGAATCAACCGCCCGCATCCTGATCGAGGCGAAGAAGTAGGTCGGGTCGGCACACCCGACGGGTGGGGCGCGGTGCATGCGTCAGGGCCTCGGATCGCAAGAACGAACCCGTCCCGCTTGTCCCCCACCGCCCAATTGACTAAAATCGCTCTAACGCTTCTGACAATACTGCAAAACTTCCGATAACGATCGAGACCGTCATCTCACGGGAAGGACTTCGGCTTTGTCGCGAACGGAGTCGGCAAGGCCGCAGGGAGGTTGTGCGCACACTTCGGGTGTCCTGTATGACTACGGGAGAAGTGCGCCATGGAAGGCAACCATCGTCCCTCCAAGTACCGACCGCAGGTGGAGCGAAGCGTTGAATGGTCCCGGTCCGAGACGCAGTTGCTGGCGTCGGCCTACGAGTCGCTGGTCCCGCGGGTTCGGGCCTGTGCGACCGGTCACGCGGAAGCACCGAGCCCGCTCGCCTCGACCGAGTCGGCAGTTCGAGCCCCTTGTCTGGTGGCAGGAGCATGAGTCATGAGTTCGCCTGAAACGATGCGTGTGGGATTCTATGCCCGGGTTTCGTCGGATCATCAAACCAAGGACAACACGGTGGGCAGCCAGGTCGAAGCCTTGCGTGAACGGATCGCGAAGGACGAAGCGCATTGCGATCCGGATTTGGCATTTATCGACGAGGGCTACAGCGGCTCCACGCTGGTCCGGCCGGCGTTGGAACGGCTTCGGGATGCGGCGGCCGGCGGGGAGCTGGATCGGCTGTACGTGTTGTCGCCGGATCGCCTGGCCCGCAAATACGCGTATCAGGTGTTGTTGACCGATGAGCTGGCGCGGAGCGGGGTGGCGTTGGTGTTCCTGAACCGAGCGGTTGGCGAGTCGCCGGAGGATGAGTTGCTGTTGCAGGTTCAGGGGGTGGTCTCGGAGTACGAACGGGCCAAGATCGCCGAACGGTGTCGGCGAGGGAAGCTGCACGCGGCGCGACAGGGACGCGTCAGCGTGATGAGTTCGGCCCCGTACGGCTACCGCTATGTTCCGCGTGCCGAAGGCGGCGGCGAGGCAAGTTATACCATCCATCTGGAAGAAGCCCAGGTGGTGCGGCAGATGTTCGAGTGGGTGGCCACAGAGCGGATCAGCATGCACGAGGTCACACGGCGTCTGCGGGATCGCGGCATCCCTTCCCCTCGCGGGCATGCCTGGTGGGCACGCAATACGGTGTGGAACCTGCTGAAGAACCCGACTTACAAAGGTACGGCGGCGTTCGGCCGAACGCGCAGTGGCGAACGCCGGCCGCGGTTGCGTGCGTACCGCAACAAGCCGGAGCAGCCCCGGCGTCCGTACATGGTGTACCCGGCTCCGGCGGAGACGTGGATCACCATCGACGTACCGGCGATTATCGATGCGTCGCTGTTCGCGGCCGTGCAGGCGCAGTTGGCCGAGAACCGGCAGCGTCATCGCCAGGGCCGGGGGCGGGTCAAGTACCTGCTGCAGGGATTGATCGCGTGTGCGAGGTGCGGGTATGCGCTGTGTGGGATCACGGTGAGCCCCAAGACGGCGAAGCGGCGGTTGTCGTATTATCGTTGTTGCGGGAACGATCCGCGTCGGTTCGGCGGGGAGCGGATCTGTCACAACAAGCCGGTGAATGCGGTCCTGCTGGAAGACGCGGTGTGGGCGGACGTGCGACAACTGTTGGCCGACCCCGAACGCATCGAAGCGGAATACACCCGGCGGCAGAGTCGCAACCCCAACGAGGTTGCGGTGCGGGAGCGCGAGAAACAACGGGCATTGATCAAAAGCCTCCAGCGCGGAATCGGGCGGCTGATCGATGCGTACGGGGACGGGCTCCTGGACAAACCCGAGTTCGAGCCGCGGATCACGACCCTGCGGGAACGATTGGCGCGATCGGAGGCGACGCTACAATCCCTGGAGGACGAGGCGGCGGTGGACCGGGAACTGCGGGTGGTGATCGGACAGTTGCAAACGTTCGCCGAACAGGTCAACGCCGGTCTCGAACAGGCCGACTGGGAGACCCGGCGGAAGATCCTCTGTGCCCTGGTCAAACGGGTGGAAGTGGACGGCGACCAAGTCCGCGTGGTCTACCGCGTCAACCCCACTGCCGCGACTTCAACCCGAAAAACCGAAAGTTTGCAGTATTGTTCAAGGGGTTCTGACCCCAATCTCGCTGACCCCAATCTCGCCCTGCCCCACTTTGCCATGCTTATCGGAACAGTTGCCGAAGGCCACCGGCACCGAAGTCGGCCGCCCAAGAACCCGATAGTACAAATGCAGGTCTGCACGTGCGCCTCGATGGTGCGATGGTGCGGATCC
>JBHHUB010000334.1:0-2395 GCA_046753625.1 Phycisphaerae bacterium | reverse complement strand
CGATTGATCCTGGCGCGGGATCCCGTAGGCAAAAAGCCGCTCTACTTCGCTCAGGTAGACGATGAGTTTCTTTTTGCCTCGGAGATCAAAGGCGTACGGCGCGGGTTGCGCGCCGCGCCAAGCTTGGCCGGCACGGCGCTGGATGCCTATTTGACGTGGGGCTGCGTGCCCGGTCCGGGCACGATTTATCGCGAGATTCAGACGATTCAACCCGGCGAGTGCGTTGTTGTGGCGAACCGGAAGGTCGCCGACCGAAAGCGGTACTGGCGGCAGCGGTTTCGACCGATCACGCCGATGACGCGCGAGCAGGCGGTCGAGCGAACGGACGTGATGGTGCGCGAGGCGGTTCGCCTGCGGTTGCGGGCCGATGTCGACGTCGGCTGCTTTCTGTCCGGCGGGATCGACAGTGGTCTGATCGTTGCGATGGCTTCGTCGCTCTATCCGGGCACGCTCAAGACGATTACCGTTGGATTCGAGGATGATGCCTTCGACGAGCGGTCGGTGGCCGCCGAGGTGGCGAATCGCTACGGGACGAGCCATACCGAAGTCATGGTCCGCCCCGACGTTGCCGGGGATCTTCCCGCGATTGCGCAGGCCTACGATCAACCCTATGCGGATTCATCGGCGATTCCGTCGTACTATGTCGCCAAGGCGGCACGCGAACAGGTCAAGGTGGTGCTCAACGGCGATGGCGGAGATGAAGTGTTTGTCGGCTACCGGCGGTACGTGGCGGCGCTGTACTCGGACAAGGTCGCGGGGAGCGATTGTCCGAAGATGCAATCTCTATGGGCCGGGCTGGCGTCCCAGTTGCCGGCGTCGGGCGGTCACCGTACGCCGTACGCTTTTTTTCGCCGATTCGCACGAGGTATGGGGCGGGATCGTTGGCATCGCTACGTCTCGTGGGCGCTGGATGGGATGGATCGCTCGGCGAGGCGGCGATGGCTTGCCCGAAACGGCCAGGCGGCGGCGGTTGAGGGCTTCGACCCACGGGGCTATCTGGCGTCGCTCGGGCTTTCGTTTGAGCCGGGGGCACCTTTTCTCAGGCAAATGCTGGCGGCGGACTTCGCATGCGTATTGCCCTACGATCTGCTCGTGAAGATCGATATTGCGTGCATGGCGCATGGCTTGGAAGCGAGGTCGCCGCTGCTTGACGTGCGCCTCGTGGAGGCCGTTGCGGCGTTTCCCGAGCGGACCAAGCTATCCAGCCGGGTGACCAAGCCGATCTTGCGCGAGCTCGCCCGGCGTTACTTGCCCGATCACGTGTGCAGCGCACGCAAACAGGGGTTTGAAGTTCCCCTGGCCAAATGGCTTGATGGTGACCTGCGGGCGTTGTCGGAGGATGTGCTTCTTGCGCGGTCCGGTCTGATCTGCGATCTGTTCGATCGGCGAGCGATTGAATCGCTGCTGCGAGCACCCGATCCCATGGCGCCGGGCGGCCTGGAGCGCGGGCGCCGCGCCCGATTCATCTGGATTCTGCTGATGCTGGGCCTGTGGGACCAATGCGTCCAACGTGCCGACTGACCGGTGCAGGCGCTCAAGCCCGCGGCTCGGATGTTGCGCGGCACGGTTACGTTGCTCATGCTTGTCCTATGGTTCGCCCAATACGTAGAGATCGCCGCGCCTGACCCAGGCGCCGGATACTGCAGGCGTCGTGGGCTTGTCTCTATCTTTCGGGACGAGCACGACCGGCCTGCCGGCCGCGGCGTATTGGTGCATGACTTTTGACGCGGACTCCGATGCGATGACGGTGATGGCCCGGCCGGTTCGCTGGATCACGTACTCCAGCGCGAATTGGGCCATCGGATCCTCGTTAACCACCAGGCCGTCGGGACCGGCCAGCTCGACTGCTTCGCGGCTCATGCGGTCGGCGGATTGCTCCACGACGGCCCATGGAATGAACAGATACTCATAATCGTTGCGGTAGGGTTTCTTGTGGGTGTGGCCGGAGAGAATGTCGTATCGGGCGCCGAGTTCCGGAATCAGGGCATACCAGACCGGCGTAACCAGGAGGAGCAGCGTGGCTACCGGCGGGATCATGCGCCGGAGTCGTGCGTTCGTCGACTTGGCCAGGTGCGCGTAACCCACTCCTGCGAAGATGGCGATGTAGACGAACGTGGGAAGCAGAAAGGTATACTGATCGACGACGGAGTAGCGCACGACGAACAAGACGTGGATGGCCATGCCCGCCAGCATCGCGCGTCTGGCGAGCATTGGGATGGTGGCTCGCACGCCTTGGGTCAAGGCGCGGGCAAACGCGACCAACGTCAGATTGGGGAATCCGAGCAGAAGAAATCCGGCCGATACAGCGAGCAGGCGAGGCGAGAAGTTCGCGTTGAGCACGCTGGCGGCAAAACGGGTGCCGAACAGCGCGGAGCTCATCGTCGCCGACCAATCG
>JBHHUB010000333.1:0-2399 GCA_046753625.1 Phycisphaerae bacterium | reverse complement strand
GCGACCGTGAAATCATCGTCTCCCCCATGTCCAAAAGGACATGGGCCACCCGCCGTGGCGTTATCGGCGGAGGATCGATTTGTCCCGGTACGGCCATCGCATTGTGGCCACGGAGGTGCAGAAGGGGGATCCTGCCGGAGCGGCGCCGGACGCCCATGCTTTTCGGGCACGGACGCCCCGCGGGGTTGTGCGGGTCGGGTTATGGGGCGACGCGTCGGCGTCCGTGACGGATTTCTTTTATTTTTGGCTTGCGTGTTCGCCAATCGTATTGGAAATCTAAAGTGGAGACTTCGCATTGCGGGCTCTTGCCATTGGAGGCGACGGCCGCGGTGCCGTATGCGCACGCGGAGGGGAATCGAAGTGAGTACCATTTCAAAAAGAATGCTGGAGTTGCTGGTATCCGAAGCCGGGCCGACTGCGACCGAGTATGCCGTATTGCTGGCGGTCATATCGATCACCGTTCTTGGGGCGATGGCGGCCTTTGGACAGAGGGTGGACTCGATCTACACGGCCATCGATGGCGCGGCGAGTGGGATATAGAGCCATTGGATCGTGGGACATAGAGCCGTTGGATCGTTCGCGCGTCGGTTATCGCGCGCCCCCGTGAGGCCGCAGCGGTAAACGCCCACGGCTCGGGCGGGCAATCATGCGGATTCTTCGGGGCAGACGCAACCGTGCTAAAACTGGCGGGACGGACGTGCGCGGGGGATCGATTGGCATGGCGTCTTTCGGTCTGGATGGTTGTCCCACCGACCGTCTACGTTATCGGTGTGCCGGGGTGGGCATGTTGATCCGCACTGGGAGACCGCGGCGCACCATGGGATTCTTTTTGAGATCGAGTTTGCCTTGCGGTTGTTTGTTTCTTAGATTTGAGTCGTGCTGCTCAGAGGGTTGGTGTCGAACCGGGTAGCACTTGCGGTCTTGGGGAAGACCGCCCGGACGACCGACGTCCGCACGCCCGCGATCATCACTCGCGACCTTAGGAGGTTCGGGTAAGAAAAAAGGAAGGGGGTTCCGCCGTCGCGGACCGATCGACCCTTCATAAACTTGTAAGGCCACCGAGCAGTGGCCGCCCATTGGGAGAGGAGTCAATCCTATGCAGAATTTCCTGAATCGTGCGAAAGTGTTTCTTCAGTCCGAGGATGGCCCGACGGCGACTGAGTATGCCGTCATGCTGGCGCTGATCATCATCGTGGCGCTGGGGGCGATTACGAGCTTGGGCGGTACCGTCAATGGTATCTTCACGACCGTTGACGGTCAGTTGGCGGCGATCTAGTCGGGTTGCCGTTTGGTTTGCTTGATGATCAAGCGTAACCATGGAATGTCCGGCGCGGGTATTCGCCGATGGGCGAGCCTCGCCGGGCCGGTTTTGAAATCGCGCCGCGTGGTGTGGCGCAGGCAATGAGCCATTCGTGACGGTGGGCGCTGCTGTAGTGGCGTTCACCGTTCTTTTTTTTCCGTTGGATCGGCCTGCTCGGGCGTCTACCCGAGCTTTTGGAGGGGGCAGGTCGGATGGAGACGATTGCGATGGAGTTTGGATATTGGCATGCCACGTGCGCGGTCCTGGTGCCGGGTATCTTGCTGGCATCCTGGATTGATTACGCGCAGCGCCGCGTTCCGAATTGGCTCAACCTTGCGCTGATCCTGGCTGGATTCTGCGTGCAGGCGGTGTACTTCGGATGGGGCGGCCTCGGGGCCGGTGGGCTGGGGCTGTTAACCGGATTCGGATTGTTGATTGTACCCTGGATGATGCACGGGATGGGGGCGGGCGATGTCAAGCTCATGGCGGCCATCGGCGTGTGGTTCGGTCCGCTGATGACGTTCTATTCGTTTGCGCTGGGTGCGGCGCTGGGCGGCGTTGCCGCGATGATCATGATCTTGTCGTCGGGCCGGCTTCAAATGGCGTGTGCCAACATCGGCGTCATTCTTCAGAAGTGCTCGCATCGCGGTACCGTGTTCAGCGAGTACGGTTCGGCCAAGAGCTTCGGCAGCACATCGCAGTTGCTTCCGTACGGGGTGCCGCTTACGGGCGGCACGCTGATCATCCTGGCCGCGAAAATGTTCGGGTGGTGGGGGATTTAGAAAATGAAACGACGCATGTTCAATCCAAAACGCCGACGCGGCGCGAAGCGAGCCACCGCGGCGGCCATCGTTGAGTTTGCGGTCGTGCTGCCGCTACTGCTGACGATTCTCTTCGGGATCATTGAGTATGGATGGGTGTTCATGGTGCGCCAGACGTTGCAGCATGCCTCTCGCGAGGGATGTCGCTTGGCGGTGCTTCAAACGTCCGTCGACCCGTATGCAAACGTCACGGCGCGCGTCGCCGACATCATGAGCACGACCAACGCCGCCGGGTACACGCTGACCATGCAGCATGCCGTGGAAGGGGTGAGCGATAC
>JBHHUB010000332.1:0-2440 GCA_046753625.1 Phycisphaerae bacterium | reverse complement strand
ATTGGGGTACCCATCCCGGCGGATGTGTCGCCGGCGCGTGCGGCAGCAGCTTGCGACGCGGAGTCGGCCTGCATAAACTCCGCCGCATGGATCCCAAGAAAACCACGATCAACCGGCTCGGGGCGTCCGTCGGTGAGCTCGTGACGCTGTCCGGCTGGGTGTATAAGGCCCGGTCCAGCGGCAAAGTGGCCTTTATTGTTCTCCGCGACGGGACCGGATTGTGCCAGTGTGTCATCGAGAAGAGCGACCAGACATCGCCCTTTTTCGACGAAGTGCGGAAACTCCGACAGGAGTCGGCCGTGTGCATCACCGGTCGGGTGATCGAGGAAGAGCGAGCGGTCGGCGGCCATGAGCTTCACGCAACGAATGTGCAAATTGTTGCCCCGGCCGGCGACTATCCCATCACGCCCAAACCGCACGGCATCGAATTCCTCATGGAACGTCGGCATCTCTGGTTTCGATCCCAACGCCAGTGGCGCATTCTGCGGATTCGGGCGACGGTCGTGGATCAGATTCGCCGCTTCTTCAACGACAACGGGTTTGTGCTCATCGATACGCCCATCTTCGCCCCGGCCGCCGGTGAGGGGTCACAGACCTTATTTAAGGTGGATTACTTCGGCGACCCTGTCTATCTTGCCCAGACCGGCCAGCTTTACGTGGAGGCGGCGTGCATGGCGCATGGCAAGGTGTATTGCTTTGGCCCGACCTTCCGGGCGGAAAAGAGCAAGACACGCCGGCATTTGACTGAGTTCTGGATGGTTGAGCCCGAGATCGCCTTTGCGGATCTTGATGATGTTATTGCCGTGGCGGAGGCGTTCATTACCTCAATCGTACAGCGCGTCCTGGTCGATCACCGGGCCGATCTGGTGGAGTTGGGACGGGATATCGCGGAACTGGAAGCCATCCAAGCGCCCTTCGTTCGTCTGACTTATTCCCAAGCGGCCGACTTGCTTCGGGGGCCGGAGGCCAAGGCGCTGCTCGAAAACGACCTGCAACAGAAGCAGGCTCAAGTCGCGGAGTTGGACGGGCGCATCGAAACGCTGGAAGCCACAGCCAAGGGCGGGGGCAAGCAGTGGCAAAAGGACAAGGCCGCGGCCGAGGCGATTGAAGCGCGCGAGCAGCGCAGCGAGCTTCAGGAGCAGATTCGCAACATTCCTCACCATCTGGAGCTGGCCGCCAACTTTGAGTGGGGCAGCGACTTGGGTGGATCCGATGAGACGATCATCTCTCGCCTTCACGATCGCCCCACCTTTGTGACGCACTATCCGCGGTCGGTCAAAGCCTTCTACATGCGCCAGGATCGCCACGACGATCGCCTTGTCGAAAACTTTGATCTGCTCGCCCCGCAGGGCTTCGGCGAGATCATCGGCGGCAGCGCGCGCGAGGAGGATCTGGACCGAATCGTTACGCGCATCAAGGAAGAGCGCCTGCCGCAAAACGACTACGAATGGTATCTCGACTTACGGCGCTACGGGAGCGTGCCGCACGGTGGGTTCGGACTTGGCGTCGAGCGAACGATCGCGTGGGTCTGCGGGCTCAAGCACATTCGGGAAACGATTCCGTTCCCACGCATGATGGGGAAGTTCTATCCGTAAGAGGGTGGGTAAGAAGCCGTCGGCTATCAGCCGGAGACCCCGAGCCACTTCAGCGACGGCTATGCGGAGGTGAGGGCGAGCACATCCGCTTTGGCGTCCTGATAGCTCAGCCCGAGGGCTTGCAGCGCTTTCTGGGCGACGCTTCCCTTTTCTTTCAGCAAAGCCAGGAGAATGTGCTCGGTCCGGACTTCGCTGGCTTCGAGTTGGCGACATTGTTCGATGGCGGTCGCCATCACGTTTCGATAGTGCGGCGAACCCGGTAGCCGCCCGAAGACCCAGGTTTCCTCGAGTTGCTTCTTGACCAGGTTTTCGACTTCTTGAATCAACTTGCCGTTGGTGATACCCCGTTGGGTCAGCACGGCCGCCCCGACACCGGTGCCTTCGCGCTGGATGGCTAGCAGGACGTGCTCCGTGCCTACGAATTCGAGATCGAAATCGTGCGCAATCTCATTGGCAATCTTAAAGACGCTTGCCACTCGTTCACTCGACTTGGGTAACATTCACCTGGCCCCCGGCACGGTACAATCCACAAAGCACGTGGCGGCGCATTGCCGCCATGGCCAACGCCCCACCAGACCGTCCCGCCGGAGAATGCTTGTTCAAGCGTTCGTATTGCGGCTACGACGGTATACCATCCATCCTACCGCAAGGGCATCAAGCTCACAACATTCGCGGGTGTGGGCGTGGCCGACAACCGTATGGGGGTGTGACCAGCGATGGGGGCCGGCCACGGGGGGTCGCCGCAATGCCGACCGACCCTGCTGTGGTCGTCTGTTCCGCGGGGTGTGCGTGACCTGGCACTTAGCCGACCCTTGCGGGATCGAAGAACGGACGGTGTCGGTGAG
>JBHHUB010000331.1:0-2457 GCA_046753625.1 Phycisphaerae bacterium | reverse complement strand
GGCTGGACGCGCGAAATGTAACGGTTGGACAGCTCGACCGCCTGGTTGAGCGCCTGGTCGGTGATGCGGCAGCGGTGGTGGGCTTCGTAGCGGTCTCGCAGCCCCTTGAGAATGCTCACGGTTTCGGCGGCGGTCGGCGGCTCGACGATGATCTGCTGGAATCGGCGCTCCAAAGCGCTGTCTTTTTCGATGTACTTCCGGTATTCGTCCAGGGTGGTAGCCCCGACGCATTGAATCTCGCCCCGGCTCAGCGCCGGCTTGAGCACGTTGGAAGCATCGATCGCCCCTTCCGCGCCACCTGCACCAACAAGCGTGTGCAACTCGTCAATGAACAGAATTACGTTGCCGGCGCGGCGAACCTCATTCATGACGGCCTTGATGCGCTCCTCGAATTGGCCGCGGTATTTCGTCCCCGCCACCATCATCGCCAGGTCCAGCACGACGATGCGCCGATGCGCCAGGATCTCGGGGATGTCGCCGGCGACGATCTTTTGTGCCAGCCCTTCCACGATGGCGGTCTTACCCACGCCCGCGTCACCCAAAAGGACCGGATTGTTCTTCTGACGTCGGCAGAGGACTTGGATGATCCGCTCGATTTCGCGCGTCCGCCCGATGACGGGATCCAGCTTGCCCTGCTTGGCGATTTCGTTCAGATCGCGACCAAATGAATCCAATGCGGGTGTTTTGCTCTTCCCTTTCTTGGTCTCGCCGCCGCCGACCATTCTGCCGCCCTCGTCGCCCTCGTCACTGGCGCCGAGCAGGTTCAGCACTTCCTCGCGAACGTCTTCCAGACGCAGGTTCAGGTTCATAAGCACCTGCGCCGCCACGCCGTCCTGCTCGCGCAGCAGGCCGAGCAGAAGATGCTCGGTCCCGACGTAGTTGTGATTGAGATTGCGTGCCTCCTCGATCGCGTATTCGATGACTTTCTTAGCACGCGGCGTCTGCGGAAGTTTACCCATCGTCACCGTCTCGGGGCCGCTCTTGACAAGCTTCTCAACCTCAAGACGGACTTTGCGCAGGTCAAGCTCCAGGTTCTTGAGCACGTTGGCGCCCACGCCCGAACCTTCCTTCACAAGCCCCAGAAGGATATGTTCCGTACCAATGTACTCGTGGTTGAACCGCTGCGCTTCCTGGTTGGCCAGCGCCATGACTTTGCGGGCACGATCCGTGAATCGCTCGAACATTTTCGGGCGTCTCCTGTTTTAGATTCGCCCCGTTTCGGGCACCGATACGAACGCCGGTGATACAAAACGAGACAAGGTGCCGATTCCCCGGGGTACTCCCACTCCCCGCCTTCCGAACCTATCGGCTTAGCATAACCACCAGACCACCATCATCAACCGCCATCGCGGTTATCGGATCAGGCAAAATCATCCTACCACGGCCCCCCACGCCCAGCAACATCGCCATCCGCCGCACGACGCAACCGGCGTGGCCGGCTTTTCCGGCAACACCGTTTCAGACCAAGACCGCACGGCGTATTCAACCGGCCGCAAGGGCCGGAGAAACAGATGAGACTCCGCGCCACGCGAGGCGTCTCAGCCGACACGGCAGGCCTTGCCTCCGAACCCACTTCGCCAACACATTGCACGGTATGACCCATGAGGCACCTGGCAAGATTGTCATGGACCCGTTAGCCCAGGCGACCATACCGACTCCATCGACGCCCAATCCGAGATGGCCTATACTCCCGCTGGAATCTCCCGTTTGTCCAAGAAACGACCAGGGAGCCAGGCTCCCTACCGATACGGAAATCAGGAGGCCGACCCGGAAGAGCGATACAGGAGGCCCACGGATGCTATCAGCGTTTGTCGTCTACTACCGGTGCAAGAAGCCCGGCGACAAGAAACCGGGCGGCGTCAAGCAATACCGCCTTTATGCCAACAGTCTTGAAGAAGCACGACGCCTGGCCGTCGGATACGCCAACTACCCTGATATCGAGATTCTCAACATCCTCCGCGTCTAGCAGGCTGTGGGATTGTAGTACCGGCATCTCGCCGGTGATTCAAGACCCGAGCGGCCGACACTTTTCAGAGCACCGGGGCGCAAGCCCTGGCTCTTCTACACAAGTCTGTCCACTGAGCCATGGACCGGCCTGTTGACGCTGGCAAACGCCCCACATTGCCGCATGTCATCGGCGCCCAGTCCGCTTCCCAGCATCGTGGCGCCGACCTCGTCGATTTGTGTAGAACAACGAGGGCGCAAGCCCGGTGACATCGCCCTACGGATACCTCTAGGATTGCCGATCTCCTGATCGGCATGGACGGTCCGGAAGCACACCGCGCCCATCGGACGATTGGTGGCTTTACGGTTTGCAGGCCGGTGCCGGCGGCTCTAATTCGCCAATTCGCCCCCCGCCCGGAGTATGACGGACCAGCTCCGCTCCCCCAACGGTCGCGCTGTTATCGGGCCTTCCCACGCTACATTTGTACGCAAGTGTCCCTCGTTTCAACTCGA
>JBHHUB010000330.1:0-2475 GCA_046753625.1 Phycisphaerae bacterium | reverse complement strand
GCCAGCGGGATGCGGCGCGTGCCGGCCAGCCTCCCGCCGTGGGCAATCTCATCCAGCGTGTTCGCCGGCCAGATGTCGCCACGGAAGCCGTCGAAGATGTCGCTGCCGTAGGTGATCCGCTCCTTGGAGAAGCGCACGGGGCTGGCGGCGTCCAGGACCTCCCTGCAGAAGGATGATGCGTAGAAGTCCAGCGCGGTGTCCGAGCGGCCGTGCGTCACCCCTTATTATAGCGGAAGGTCTCGGAACGCGGATCGGAGGGGTGGGGCCTCCCACGAACGCCCCGACCCGATGCCCCATTTGGCATTCGATTGAGTGCCACCGATTATTGGACGTCGCTGGTTTGGCCCCGAGATGGAACCGGAGTAACCCCGATGTGGTCATTTCCCACTTGCCCACCTGCCCACTGTCGTGTATACTCAATAGATGAAGGGAGAACCGGCCATGACCGAGTCAACCAAGACCACGGACGCCAAGGGGCGCGTCGCCCTGGGGAAGGCTTTCGCGAACAAGACGGTGATCGTCCGCGCGATCGACGAGACGGAGATGCGGGTCAGCATCGCCCGCGTCCTGCCCGAGCGAGAGGCATGGCTCCTTGAGAATCCAAAGGCAAGGAAGCTTGTCGAGACCGGCCTGCGCGAGGCCGAGTCCCATGAGTTCAGCGAGGCTCCGCCGAATCTCGACGCCGATGCTGCGCTGGCCGACGAGCTTGAAGACCGCTGATGTTCACCCCGGTCTGGACCGTCAAGGCTCAGAAGACCTATGACGAACTCAAGGCGAAGGCCGAGGTATCGTTGAAGGCCCGTCGGCGTTCCAAGAAAACCAAGGCGACCAAAGCCGAGGGGCTGTTCAAGCAGGTCCACAAGTGCATCCGGCACCTGATCAGCAATCCGAAGCATCCGGGCCTTGCCACCCACGAATACCATACGCTGACCAACCCCTATGACGAGAAGGCCAGGGTCTTCGAGGCTTACGCCCAGAACGACACACCCGGAGCGTACCGTGTGTTCTGGTGCTACGGACCCGACAGACGCCAGATCACTATCATAGCGATAACGCCCCATCCGTAGAGGTACATGCCAGCCCGTTCCTGAAGCGCGTCCATGCCGCTCTCTCACCGCATCGCGGATCGATACGTTCCAACACGGCACCGGTATCTCAGCCGATTTCGTGTCATCAGATGGCATCCAGGGCGACAATCCCGACTCCGCCACCCAACCCGATAGAATGTACCGTTACGAAACTTCAACCATGGGAGGAGACACGATGAGAGACCTTGACCTACTTGAAAACGGACACTCGGACAAAGACGAACTGAAACTGGACGAGAATACGTGTGTTTCGTATGACCCGGACTGGTGCGAACCGATCAGCGAGCCAGTCGATCCTCTCGATGACGATGATGGCCTTGGCGACGACCTGCCGAGTTACTGCCCCAGCCCATACTGCCCGATGGACACGCTGGACACGCTCGAACTCTGCGGCCGGCTGTTGGACGACCTTGTCAACGGAAAGCCTGTCTCGCGTGCCAAGGCGGTGATGGCTACCGGCCAGGCCGTGAAATGCTTCGAAAAGTACGGCTACGAGCTGCAGGAGTGGTTCTTCGACGCGCGAGATGCCGCGAAGCGTGAGGTAAACGAGATCGGCACAGGCGACACACCGCGCGACCCGACGGCGGATGAAGGATCGGGTGACCGGTGCGATTGCGAAGAAACGACAGGAGCATGAGGCATCGCAACGTCGCGGAGTGGAGAATAGCAGCACGGACGCCAGCCAATCATCATCATTGGATGTTGTATTGTCCTGGTCACCGTGTGGCGATAGGCACGGACGGCAACGGCGACGACACGGGCAGACCGACGAACAACCAACCCGGGAGACACGGACATGGTGGAGTGGACCGAGGACCAGCGCGAGCATGTGGCGAGCGAGTTCAACAACGTAGCACGCGACTGGTGGACCGAGGACGGCATGGGCGGCGAAGACGGCTCGCCCCTATGGCCCGAGTGCATGAAGTGCCACCGTCTCCGAACGCTGGTTCGCGCCGAGGCCGAAGGCACGCCGGGTCCGCAGCCGATGTGGCGTTGCAGGCGGTGCGGTGCGGTCATGTACCAGAGCGATGTCCGAAACTACCAGACCGATCTGCTCCTCAGCGTCACGGAGACGCAGTGCCCGCCGCTCGTCCTGACTTTGCTTGAGCGCTGCGCCCGCATGCTTTTCCGACTGTCCCAAGGCCACGCCCCGACTTCGGAGGAAGCCGGCGACGCATCACGCCACGCAGCGAGGGTGCTGGACCAGTTCAACGTTGACATGGACGCGGACTGGGTTCACCTCACGGACCAACGGGAGCCACTCCTGCCGGACGACCAAATCCTCTCGGACGCCATCGGGCCGACTCGCGCGTGAGAAAGGCGGGTCCGCAAAAAACCGGGGGCGGAGAAGACCCCCCGCGGTTTCCAGGGGGTTGCGCATTCGGGC
>JBHHUB010000329.1:0-2494 GCA_046753625.1 Phycisphaerae bacterium | reverse complement strand
CCCGCCTGCTTGCACAGCCGCGCCGCACGGTCCAGATACCCCGACGCCCCTTCGTGCGACGGCCGATTGCCCGAACGATTCGCCACCAACAACGGCTCGCCCGTGTTCGCCAGCGACACCAGCAGCACATGATAGCCCCAGTCGCCCTTGTATGAGATGTCCATTCCTTGTTTGCATTCACCCGTCGTCGGAATCAGCGCCCCGTCCGCGTCGAGGATCGCCTCGTCGAAGAACGACGCCGGCTGCCGGCGCCACACCTTAAGCCGCACCTCGTTGATCGCGTTCATCAAGGCCTGGATGTCCGGCGCCTCGAAGCGCCGGCAGAAATCGCCCGCCGTCGTCGGGTCCGGCACCCGCTCGGCCCCAAGACCGTCCAGGTACGCCTCGTCATGCCGACGGAGTTCCAGGTCCTCCAGACAGGTTCCCCCGCACAGCACGTTGTAGGCGATGTTCAACACGTGGTCCGACTCATGGTAAGGCTGGTGGATCTTCAGCAGATGCAGCCGACGGTCGATGGCTTCGATCAGACCGTAGCAACGCGACAGCAGGTGAATGGCCCCGATCCCGCCCGCACCCAAGCCCTGCGCCCGGTCGGCCAGTTCGTAATGGATGTTGCTGGCCGTCAGCATCGGATCATCCCGAACGTCGCCGGGACGGTGCTGGAGACGACCCAGCACACGACGCTTGCGTTTCGTCAGTTTCCGCTTGCGTTCGGCCCGCTGATGTTGTGTAATGGTGCTCACTCGAAATGCCTCCTTGCGTTAAAGATTCCTGTTTCCTACTATACACGGAAACATAGGCGTTTCGAGTACTTTTTGAAAAAAACCAAGCAAAAACCCTTCGGGGCACGCTTGTTCAAGGTCTAGTCGTCCCTGAAAAAGCCTTGATAGTGGCCCCAGTCTCGCAGGCACGGGCGATTCGTCAAGGGTGCGGTGGGCGCCGGCCGCATGCGGGGCCCTCATGCAACGCATTTCAGGGCGACCGAATGGGCTGAAGGCGGCATGATCGTACCTTCCAGCCCTCGAATCAGCGCATAAAAGAACCGCCGAAGCAGTTTGCGCATATTGGCCCCGGCAGCGGCCAACACGGCGTTGGTTGCGTCGCCTCGCAACCCGGCCAGGAAGCACCGATTCATGCGGTGATCGCTCTTGAGGTGGCCGATCTTCGGTTCGACCGCACTGCGGCGCCGCTGCCGCCGTCGCTCCGACCGCGACGCGCTCTTGTGCCGCTGTCCCGCGATGTGCACCTCGGCGGAGCCCGTGTAATCGTGCCCGCGGTACCCCTTGTCCACATACGCATCCGTGACCGAGACACCGGTAACGGACTCGACGGCCGCCAATGTCTCAGCAAGCGTGTGCCCGTCGTACGGGTTATGGGGCATCAGCCGTGACGCCACCATCCAGTTGTCCCCGTTCGTGGTCGCGATCGCCACTTTCTGGCCGAACTCGTAGCGTTTGTGGGCTTTGCCCTTGCTGATGCACTGAACCTCCGGCTCGTGCAGGCTGTAGAGCTTGTGCGAATCCTTCGGTTGTTGCAGTCGTATGCGGTCAGCCCGCGACAGCAACGTGGCCAGGTCATCGTCAATCGTCCTCGCTTTGCGTTGGATGTCGCGAATGAGCCGGCCCACGTAGGTCCGCAGCTTCCGCAACTGCCGACGCATTCGTTTGTACTGCTTGGCATGGGCGTAACGACCCGCCTGGACCGCCGCTTTCTTCCCCACACGGACATACGACTGGCGTAGCCGGATGCCCCGCGATCGGGCTGCATCGACGAGCTTCACGACGGCCTTGTACAGCAGCTTCGAATCGGTCGGGAAGGTCACGTTCTTCTCCTGGACGGTCGTGTCCACGTTGACCCGCCGGAGATCACGCGGCGAGACCTGCTTCTCGCGAACCGCCAGGTCGATCGTCTCTTTCAGCAACTCCTCCAGGCGCTCGGCCCCCACGCGGTTCCGCCACTTGGTCATGCACGTCGGATGGATCGGACAATCGTGCTGCATGTACGTGTAGCCGCAGAACGACTGCCAGTACGGATTCTCCACCCACCGCTCAAGCAACAATTCATCCGACTGGTTGAACGTGTACTTGAGGTAGTGCAAGCCGACCATCAGACGCATGGCCTTGGCCGGAGCACCCATGTCTTCACTGTAGCTGTCGGCGAAGGCCACATCGAACCGCGACCAGTTGATTTTGCGAGCCAACTGAAGCAATTCGTGGTCGAGGTTGAGTATTTGATTGAAATGGGCTTGGAAAAGCTCGAAATTGTCGCGGGGCTGAGGCTTCGGCTTCATGGATTCCGTTCCAATATTGCAAGGTTTTGATCGTCCATCCGTGGTTTCCCTGCAAATTATACACGCCGCCAAGCGTCGTTTCAGCCCCGAAACACGGGGCTTTCAAGCTTTTTCAGGGACGACTCAAAATAGTCCGATCCGTTGATGCCGTCGGGTTTCCGAGGCTGGATATTCATAAAACGGTTCCGCAGGAAGCAGTGTTTC
>JBHHUB010000328.1:0-2495 GCA_046753625.1 Phycisphaerae bacterium | reverse complement strand
ACCTGGCCCCTGATCGGCTTACGTTCCCGCTGTTGGCGAGCGTCTATCGATCGGTGATTGGGCCGGCCGATTTCTCTTTGGGGCTCTATGGGGAAACGGGCGTATTCAAGAGCCAGCTGGCGGCATTGGCGCAACAACACTTCGGCAAAGGGTTTGATTCACTGCACTTGCCAGGGTCGTGGTCATCGACAGCCAACGCGCTCGAGGCGCTCGCCTTCCATGCCAAGGACTCGATCCTTGTCATCGATGATTTCGCGCCCTGCGGCAGCCAGACTGACGTGGCTCGCCTTCATCGGGAAGCTGATCGGATTCTACGAGGGCAGGGGAATCGTTCGGGACGGGCTCGATCGAGGCAGGATGGCGGCTTGCGGGCGACAAAGTGCCCGCGCGGGCTGATCCTGATGACCGGCGAAGAAATCCCGCGCGGGCAGTCTTTGCGGGCGCGGCTGTTTAACATTGAAATCGAAAAAGACGACGTGTCCCCAGAGCGTCTGACCGATGCCCAAGACCACGCGGCCGGCGGTGTGCTCGCATCTTGCATGGCCTCATACCTGAGATGGCTGGCGCCGCAGCGCGCCGCGGTTGCCGACGACCTGAAGAATGCGGTGGGCGATTCGCGGGACAAGTCCAAGAAATTCGTCCACGCCAGAACGGGCGACATTATTGCGAACTTATCGCATGGGTTGGCGGTATTCCTGCGCTTCGCGGTTTCCACCAGAGCGATCACCATCGCCGAATCGAACGCCCTGACGGAACGCGCCGCCAAAGCCCTGGCCGAAGCCGCTGATCGGCAAGCGGAGCATATCCACGCGGCTGATCCTGCCCGGCGGTTTGTGGAACTGATCGGTTCCGCTATCGGATCGGGGCAAGCCCATTTCGCGGATGTGAACGGCGACGTTCCGGCGGGAGATCCGGCCCGGTGGGGTTGGCGCTCGGAACAAGCCGGCGGGTATGGCAAACAAGAATGGCGACCGCATGGGGTTCGTATCGGTTGGGTGGTGGACGGCCATGTTTACCTTGACCCGCATGCCGCGTTCAAGGTGGCCATGGCCATGGCGGGGGCAACCGACAGCCTGGGCGTGTCGGAACGGACGCTTCGGAAACGGTTGGATCAAGGTGGATGGCTTGCTACGACGGAGAAGGATCGGGGAAAGTTGACGGTGCGAAAGAATCTTCAGGGTGAGCGCCGGCTCGTCCTTCACCTGCGGACCGACGCCCAAGGATCGCATGGTTCACATGGTTTCAACGATAGCACGACCATATACCCCATACGATCGGCCCAATCGGCCCAACAGGCCCAAGGCCCCTCCGCACGGCTCGGAAACAGCGATAATGGGCCGGTCACGTGGGCCGGCTATGCAGGCGACGACCCGTTACCGGCCCACGCAATCGGCCCAAACGACCCCGAAAACGCGGGTGATGGGCCGAATGGGCCGGTTGGGCCGGTTACCCAGACACAAGATATGCCGAGTGTCGAAAACCATGCAAACCTTGAGAACTGCGGCGCCGACGCCAGCCCGGATGGTGATCCTGATGGGGTGATGATCATATGACGCCGGCTCTGGAAACGATCCTTGACGCGGCCCGGTGGGGGGTGGCGGTGGAATCCGTGGGAGGCAACCTGCACGTCAGCCCGACGGGAAGGGTGACGCCCGAGCTGGCTAACCGCCTGCGGTCCCACAAAGCCGACATTCTGGAAGCCCTGGACGATCCCGAGACCACGGCCGACCGGATCATCGACGCGGCCCAAGACGCGGTTGACGACCTGCGGGAGTGCTTTGATGAGCGGCTGGCGATCTGCACGATTGACGGCGGATTGAGCGAATCCGCCGCCCGTCGGGTGGCGTTGGAGCAGATTCTTCGGAAAATGGCCCTTGACAGAATATCGTATATTCGATATCGAGGTAGCTATGGGTAAGAAGAAGACATCAGATGAAATTGGCGATGCGATCCGGAGTGCGTTCAAGCGGTCCGGTTGGAGTATGTTGAAGCTGGCCAAACGGTCCGGGCTTGGGTACGCAAGCGTTTACGATTTCGTCACGTACCCGGAGAAGATGATTTACACGACGACAGCATCACGGCTAAGCGAGGCACTGGGTTTGGTGTTGACACAAACCGGCAAACGAAAGGACGGGTAAAGGTGGCAAGCATTTCGACGGAGCCAAACGGTCGTAGGACGATTCAATTCAAGGCGGCGGACGGGCGCCGGCGGTCCATCCGCCTGGGGAAGATATCGCAACGGCACGCCATGGCGGTCAAGTTGAAGGTTGAGCAACTCGTTGCATCCAGCCTGACCGGGCACGCCATGGACGATGAAACGGCGCGGTGGGCCGCGTCGTTGGATGACGTCCTGCGCGATCGGTTGGCCGCCGTGGGGCTTGTCCCCAAGCGGGAGTCGGCGACGCTGGAGGCGTTCTTGGATGGGTACATCGAGTCGCGGCACGACGTGAAGGATCGGACGAAGGTGATCTACAAGCACGTTCGCGGAAACCTGA
>JBHHUB010000327.1:0-2517 GCA_046753625.1 Phycisphaerae bacterium | reverse complement strand
GAGACCGAAAAGCAAGCCATCGCGGCTCTGCATCACACGAAAGAGCAGATCAAGGAGACCAGGGTGCACATCGAGCAGGCCGAACGCGAAGCGAATCTGGAAGAGGCCGCCCGACTGCGCTACGGCACGATGCGAGAGCTGGAAAGTCGCCTGCAACAGGAGGGTGAGCGACTCAAGGCGTTGCAGCAGGATTTCCGTCTGCTGAAGGAAGAAGTTGGTAGCGAGGATATCGCCGAGGTGGTCAGCAAATGGACCTTAATCCCCGTTTCCCGCTTGCTGGAAGGGGAGGTCCAGAAGCTGCTGCGGATGGAGGATCGGTTGCATGAGCGCGTCGTCGGGCAGGACGAGGCAGTCGTTGCCGTCTCGAATGCGGTGCGACGCAGTCGAGCGGGCTTGCAAGACCCAAACCGGCCGATCGGCAGCCTCATCTTCCTGGGCCCGACGGGAGTCGGAAAGACCGAGCTGGCCCGGGCGTTGGCCGAGTTTCTCTTCGATGACGAGGAAGCGATGGTGCGCCTGGACATGAGCGAGTACCAGGAGCGGCACACCGTCGCCCGCATGATCGGCGCGCCGCCTGGCTACGTCGGCTACGAGGAAGGCGGTCAGCTCACCGAAGCGGTGCGGCGCAAGCCGTACAGCGTGGTCCTCTTCGACGAGATCGAGAAGGCACACCCAGAGGTCTTCAACCTGCTGCTGCAAATCCTGGACGACGGCCGGCTGACCGACGGACATGGCCGGGTGGTTAACTTCAAGAACACGGTCGTCATCATGACCAGCAACATCGGCAGCCATTATCTGGCGGCTGGCGGCTGGCGCGATGTGGCCGAAGAGGAGCGCGTGCGCGGCGAGGTCAGGGATGCTTTGCGGCAACACTTCCGCCCGGAGTTCTTGAACCGCGTGGATGAGGTCATCATCTTCCACAACCTGACCCGCGCCGACCTGAAACAGATCGTGGAGATTCAGTTGCGCCGGTTAGAGAAGTTGCTGGCCGATCGCAAGATCGAGATCGAATTGACGGCGGAGGCGAAGGAACATCTGGCGGAGGAGGGGTACGACCCGGTCTACGGAGCCAGGCCGCTCAAGCGGGTCATTCAGCGCCGGGTGCAGGACCCGCTGGCGATGCAAATCCTGGAAGGCAAGTTCAGCGAAGGTGACCACGTCGTCGTGGATTGGGAGGGGGATGAGTTCGTCTTCAGCAAGGCGTCGGCTAACGGGATCAGTTGATGATGGCAGAGTACCGGGAAGCTCTCCCATGGTAACTACTTTGACAATGTCACATTCGAACGCCTGGCGAATGAATTCGCGACTACGTGGGGCGAAGCTGCCTTGCGGCAGCTAAACGAGGCCACGGAGGTGGCCTTCGCCGGCGGTAGCACGCGGTTTCAACCGCCGTGCAAGGAAATGTGACCTTGTCAAAGTAGTTACCTCCCATGGAGGTTAATCAAATCACCGGAGCCATCCTCGGGGCAGCGATCGAGGTACATCGCGCCCTGGGACCGGGATTATTAGCAGAATTCGGCGTTCTCTGCGCCTCTGCGGCAAACAAACACCCGAGGAGTGATACTTGAGCTATGATGCGATTTGATCGGTTTACCGAACGGGCGCAGGATGCGATCGCCCGTTCGCAAGAGATTCTGATGCGTTACCAACACAGCCAGCTCGACATTGAGCATATTCTGTTGGCGCTGTTGGAACAGCAGGACGGTACGGTGGTGGGAGTCATGCAGGCCGCCGGCGTTGATGTGGACATGATGAAGCGCCGTCTCGATGACATCTTGTCCGCGGCTCCGAAATCATACACGAGCGGCGGCGGCATGGCGCAGATCTATGTCACACCGCGTGTGCAGCACCTGGCCGGGTTGGCCGGTCAGGAGGCGGATCGCCTGGGCGATCAGTACATCTCCACCGAGCATCTCCTACTTGGCATAATGGAGATTCAGCAAGGGCCCGCAGCCGCGCTTTTCCGGGAGATGAGTCTGACGAAGGAGAAGGTGTTGAAGGCCGTTGAGAATGTGCGTGGCGGGAGCAAGGTTACCGATCCGTATGCCGAAACGAAGTACCGTATCCTGGAAAAATACGGGCGCGATCTGACCCAGCTCGCGCGGGACGATAAGCTCGATCCGGTCATCGGACGGGAAGCGGAAATCCTGCGCGTGATGCGCGTGCTGGCCCGCCGCACGAAAAACAACCCGGTTCTGATCGGTGAGCCGGGGGTCGGCAAGACGGCTATTGTCGAAGGGCTGGCCCGGCGCATTATCGCCGGCGATGTGCCCGATCACCTGCGGGATCGTCGGCTGATCGAGCTTGACCTGGGCGGCATGGTCGCCGGCTCGCGGTTCCGCGGCGAGTTCGAGGAACGGTTGAAGGCCGCGCTGGACGAGGTGCGGGCCGCAGAAGGTGAGATTCTCCTGTTCATTGACGAGGTGCATACGGTGGTTGGCGCCGGCTCTGCCCAGGGAGCGCTCGACGCCAGCGACATGATGAAGCCGTCGCTGGCACGCGGCGAGTTGCAAGCCA
>JBHHUB010000326.1:0-2520 GCA_046753625.1 Phycisphaerae bacterium | reverse complement strand
ATCATGCCAGATCGAGGAAGATGATTACAAGATGCATTTCACCGAGCGCTTACGCCGCAGGCTCCAGTGCATCTGATCGTGCGGATGATCAATAAGTCCCGCCGAAGGTACGCCACGTTCTTCAACACGACATCCGCAAGCAACTCTCGGTCAGGTTTCACACTGCGCGTCCGATAAAGAGCGTACACCATCACCTCTCAGGGCCGATCAGCAATAATGGCGTTCAGGTGGCATCCGTTGAGCGACGGATTGTCGCAAGAGCCGCCCACTCCACTGCACTTCCTTTCCTTTGGTTCTTCGTTTCAGACCTTGTGTCCCCCTTGGTAGTTGGGTAGAATGCCTGCGGAATCAGGGTTTCGGCAATTCGAGACGGGATCGCTAGGCTGAGGCAGACGTTTGTCTGGCTCGGTTTCTCGGCAATGAGGGAGAATGCAATCATGTGCTGCAAGCAACACCTGATTATTTATAGCTGTGCGATCTTCTTGGGTGGTTTAGCGGTGCAGAGCCGTGCGGATATTTTTGTCGAAGACCTGGGTAACTTCCCAGATGCCATCGAGGTGTCTGCGGAATTTGGAACATTCGTCGGGCTCAACATCAACGGCGTCACGATCAACGATACGGGGTTTCACTTTACGCTGGCCAATACATCGTACGGCGACGGATTGCACTCTTCATTTGACAACAACCCCGACGATAGTTTTTCAGGACCGGACGGGAACTTAGACCCGGCGATGGCCTTGCTCATTGACCAGGCACAGCCGTTTGGCATTTATACGTTCGGCGCTGAACTCCCGGACGGCTCGGGTGCGTTCACCTCAGGGCCGGCTGGTTGGATGATGTCCGACTCGATGCAGCACAACGGATTTCGAGAATTCAACTTTGGCGTCGATCTTGACACACCACCGATTGATGGGTTGCTCTTCGATTCCGCCGCCACGGGCATTCTTCCTTCGCTCTTTACCAACCCGCTAACCGGCACGATTGATTTCTTCATTTCCACGCCCGGCGGATTCACGCTTGGCGACCTCTTGTTGGAGGATGGACTGCCCAGTTTGGAGATCGCCACTGAAATGACTTGGGCGGACAACGGAGCAGTTCAGACCGAATTCTTGCCCCTCCTGCAAGGGCTCAGGCCGCGTGGGGAGTTGATTACACCGCTTCCGAGTGCCGCTCTGATGGGCGCATTGGGACTCGGCCTCGCAGGCCTTCTGGGGCGCCGCGCTCGCTTAAGTAACCGTTCACGGGGTTGAAACCTCGATTACGAGCTAGAGACCGCGTTGTCGCGCAACTACTCGTTGATTCCGGGGCTTTCGGGGCGGCTTGATTGGCGAAAGACCGTTGTTTTTCGATGTTTTGCACCCGTGAACGCTTACCTCGCTGAATTGTCGCCGATCACTTCAAAATGAAATAAGAGTTGTTGCGGCAGAGATTGGCCCAGGTATTCTGCTGTGGTGTCCGCCGCTGCAAGAACTCTTAATTCATTAGCGATCGCTGACAGGCTACTTCTTTCGGGCCTGTTCGTGCAGGTTGGCAAGTGCGGCCAGCGGGCCCGCCCGTAACTTGAGTCGCCCGGTAGTTGCTTCCCAACGATAGACGCTCGCCGCGCTCACGTTTAACCGGTTGGCAAACTCGACCGCCGAGAGTTTCAGTTGCTTCCGCAATCTGGCGACCGACTTGGCGGTAGGCCTGATCTTCGGCGCGGCTGCACTCCTGGCCTGCTTGGACTTGTTGGTCGTGACCCGCGCCCGTTTCTTGGGAACGGCGGTTTTACGTTTTGGTTTCTTGGAGATGGCGGATCGCACAGCGACCGGCGGGCTTTTTCTCCGCGACGCAGCACGAGTGGCTTTCTTCGTGGCGGTTGCCGTAGCACGCTTGCCAGCGCGGCGCTTTGGCCCCTGTACACGCTTCGGGGCAGGTTGCGTTACGTCGGCGGCATCGAGATCGATACCAAAGATGTCACCAAGCCGCTCATCTTCAAGGGTATCGCCCTTTGCAGCGGCGACCGGCATGGCCATTTCGGTGGCGATCAACTCCTGCGCATCGACATCGCGGAGGAGAAACAGCAGTTCCGGCCGGCTGTCTAGCCGACTTCCGACGCCATAGAGCGCGGCGGCCACATGTTTACACATCACCGCCCAGTCGGGGCAATCGCAACTGAGCTCTATCTCACGCGGCTGAGGGAACAGCCCCTGCTTGCGGTCGGTCACTACCGTCATGACCTGATCCGAAAGCCTGCCCTGGAGCAATTCCAACATGGAACCGATTCGCCCGGAGCACTTCTTCTTAACCGCCTTCCACGCGGCTGGCTTGAGCTTCTTGATGTTGATGCGTATGTTGTAGAGTTCGGATCCGCTGACGATGGCCTCGATCCGCCCGGGCCGCATGGCCAAATGGCAAACCGAGCCGTTGCGAACATAACTGCGCCCGCGCGGCAAACGGTTTTCAAAGTCGGAAAATGATTCCAGATGATCGCACCAGCTCTTGCCCCAGAAACTGTGTGCGATCGTCCGGCCTTCAATC
>JBHHUB010000325.1:0-2535 GCA_046753625.1 Phycisphaerae bacterium | reverse complement strand
CGCGCCCGATTCCGGTGGCTCGGGCAGCGACAACCCATAGATTAGCGTGTGACGCAGCCCTAGTCCTTGATCTCGATCTTTCGGGGCAGCAGCTTCGGAGACTTCGGGACGGTAACCTTCAGGACGCCGCCCTTCAGTGTCGCGCTGATGTCGTCGTTCTCAGCAACGGGTCCGGGGAGTTGTACGGTGCGCGAGAACTTCCGATGCACGCGCTCCTGCGTGATGTAGTCGCCTTGCTCCTCACGCTCGCTCTTCTGCTCGCCGCTGATCGTGAGCATGTCGTCCTGGACCGTGACCTGCAGTTCATCCGGATTCATTCCGGGAACCTCGGCCTCAACGAAGACGTTCTTGTCGTCTTTCCAGACGTTGAAGGCCGGCGCAGCGTTTCGGGCGAACGGCCGGAAGGCGCGTGTGCTCGGAAAGCCGTCAAAGGCATGAGTTATCACGCGATCCATCTCATCGCCAAACAACGGAACGGGAACCATCGAATTGAATCGTTGTAGCAACATGTTGGTACCTCCTTCTTGAAAAACGGTTTTCCACCAATTCCTACGATTTTGCCCAAGCGAGGTTCCGGCTCCCGCCCATCTGCGGTGAAGCCGGCCTCGCGTTGCTTTGCGGATAACGGGGCACGATGCATGCCAGACGTGCGGCACTTGTGGCGGTTTCGTAAAGTGTTGTCGGAACGGGAGTTATGTGTTGTGCGACGTTCCGGGATTTCGCCGGGCATGCCAAACTGACAGGATTACGTGGCAGTTGGCAGAAGCACAGAGCGGCCGGGGCGGGCGGCGTGTCCCCGGGGGTCAGCCGACGCTCCGTCGCGGATCCGGTTGGGGTTGCCCGATTATGAGTCGGTGAGGACTTCGAGGCCCAAGATCGTGATGTCGTCGCTCGGGTTGATCGATCCGGATTCATCGTCGAGGACGTGGCCAAGTCGATCGATCATGTCGCGGACGGAAAGGGCAGCGACGGACTTGAAGCTTTCGAGGTAGGCCGAGGTGTCGAGTTGGTCGGGATGAGCTGTTTGAAACGCGAGCTCGACGCCATCCGTGTAGACGATGATCTTATCGCCCGGGGTCAGTTGGATTTGCTGCGTGGGAAACGTTTCGCCCGCAAACAGCCCCAGCAGGCCGCCGGTTGATTTGAGCTGATGAAACGCGCCTTGGCCGGTCGCGTGAATGGGGTAGGGGTGGCCGCCGCGGGCGAACTGCATGGTCAGGGTTTGGTGATTGATGATCGCATAGAACGCGGTGACGAACTGGCAGTTGGGAAGACCCTGACTGGCCAGGGCGTCGTTGAGAATGCTCATCGTCTCCGAGGGTGTCAGGATGTCGTATTCACGGCCGCGTACGCGCTTGCCCATGACGCTGCGTTTAATGAACATGGTTAGCAAGCTCGCAGCCACGCCATGGCCCACGGCGTCGGCGACGTAGAAACCGGTATGGTTTTCGTCGATACGAAAGACGTCAAAGATGTCGCCGGAGACCCAGGAGGCCGGGCGATACATGGTGGCAAAGCGGATGTTTTGAATCGGATCGATCAGGTTGGGCAGAAAGTCTTTCTGGAGCCGGGCGGCCAGTTGCATTTCCTGATCGACTTCGCGGAAATGCTCGTTGAGGCGTTTGCCCAACTGTTCCATGCGGCGCACCTCGCCTTCGAGTTGGCGGAAGCGCTCATGGTAGCGGTCGATCATGGCGAACCGCCCGCGAAGCTCGGCGGCCGGGGCGTCCGGCGCGATATGCTCAACGATGCCGCGGTGGGCGGGTTCTTCGGATTCCGGTGCATTGCCGACCAGCAGCGCGGCCCCGTCGCGATTGGCGATCAACTCGATGAGCTTGCGGTAGCCGGCCTGTTCCTCGCTCTTTTGCGGATCGGGTGTGGGCAAGATGGTAACGTCGTAGACGCATTTTTGGGCGGCCTGGTACGCCGTCTCGTAAGTCGGCGCGGATTGCACGTCCCAGCCGAACTCATGGGCGAGGTCGCCCGCGCCGAGCGCAACGGCCGGGTGATCGGATTCGACAAGCAATAGATGCAACGCAATTGTCCAAGCCGCTCGGGCAACCGGGTCCGAAAAGTGGCCGGCGCAGACGAACTTATCGGAGCCGCACGGAATCGCGACTCTGGGACGCCGGTGCTGATAGGTATGGTTCGGCGCGTTAGGGCTTGCGGTTTAGGACGGACGCGGGAATCTCTATGGTATCGTTCGCCGAAAGTCCGATTTTCTTCCAAACGCCGGCGTTGACCTCGATCGCGAATCGTGCGGGCTCTTTGGAGGGGTATTGGCCAGTGCGTTCGTCTAGGGGGGCCATGGTGTAGGTGGCCGTGACTTTGCCGGATGTGGTGACGTAGGCGATGTCGAGGGGGATGATCGTGTTCTTCATCCAGAAGTTCCATTCGGCGTCGCGTTCAAACACGAAGATCATGCCGCGGCGGGTGCCGTTTGGCAGGTCGGCCATCTGCTCGCGCGGGACGAACATGAGCCCGCGCGTGGTCTCCTCATGGCTGTCCGCGATCCAGAGCTTGAAGGGTTGGCCT
>JBHHUB010000324.1:0-2536 GCA_046753625.1 Phycisphaerae bacterium | reverse complement strand
AGTTCGCAGGTGTAAATCAGGCTCATGTAGATGTCGCCGACATGGGCACCGTTCTCAGTTTTGTAGAATAGCGCGTTCTTGCGGTGCAGGATCGCCTTCTTCAGGGCACGCTCGCAGATGTTATTGTCCAGCGGCGCCCCGGGCACACGCAGGAACAGCGTCAGCTTCTCCCAGTGCTTGAGCAGGTACGCGATCGCCCCGCCCAGCGACGAGTTGGGCTCGACCAGCCGCTGGTCGAACTGCCGACCGAGCCAGGCATGGAGTTCCGCCATCGTCGGGCCGCTTTCAGCCTGGTGGAACTCCAGACGCGCCGCCGGCGACAGATTCCGCTGCCGCGCGATTGCGTCGTTGCGATAGATCACGGCCAAGGCTTCCAGCACGTAGCAACACTCCTCGGGAAAATGCTCCGCCACCTCGACGAACTGCCGCCGGCCGTGAGCCAGGCAGTTGGCCACGATCGTCTCCAGTTCACCAGGCAGATTCCTACTCAACGCATCGCACATCTGGATCGGGGGGGCCAACTCCGTCGCCCGCTGGAGGAGCACGTCCTCGAGGTTCTCGCCGGCGTGCTTGCGGCCGCTGAAGAACAACGCGATCCGGCGGCCTTCGCGCGTCGATACGACGCCCGAGGTGAACAGCCCCGTGCGCTGTTTCTCCTGCGCAACGCCCTCGACGGACTCCTCCGCCAAAGCCCGCTGCTGGGCGCGCTTGCCCATCAATTCCAGAATCTTCACCGTCGTGTCATCGTTATACACGACATCACCCTGACCTGCCTGCCGAATCAGCTCGGCGTGGACCGGCTCGATGTGCTTGGCCTGGGCGTTGACGATGTCCCACTGGGTCGAGGCCGGCAAGGGAATGCCCAGATTCCCTTGCAGGCCCTGCAAGCGATTGAACGGTAGCCCGCTTCCGTACTTCAAGAGCGCGATCATGCTCCCGGCGGTTGCGTCGTACTTCCGGCTGCCCACACCCTCGGGCGCCTGGGCCGTGAAAACCTTGCCGCAAAGGTTGCACCGCAGCTTCTGGAGCCGGTAAACCTTCGCCTCGACGGGCGCTTGGCCGGTGATCCGCACCAGCACCCCGGGGCGGGACACCGCGTAGACCGTCCCCTGCGTGCAGTCCGGGCAGGCGTCGCCCGGCCGCAACGACTCGTGCGGCACCTCGATCTTCTCGGCGCCGTGATACGCGTCAGCACCGTTGCGGCCGTGGCCCTTGCCAGACGCCGACGAATCGCCCTCCGGGGCCGTTTTCGAGTCGGCTTCCCCGGGCGAGTCCGTCGCGGCGTCTTCATCACACGACGGCGGAGTCTCCGAATCCGTCCCGCCGCCGATCACCGCCGACGTCTTCTCGGTGCTCGCGCCGAAGAGCATCTTCCGCAGGCGAGCGATGGTGATATTCTTATCGCCCACCAAGTCGGCGATGTAGGCGTAGGACTCGACGACCGCCTTGATCGTCTCGTAATCCTTTTCATCGAGTGCCGCCTCGGCACGCTCGAGAAGGTCTTTCAGCTCGTCCATGTCAAGCTCGATGATCGTCGGTTCCTTCGACATCATCATACCTGCGACAGCAACGGGCGAAAACCTCGTCGCCGTGGATCACGAGCGATTCCTGGATCGCGCGGTGGGGCCAATGACTCACAGTCGGCAGAGCATAGCAAGAACGCATCAAATGCGCAAGATCGATTCGATGCGATGGCCCTTGTGGGCCCTTGTGTCAATCGGCCGGGCCCACCGGACGCCAGGCCGGTGCCGCCTGGGCCGCTTCGGGATTGCCGGCCGAAAGAAGCACATGCAACTGGTGGGCCGCCAGTGTCCTGGCCGCCTTGGTTCGACTGGCCGGCCACCAGCGAAACCGCCCGCTGGACAACCGCTTGTAGCAGAGCCAAAATCCTTGGCCGTCGTAAACCAGGATCTTTAACGCCGTCGCTTTTCGGTTGCGGAACACGAAGACCCAACCACGGAATGGATCGTGGTGGAGCACCTCCTTGCAAAGCCGGGCCAAGCCGTCAATCCCCTTACGGAAATCGGCCGGCTCGACGGCCACCACGACGCGCATCTGCGGCGTGATCTGGATCATGACTCGTTCTGCCAAAAGCTCCGGCTCAACGCCGCCAGGTCGGGCGTCTCGAAGCCCTTCAGATGGACCCGCAGCTTCGCCCCGCCGGCGTCCTCCAACTCCAGCGTGCATTCCCCGGAGCCGACCCACGGGGCAGCGGGCAATTCAAGAAACCGCGCCCTGGCAACTTCCGCCGGCGTCTTGCTAGCAATGACAGCAGGCGTTCCTTCGGCTCGTTTCTTCAACGCGTAGTAATCGACCCGCAAGACCTTGGCCGTCCGGTGAATCCCGTATCTGCCGGCCAACTTCACGGCCGAAGCCCACAGCGGCTCCGGGATGCGGGCCCGCACCTTACGCGTCCGCCGCCACCGCTCGAATCGCCGCCGAAGACCCTCCAGTCGGGCTGGAAGGTCCCGTGTCCTCTTGGTACTCATCAGCCGTCCTCCACAGGGTTCTGCGTTGACAGCCAACGATACCACAC
>JBHHUB010000323.1:0-2541 GCA_046753625.1 Phycisphaerae bacterium | reverse complement strand
ACAGGGTCGAATGGCGCGATGACAGACAGCGCCGCGCAAACTGAAGCCCGCGGCCCGGAAGCGTATGCCGCACGACGGGTTCTGCGGCAGGCTGGCCCCAACGAATTGACTCAGTCCCTTGCAACCCTGCCGTCGTCTTTTGCAACCCAGCCGCCCTCGGCTGGGAGGTTGTCCGAGCTACAGCGGTGGGCCGCTGTGCCAAACCGTCGCTGCGTTACACAGAACACCGCATCCGGCAGCTTCGACCCTGTTCTAAAACAAGCTGATGACCCGCAGGTATACAATGGAGGCCGTAACGGCGGCGATCACTTGCGCTGATAAGGCTACCCCCCAACTATGCCGCATTTGAATGTAATACCGGTAGCCCGTCGCCACGGAGATCGTACTGAGAACCAGCAGCACAAGCACAAGCACGGGCAATCCGAAGCCGTGGTTCAGCGAGAAGAGCAGACGACCGACTGCATCCTTGAGCGGCGACGATGCGGGATCGATGGCAAGCCATGCCAGAATCGTATCGCTTAAACTCAAGAAGCCGGCTTCGATCATCGGACTACACGCAAGCGGCACGACGGCATACGTGCAAACACGGAACACGTGGCCCACGCGGACGCGACACGCAGCCATCGACTGGCGCAGCACTATCAACCCACCCAGCGCCCCAAGCAGCCAAACCAAGCAGACACACGCCCCAATCAACGATCGCACAAAAATCAAATGCAACCAACGCATCGGCATGTACGGCGCGTAGGGCCACGGCCGGACACGAAAAAACTGTGCACCGCTGAGGCCCGTCAACCACTCCAGAAGCCAGTGAGCCGGGAAGGCAAGCAGTAGTGGTACGACGAGCGACAACAGCAGCGTGAACGCAAGCAGCACCATCAGCCCCCGAACGGCGGTGGGATCGTAGATGTCGATGGTTCGCCAGAGTTTCCAGGGTCGAAACGCAGCGCCGACGGCCCGTAGCCACCAGCGAAGCGGTGCGTCCCGCCAGTTGAATTCGAACAACGGCTTTTGCCGCCTACGAAAACCATCGACGACCTCTTCCCACGAAAACGCGCCGCCACATTCCGGGCAACGTTGCTGCGTGAGGCCGAAAAGATGGTATCCGCAGGTGGGGCAGGTCAGTTCCTCAATGGGAGCAAGAACGGACCAATCCAAAGCCAACGCACAGTCCGGGCAGACCGGATCTGTCCGACCGTGTACGTCGCGCCCACATCGTGGACAGGCGACGGCGAACCGAACCAGCGACCAGTCCGGCGGATCGATCGGCGCAGCGTCGAAGGAACGCCCCGTCGATTCGCCCGACGCATCATCGCGCTTCACGTTATCACGGGTCGCCATGGGTCGTTCGTCGCTCCGCATTTCGCTCCCTCAACGCTCGCATGGGTTCGAGATACTCCGAAACGTACCGAAATCGTACCCAAAACGAGCCATGCGCGCACCGCCACCGGCCTGCTCACGCGAGTGCCCCCAGCCAACTCAGTGCCCTGGGCTCCGGCCCTCGGACCGTCCGTTCCGTGTCCGCGAGATCATCGCCTGCCCCACGTCCCAAGCCCTGTTGCGCCCTTTCAGGGCTGAATGTTGTGGTCATCGGACCCCAGGGCGGCGCTACGCGGTCGGCACCGCTTCGCTCTGCCCTGGGCTATCATGTTGCTGCCCCCTTGGGACGACGGTGTTGCCGGCCCGTTGGAGCGAAGACGCTGCCCGCAATGAACCACGGCTGCCCCGGTTCCTGGTCACACCCCCCACCGGTACACCAACCGAGCAGGTCATTGGCTGAATCACACGATTCATGCTAGCATCAGCCCGGTTCCATCCCAAGAAGTTATCCCTATTCGAGGTATATCCAAGTGATTGAGCAGGTTCTCGCCCGAATTGACCGACAGAAGGAGCAACACACCGAGGCGTTCTTTGAGCTGCTGCGGATTCCGAGCATCTCGACCGATCCGGAAAGCCGGGCGGATATCCGCAAAGGCGCGCAGTGGGTCGAGCGGTTCTTTAGGGAAGGCGGCTTCGAGGTTGAGTTGGTGGACACGCCGGGGCATCCCTGCGTGCTTTCTGATAGCGGCCCCGCGACCGGCGACGGGCCTACCGTGCTGGTGTACGGGCATTATGACGTGCAGCCGGTGGGCGATGAGTCCCTGTGGCATACACCGGCCTTTGAGCCGACGGTGCGCGACGGTCTGGTGTATGCCCGAGGTTCCGCTGACGACAAGGGGCAGGTGCTCACCCACTTGCTGGCCGCCAAATGCTTCAAAACGGTAGCGGGGCGGCTTCCCATTCGCGTCAAGTTTGTTATCGAAGGCGAGGAGGAAATCGGCTCGGTCAACCTCAAGGCGGTGATCGAGAAACACAGGGAGCGGCTTGCCTGCGATTATGTCGTGCTTTCCGACACGCCCAAGTACAACCACGACACCCCCGCGATCACCTACGGCACCAAGGGAATGATCTACAAGGAATTGACGCTCACCGGACCGAAACAGGACTTGCACAGCGGCTCCTACGGCGGCACGTTGACCAATCCCGGCGATGCTCTCGCCA
>JBHHUB010000322.1:0-2542 GCA_046753625.1 Phycisphaerae bacterium | reverse complement strand
TAAATCCAGGGGGCATCCCATGCGGGGGTTTCTCGTGTGCTATCGTCTGCCGAAGCGGGATCGACGGCGGGCATCTTGTAGGATGAGCGGGTAAAGGAGTGGTGGTGAGCCACTCCCTCCCCGTTGTCGCAATGGAGTCAATTCTCCATATTTACCGGCGTGAGGATCGCTCACCGGGCGACCCCAACCGAAGTTGCCCCTCGCGGGGAATCACGCGGTGTGCTTAATCACAAACAATCAGATCTAGCAGTTCCACGAGTTCAAGTTTGTTGCGAAAATACGTCAGCCGCAGCTTCCAGTTGTCGCGGTAGCTCTTCCGTTTCTTCTTCATGCAGCGAAGCCGCATCCGAATCCACTTGTCGAGCTGATCAAACAACGTGCGATTCGTGGAGAACCTGGGACCAAAGTAATTCGCCGTACCCCGGATCACTTGGTTCAATCGCTTAATCACCTCCGCATCCAAGTTGCGTTTGCGAACGGTCAACGACCGAATCTTGGCTTTGAATTTCAACACCGACTTCTCACGCATCCGGCGAGAGCGCGACGAGAGGGTAAACCCCAGAAAGTCATAACCCTTCCCAAAAGTTGTCACCTTCGTCTTTTCGGGACTCAAACGGAGCCCGAGCTCTTCCTCCAACACACGCTTCACCAACGCCAGTGCCTCTTGCGCCTGCTGTTGGGTCCGGCAGACGACGACGAAATCGTCGGCGTAGCGCGCGAAGTGATACCCCGCTTCGTGCAACTGCCAGTCCAGGTGATTCAACACGATATTCGCCAACAGGGGCGAAACCACTCCTCCTTGAGGCGTGCCGATGGTCGTCGGCTTAAAGACTCCATTTTCCATCACCCCAGCCGTGAGAAACTTCTCCACTAGACGCAGGATGTTCCCGTCCGCAATTTCGGCTGCCACCGCATCCATGATGATCTTGTGCGGGATGTTGTCAAAGAACCCCTGGATGTCCGCGTCGAGTACCACCATGCACCCTTGACGGTGGAGCTCCAAGACCCGTTCGATCGCCTGATGGCAGTTTCTTCCCTTCATAAATCCGTACGAGGCGTCATGAAACAGCGGCTCGAATACGGGAGCAAGAAGACTTCGAACCACTTCCTGCGCCACGCGATCACGAACCACCGGTATTCCAAGCGGCCGCAACTTGTTGGAATCCGGGCCTTTGGGGATCATGGTCCGACGCAGCGGCTTCGGCCGGAACGTGCCGGCTTTCAGGTCCCGCATTAACGCCGCGAGGTTCTCTTCGAGATTGTCCTCGAACATCTTGATGCTGACTTTGTCGACCCCGGCCGCCCCGCGATTCCGCCGGACTGCCTTAAAGGCTTTTCGCATCACTTCAGGAGTGATCCTTCCGGTGAGCGAATGCACCTTGATCTTCTTGCCCATGACGAGCCTTTCACACGTTGCAACCATGGAGTTCAGAACGGCGGGCTTTGGGGGACGTTTCTTAGCACCGGCAGTCCGAGTGGCGTATCGGCGGCGGCTTCCTCGCGCTTTCCCGGCAAGAGCACGGGCAGGCCATTTGGGGCGGCAGCCGAGGGGCTAACTTTCCTCATGGACTCGTCGTTCGTTCTCCGTCTTCGATCGGTTTCCCCTTTCACCCGCCTGGGGCCATCCCCTGGTAAGCGAGCTACTCCGGTTCTGCTGCTACCCTTAAAGAGGAGGCCATCAAGGCAACGTTCTCCTCACCGTCGCGTAACCGTGGGATTTCACCAGAGGCTTATACACCACGGCTTACCAACCATTGGACGACGTAGGGCTTCACCGGTCAGACCCAGGACCATTTTCTCCAGGCGACCACACGCACCACCCCTGAGACCCGCAACCGGCATCCGCACAGCCGACCACGGAGGGTCTGGGCAACCCCGGCGCTTCAACAGAGAGCGGAGTCTGGCGCATCTCAGAGGCCTGAGTGCATTCTCCCGGAGTATCTCTGCCTGGCCCCTTCGCGACGGAGACTTCTCCGGCCCTCCCGGTGCCCCCGCCCTGGCTGCGTACCCCCGCTGAGAGTCGCGGAGTTCGAGCAGAGATTTCTGGACGGGTACGGTCCCGCCCAGGTAGGCTTCGGCTCACATGCGTATCCTCCTTTCCAAACCTCACCGTTTGTTCACGGAATAACTCCCGTGTTAAACTTAGTCCTGAGCCCTGCGGCTCACGCGCCCTCCGAGGCCATCGAAACACGAACGACGGCCTCGGAGGGCCATCGTACACAAAGGGATAGAACTCGTGCCCAAATGCTTAGCCTTCCGCCGGTCTATTCGGTAGCTTTCCGCACGTATATGGTCTTGTAACGTTCCGGCTGTTGACGCATGCATTCGGCGCAGTCCGGCTGGACGGCGGGATCGAACGGCTCGATACGCACTTCGAGCCCCAGTTCCGCATACATCTCGGCCATTTCGCTCAGCCGAGGCTCGTCGTACGTTGTCCGCTTCTCCCAGCCTTGGCGGACAAGTTCTTCTTCGCGTGTCATGGCAATTCCTGGCAGGCAACGGCGGATCGAGTCGCTGTGGGTCAACTGGTAAGCCAACACCA
>JBHHUB010000321.1:0-2571 GCA_046753625.1 Phycisphaerae bacterium | reverse complement strand
GGGTAGCGTCTTTTCGTTGCCAAACCTAGCGGAATAGGGGACAGGCAAAGTATCGCGAACATCTTGACATGCCCGCCTCATGTCTGGTTGCGGTGGCGATGGCCCGTGCGGGTTGCCGCGTGACAGGGGAAGAGAATTGGGGGCGTGGGAACAACGAGTCAGATGAGGCCCGAATGCAGCCAGAGCATGAGCCGCGTCAGATGACGTCTGCGAATGGGATGCCGTTGGTCTCGCTAATTGGCAACCGTCAGCGGATTCCCGGGAGCTTGAACCCAGCATTGCCCCCGACGAGTGGCTTCTTCGACCAAGTGTTCCGATGTGCCGGCCACGCGTTTGAACGTGCGACCGAATTGCTTGACCAGGTCGCACCAGCCGGATGCGTCGAGACCGATGCGATCCAAAATGGGCGACAAGTCATCGGGGATACGGCCTCGTTTCTTGCGGTGAATCTGGCGGCCAGTCCAATCCAAGAACTCCAGGTATTCGGAAAGCGAAACCGCAAGAAAACCCTTCCGGCTGGCGCGGCGGCCGCTTTTGCAGGGGTCCTCACCCTGCGGATCCGTCGATTCGTTCGCTTCCAAGGGACTCAGCCAACCACTCTTGGGCCCCGGCCCGTTCCGCTCGCGGTCGTGCATTTTCTTCCGGTTAGGCTTTCTGCCGCTACCTGCATTGTCCTTCCCCGTCTGATCGTCGATCCGGTCCTTGGCTCCCGTGAACGTCCCTTCCTCCTCGGGTTTCTCCGCCATGGCGGCGCGGATCGGATTCAAGTCCACGTAGGCGGCGCAAGCCAACAAAGCGGCCTCATCCAGCAACCGTTGGCACTTGTAACGGCCTTCCCAGAAGTGCCCCGTGCAACGGTCTTCGCGGTTCGCTCGTCGAGCGATATGCTCGGTCGTACAGCGCATCCACCAACTGATATCCGACAGCCGGCGCCGGCGTTCGGCAAGCACCTCGGGTTGATTCACGATCACGGCAATCTCCGCCTCCGTGGGTTCTGCTGGCGAACCGTTTTTTTCTCGCCTCGCCGGAAACAGCCGAAGCCAACGTCGTGCCACCTCTTCGTCGCTCCAGGTGGCGACGATATCCGGCCTTGAGCGAAGCACGAGGTGGATATGGTTGCTCATCACGGCGTAGGTCAAGCAATCGATCCCAAAGACCGAAGCGAGAAACTCCAAGCGATCGCGAATCCACTGCCGCCGGTGATCATAGCCTTGTCCGCTAAGGGGGTCATCTCCACAGAGAAATGCCCGCCGCACACACCGGCTGATGGTATGGCAAATCTGGATTTCCGTCGGATCGATCACCTCTCTGCGCGCAAGACGAGCCATGGCCATCCCTCCCCAATTTCAGTGAGAACTTGACTCACTGAATCCTATCAAATCACTCCTGCTCTGGCAATATTGTTGCCTGTCCCCTTTAGCCTTTTCAGAGCTTCCTCGACGTGACAAACGGGAGAGTGTAAGAGGCTCTGGTCGTTGAAAACCAGCCGCACCACACCCTCCTTGTCAATCACGTACGTGACTCGGCCCGGCAAAAAGCCCATCGTCTTAGGCACCGCAAAACCCTTGCGAAGCGAACCATCCTTGTCGCTTACGAGAAGAAACGGGAGTCGGTGTTTCGCGGCGAACGACTGGTGCTTCTTCTCAGAATCGGCACTGACGCCGATCACCACGGCCCCCGCTTCCACAAACTGCTCGTAGGTGTCTCTGAACGCGCAGGCCTCCTTCGTGCAGACCGGCGTGCCGTCCTTCGGATAGAAGAAGAGCACCACCTTCTCGCCGCGATAGTCACTCAAGCAGATCTGCTGCCCGTTGTGAGCGCTCACTGTGATATCCGGCGCCTGGTCGCCAACTGCCACTTTCATGTTTGTCTCTCAGTCTTCACGTTCGGTTTCAGGCAGTGCAACAGTATCGGTTCGGAACAACGACGCCGGCAGACCGTGGTCGTTCATCAGATTCACCACGGCCGTGTCGGTGAACGCGAAGCGCACGGCGATCGGTTTCGCAACGCGTTCACTCTGAACGACCACCGTATGGCCGTCAATCGTGGCCGTAGCCGGATGGTACTCGCGATCGGCGCCGGCAACCTGAAAGTGCGACGGCGGGCGGCCGTCGCGCGTCGTCAATCCGGTGCCCGTGTGGCGAAAGTGAATGCGGACCGATTCACCTTCGACGCTCATCGACTCGTAGATCGGGCCCTCATAGGGAAGGTCCGATCCGTAGACGGCAGTCAGCGCCCAGCAAGCCAGCCGGTGGCCGACTATCTGCTTGTTGGTGAAATGGAGCACGTCGACCGCGTCAACGTCCATCGTCAGGGCAATGCCGACGTTGGCAACCTTCTCTTGAACGATCAGTTGAGCTTCTCTCTGCACGGAATACGCATTGGGGCCCGAGCTGAGCCATTTGCTACAGTCGTAAGGAGACGGCTGGACCATGCCTACGGGAAAGTCACCCTGTCTCCAGCGAGTTCGCCAGTCGCGAACCATAGTCTCCAGCAGCGCGGCGCTATAGTCGGCCCAAAAGAGATTCCCAAGACCCTGGTAGCAAATCACGCCGCGGATCGAAAACGGGA
>JBHHUB010000320.1:0-2573 GCA_046753625.1 Phycisphaerae bacterium | reverse complement strand
AGCAGGCCGTAAACGTCGATCAAACCGACACGGACGGGGATGGCGTGGGTGACGAATGCCAGGGCGATCAGGATTCCGACGGCATCCTGGACCCCCCGGACGGCACCGACAACTGCCCAACGGTTCCCAACCGGGATCAACTCGATACGGACGGTGACGGCCTCGGTGACGCGTGTGATAACTGCGACAACGACGTAAATACGGATCAACTTGATAGCGACGAAGACGGCGCGGGCGACGCGTGCGACAATTGCTTGGATGATCCCAACGAATCGCAGGCCGATGCCGACGGAGACGGCCTCGGCGATGCGTGCGACAACTGCGCCAATAAGACCGACCCCGATCAGACCGATACGGACGGGGACGGCGTGGGTGATCTTTGCGACAATTGCCCGAACACATCAAACCCAACCCAAGCGGATACGGACGGGGACGGTGTCGGCGATCTGTGCGATTCCGACGGCGGCGGCGGAGGCGGAGGAGGGAACGGCAACGACAATGGCACCGGCGAATCGGCACCGATCATGGTTGAGGCCAGCGTCGCGGGAGCAGCTACCGATCGGTTCTCGTGCGAGCCGGTTACGCTGAACGTCACTGCCAACGTGCCCGCGGTCCACCCCGATCCGAACCCGCCGTTTACGTTCACCTGGACGGGCGACACCGGATCGGTAACTGATTTTCAGGTCATGTCTGATGGCACGGCGACTTTTTCCATGCCGGCCGGCAGCGCCGCTGCGAGCTTTGCGTTCACCGTAACTGTTACGACGACAGACCCCGGCTTCACGGACGGGAGCGCAAGCGTGACGGTGACACGACCGGCCGTCGCGCCCACCCTTCTGGACGTCGCCCGCAACGGCGGTGCGGTGCAGCCCGGTGAGGAAGCCTCCCTGGACGTCAAGGATACCAGTCCGCTCATTTCAGCGAACGCAACGGCATTCTGGAGTGCCGATACCACCGACAACAGCGATGCCGTATCGATCACTGCCGACCCGAATGATGCGTTGCGTGCCACATTTGTGGCCCCCGCAGTCACGCAGTGCACGGACCTTAGCTTCAGCGTACTGGTCTGCACCATCAGAGAAGACGGCTCGAATTTGCTGGTCACCAGCTCGCTTTCCACAACGGTGCCCATTCAAGTCGGCACGGTCGATCTGAGCTTTGCAGCTTCCGGGAATTCGGCGACGATCGGCACACCGGTACTGCTGGCGGGTTCCACCACCGTTGACGCAACCGGTTGCACCGGCCTCAAGGCCGTCTACAGCGTGTCCGGTGTCCCGGCCGGCGCTGTCGTCCCCGCGGACGTTGCGTTTGATCTGGTTCAGGAAGACCCCGACGCAAACCCGCCGGTTCCCGCCACCCTCACGTTTACCGCCGGCGCCGGGGAGCAAGTAACCGTGACGGTGCAATTGTTCGGGCAATCCGGCATGGTGGCTTCCGATTTGATCGGAGACACGCTGAACATCACGCCGTAGCGGCTCCATCCGGCTTTCGAGCAAAAGTAGTACTGCAAGGCCGCCCTTCGGGGCGGTCTTTTTTTTGTAGGAACGCGTCGAAATCTTGGGAATTCTCTTCAAACATTTGCGGTTTCCGGACATACTGGAGTACTCCTCGCCAGCGCCCAGGGCGGGGAAAACATGCTTGAATGGAAGACGTAGGCCCGTCGTGGCGGCCTGCACGCTCGGCGCCATCCGCGCCGGCACGCCGGATCGGTCTGCCTCGCGGTGACAGGCGGTGATTGCCGCGTAACACAAACAGGTTCTGGTACTAACAATAAGGGGAATGGATATGGAGCATGGCAAGCGGAAACCCGGCTGTGCAGTTCTTGCTGTTGGGTTCGTTGGTTTGATCGCCTCGGTGTCGACGGCCGCGCTGCCGACGTGCACGATTGATTTTGATACCTCCTGCCCGAACGCCGGCGCGGTGTGCGGCGCGTCGTTCAGCGGGGGCGGTGGATGTTTGGTCGAGGGGCTCACCGGTTGCTACAGCACCGGTTTGTTCGCGTACAAGGTCCAAGCCGCGACCCCGCTGACCATCACCCTGGACGATGATCTGACGAGCCTGAGGCTGTTCTTCGCGCATCAGGGGCCCGGCGCGTCGGGGACCATGAAGTTCTTCGATGCGGCCGTCGGAGGTAACGAAGTCAACGCACCGGGTCTTACGACCAACGGGGATTGCCTGCTTTCCATGCCGGATCCGCAGACGATCACCTTCGATGCGCCGGTCCGCCGCATTGAGGTGACGGCCACCAACGGGGCGTTGGAGGCGGTTTGGATCGACACGTTCGAGGTGAATTTCGCGGCCGGCTTGCCCATTCCGGCTGTGAGCGAATGGGGGCTCCTCGTGATGATCGGTGTCACGCTCACGGCAGGGACGCTGCTGTTCCGGTCCGGTCGGCGGGCGTTGGGCGTGGCGTAGTGTAGCCGCGTGGCGTGCGTCCCGGACGCACCATCGCTCTGCGTTCGCACAAGGGGCGGGGGCGGTTGAGGATTGGAAGATTGAAGATTGAAGATTGAAGGTCGAAAGTCGAAAGTCGAAAGTCGAAGGTCGAAGGTCGAAAGTCAAAGGTCGAAGGT
>JBHHUB010000319.1:0-2582 GCA_046753625.1 Phycisphaerae bacterium | reverse complement strand
AAGTCTATCGCTGTGTCCGAGCGGCCGTGCGTCACCCCTTATTATAGCGGAAGGTTTCGGAACGCGGATCGGAGGGGTGGGGCCCCTGCGACAGCATGCGTTGCGGGTGTCCTTCAGTGGCAGGACGGCTGCTCGGGGAAGAGGGCATTCAGCATCCAGTATAGGGAGGGCCCGCGCAGCGGGCCTTCGCGGCTGCCACCTACACCGCTCTTGTAATGTCCTTATCCCATCCGTTTCTTGGCGTTCTCGTACTCATCCACCGCCTCGATGATCCGCTCATACGCTCTGGTCGATGCCTGGATGGCGTCGCCATCGTCGGGCGGCTCCACGTTGAGCAGCACTTCGCAGTCGCAGAACGCGCCGCGCTCCGCCAGCCATTCGAGCGCGTCTCCGCAATCATCGCACTCGTCGGAATCCTGAAGGAAATCGGTGGCGAGACGCATGGTGTTGTCGCACCCATCCTGTTCGAGACGTTCGCCGAGATGCTTGAACAATCCTGCCAGCCATTTCATGGTCGGTCCTCCTCACCCCATTATATCCCGACGCCCCAAGTAACCCCGGAGGATCGGAGGGGATGAAGCCTGCCGTCATCTCCCGCAACGACCGAGCGTGGCGTCCGTCGCGTGGTCCGTGTCTGGGCGGCGCGCCCTACGGGAACGGATCGGGGGCGTGGGGCCTCCCCGCCTGGACTTCACTCAGCGCAGTCATCTTGCCGTAGGGCGCAGCCGTCGTAGTCGCGCCGCCCCTAGAAAGCTCGGGAGAGCGATATAATCAATGGGAGGACGGAGAGAGCCTCCAGGTGATTGGCGACATCGATTGCCACTTCAGCACACACAGGAGACAGGCATGGCAAAGACTATTTCGCTGACGGAGAAGAAGGACGCGAAGGCGGCACTTGAAGACGAGACGGTGCGGCTGATGTACGACCTGCACCACAAGCTGTTCGACATGGTCGGGCAGATGCGGGACGGGGACGACTGCATGGATGACGACGAGATGGCCGAGCTGCACCAGGCCGAGAAGGCGCTCCTCGGGCGGTCGGTCGCCTGGCTTCAGGCGAAGGGCGTGTCCGACCCGTGGCGGGCGGGTCTGTAGATGCGGACGGCACGGCGCGATCACCTGGCCGGCGCCATCTTGGCGCGGCCTGGTGGTCTCGTCGGCGTACTGGTCGGCGCGGCCCAGTGGCACCGAATCGACATCGCGGCCATCCGGGAAGGTGACGACGACTGAGGCCGCTACCGGAGAGCGGCTACCCCCAATCCTCATCCGCCAACTCATCCAGCGCCCGCCCGATGTTGACCTCGCGGAGCAGGAACCTGCCCATGGCGAGCAATGCCGCACGGCGTTTGGTTCCTTGCCGGGTCCGCAACGCCCTCCGCCGAAGCCGCTTGGCCTTCGCCTCGGCCATCTCGTAAGTGTGGGTGGACACGTACCGCCGCAGCACGTCCCGGTCGGATTCCTTGATGTATATCGTCATGTCACATTATAGAGGTAGATCGCAACGGGCCCTTCTCCTCGCACACCGACGCTGCGCATCCACGGCTTCTCATCCGCGCAGGAACTCGGTGCGATTCCAAGAGTGGCGTGCGTGTAAGGAATGCCATCGGACGGCTTCCCCTCTGTCGGTTCACTCACAGCCGAGCGTCGCTTGCCACATTCGGGCTGCGCCACTCGTCTATGGCTAACGTCGGGGAGGACATCAGGGTTGGGGCCTCCACGATGACATGCGTTTCGGGTGCCCTTCGGTGGCAGAACGGCTGTCTGGGGAAGGTGCTGTTCAGGATTCAGCATAGGGAAGGGCCCGCGCAGCGGGCCCCTTTGGGATGTCGAGTACGCCACCCTTCTATTGTCCTTATCCCATCCGTTTCCTGGCCTTCCCGCACTCGTCCGCCGCTTCGATGATTCGCTCATACGCCCTGGCCTCGTCGTTCTCCTCATCCGCTTGGGCGATGATGTCCCCGGCGGGATCGGGTTCGCGTTCGCCGTCCTGCATGACGCACCGAGCAACGTCAGTCAGCCCGTGCCTGCCCACCCGGATTGGGTCGTTCAATCTTCCCCAACGCCAAGCGCAGCAGCCTGATGGAACCAGCGCGGTCGGCCTCGGAACCCGCCGCGCTCCGCCAGCCACTCCTGCCAGCCATTTCATATAGTCCATCGCCCCGAGTGGCCTTGGAGGGTCGGAGGGGATGAAGTCCCCCGACACTGCATCCGCTCGATCGCACTGGTAGCGAGCCGGCCGCACTCGCTCTGCCCCGCCGCCAAGTCGTGGGTTGGGTGCCGGCAGTCCGCGCGGCCATCGGGTCGCACACCCGCATCATCGGGTCGCGGCGGTGGCCGGGGACACACTCGCTGGCGACGAAGAAGGCCACGGTGTGTGTTCTAACGGATCGCGGCGCTTAGATGGGATAACGAGCCGCCTCCCGGCCGCCCCTGCCTGCCTAGCTGCGCACCCATCCCCCGGCCCAGCTGGCCCCACTCAATCCGCTGCCTCCCAACCGTCGCCCGAGGCTCTTCGATATAATGTGTTGAAGGGAGGTACCCATGAGATGGGAGAGGGTGACATTCAAGGAGAACGAGGTCGA
>JBHHUB010000318.1:0-2590 GCA_046753625.1 Phycisphaerae bacterium | reverse complement strand
GGCTAGTCTTGCTGCTGGACTGGCCAGACCGACCGCGTTACCGCGCGGGTCTGTACGCGGGTCGGCCACCGGGTGGACGCGATACTGCGGGGCATCACTTCGTGTTCTGGGCAGGTTCGATCAACCTACTACCTGGCCAGAACCCGATGCCCAAATGGCATGTGGCGACGCTCATCAACGGCATGTTGGCGCAAGCCCTCTACTTCTGCCAGCGTTGCGTGGATGGCCGGACGCACGGCTTCCCACCTCCGCCGCGCAGCAGGTTGGAGAGGATTCACGCGAATCCGGCAGGCACCATGGCCGTCAAGTGGAGCGAGAAATGGAACAAGCATCATGACGATGTGGAGGATGTCTGCCGATGGTTCTCTCGAAATCAACCGAGGCTCCGGGGCATAGACTACGAAATACGACGCTGGGCGCATCTCATGCCGAAGGACACCGAGATCGTCGCCTGTGACCGACATTCGGCCTTGTGTGCTGGAGAGTGACGCGATATGTCACTATCGACTCGGCATATGTCTCATCGCGTGCATGGAAGCCATGAGGGGCTGCGCGCGTAGGGCCTCCGGGGGGTGTTTTCAGCGAATAGGGGTAAAGCGCCGCGGTGGGTTATTCGGTGGGGGCGGTTTTTTCAGGCGGGCCGTGCAACGCGCAGGGCGGCAGCATCAAGAGCGAACCGTTGGACTTGATGGACTGGCTTTCCGGTCGGTCTACTCGGATCGGCGATTGACCGCGCCGCGCAGGTCGTCGAGGCTGGGGTGATCGTATTTCATCGTCGAGCGCACATCACGGTGACGCATCAGCATCTTCGCCAACGAGATGTTGCCGTTCGTCCGGCGAATGATGTCTGTGCAGCAGTAATGCCTGAGAGAGTGAGCAGTCTTGTCGGGAAAGCCGTAACGCGAGAGGAGCATCGAGAGCTTCTTCGACATCGTGTTCGGCGTGTATGGTGACCCGGTTTTCGTGAGGAATAATCTGTCCGAGCGGTCGGCGAACCGCATCCGTGGCCTGACTTCGCGGAGATATCGCCGCAGCACACGCAGGCTCGCCCGGTCGAGCGGCACGATGCCTTTCGTATCCCACTTGGCTTCGTCGATGACTACGACCCCGGCCTCCGTGTCGATGTGGTTGGGTCGGCTCATGTCGATGCTGATGGAGGCTATCTCTCCGGCCCGGCATCCCGTCGCCCACGCGCACACGACGAGGGCGTGATCCACCTTGTCTACCAGACCGCCGCGAGCGGCCTTCGCCCGCACGGCGTGCAGTAACGCCTTCATCTCGGCGGCGGTGAAGTATCGGCTGACCTTTCCCATCATCTTTCCCCCTGACTGGCACAATGCGCTCAGTTTCCCGTCACGACGAGACCGCACGGTGGAGTCGCAGTGCGTGATCCCGGATTGAGACTTGCCGAGTTTTGCGAAAGTCTGCCAGTCTTCCGTCGCCGGGAAACACGCTCGAAAACGCCGCCAGAACAGCCTCGTGGCACATTGCCCCAACCAAACTTCGTACCTGCCATGAAACGACCACGGTTCAACGGCCCCTGCAGGCCCACCAACGGGGTCGGCGTGCCGGGGACATGATGCTTGACACTTCTACGCCTCCGATTGCACCGCTGGAGCGAAGGGCCAACCTCTTTGCCCATCATAGGCTCATCCTACGCTCAGCTTCTTCGGCTACTGCGACCACCTCGTCCTGAGTCCGTGCCTCGCGGTTCCATTTCTGCACCGTGACCCCACCGTAACGCTCTCGCAGAATGGCCTGCAAGGCATGGAAGAACGACTCCCTACGCGGCGATCCGTCAAAAGCGTGGTTTCCCGCAGCCCAAATCGTGAAGAATCGGGCGTTCCCGCCAGCGGGAAACACAGGACAGCCATCAGCATCGGCGGAGGGTTGGACAACGCGACTCCACCCTCGACTAAGCAAATCCGACGGCAACGCCCCTGACGCGATGGCGCGTGGCGCTTCCACGCACACCGAGGCCGGACGAGCTATGGGTACGGCGTCGCGCCTAGCCAGCCGAGCGGCGATGTCGAAGCCGCACTGTGGGCAGAACCGAGGCCGACGCTGACGACCGCCTGCAATGGCCCGTCTCACGGCGAGCCACGCGGCGACTGTCAAGCAGAGGCTTCCACCGAGAATCAGCCGCGTGTCCACAAGCACACCGTCAAGCATCACTGCTTTGCCTCGCGTGCAATAGTGACATGAACCTGTACCCGGCTCTCGGCGTCAGCCGCGTTGAACTTCGCAGTGTAATATACTCGCGCACCGCTTCGGTGTGCCATCAACACCCAAACCTGAGCGACTCCATCTTGCGACGATGCGTGGCCCGCCACCGGATCGCACGCTGCCCGCCCATGCTGTCCGACGGCCCGACCGCCGCCGAGTCGCGGGAATAAGCGCACAAAGTTTTCGCTGCTGCCTGCCAAAGTCGCCTTCAAGGCACCTCCAAAATCGCTTGTATCCATGCCGAAAAGCCCATCCATGAAGATAATATGAAACTCGGCAAGACCCGGAAAAAACGCTTCATGTTTCACCGACGATTTGGGCAAATAAACCTGAGAGCCATTACTGGCGCGCTTTGCGCACTCGC
>JBHHUB010000317.1:0-2618 GCA_046753625.1 Phycisphaerae bacterium | reverse complement strand
GCGCAAGGCGATCTCCCAGGGACGCGTTGCGAGGCCGCTTCGTCCAAGTGAGCGCCAGAGTTCCGACGGCACACCTGACGGGTGTGTAATTTCGATGGGTTGAAAAAGCAGAATCAGCCAATGGAAGTTGGAATGGAACTCCGCCCCAGACGTTCTATTGGGCATGATACAAAATGCACTCATCATGCCCGAGCACGGCCACGATATCGGCAGCGAGACGCGTTGGTTTTCCATCGACAGCTGCGCCGTCTACCACGGCGAGACCTGCGAGGTCTTCGTCGGTGGACACCTCGCCGGGACGTTCGGACCGAGGGATGTTCTGGCCAGGAACATCCTGCTCGTAGGTCTGGCGGACGACCGCTCGTTCAGGAAGGGCGCCCTGGCCCGTGCCTTCAAGGTCTCCCATGAACGATTGCGGCAGATTCGGCTCACAGTAGCGCGGGAAGGGCTCTCGGCGATACCCGCGAAGCCACGGGGCGGCAGAGCCCGCAAGCTCAATGACGACGTTGTGGTCCAGCTGGAGCGGCTCTTCGACAGGGGGCTGAATGCGCACCAGGCCTTCGTGAAAGAAGGCAAGAAGCTCGACCTGAGCTATCGTTCGATCTGCCGCGTACACAGCGCCTGGAAGGAGCGGCGGGCCGAGGCTGCGACGGAATCATCGATCGCTCTCCCCTCCGACGGCCCTGGAGACGAGGAGCTTTCCGGCGACGAGGGTCTGGCGGTGGCGCCGGTACGCAGCGGCAAGATGGTGCAGCATGCGGGGGGGCTGCTGCTGGTGGCGCTGCTTCATTCGTACGGGCTGCACGAGGCGGCGATGCGGGGCTGGGAGGCGAGCGGCCGCTGGAAGGAGCGGCTGCGGATGGCCATCGACGCGGTGGTACTGGCTTTGGGCATTGGGCGGAAATGCGTGGAGGGGGTGCGGAGGCTGGAGACGAAAACCGCGCCGTTGCTGCTTCGCACAAATCACGCGCCGTCGGAGAGCTGGGTGCGACGGATCATCAAGCGGTACGTGGACGGCGGCGGCATGGCCAACAAACTTCATCTGCGCATGACCGGGGTCTATCTGGACTCGGCGAGGTCCGCGGAGGATGCGCCGGCGGTGTTTTACGTGGACAACCACATGCGGTCGTACACGGGCAAGCAGACGATTCGCAAGGGCTGGCGCATGCAGGATAAACGAGCGGTGCCGGGAGTCACCGACTATTACGTACACGACGAAGACGGCCGCCCGGTGTTTCGCGTGGAGGCCCCGAGTCACGACTCCCTTTGCGACTGGCTGAGCCCCATCGCCGAGCTGATGCGGGGCGGCCTCGACGACAAACAGCGCATCTTGCTGGCCTTCGACCGGGCCGGGGCGTTCCCCGAGAACATGGCGCAGCTGCGCGACACCGGCGTGGAGTTCGTGACCTACGAGCGCAAGCCGTACCGGAAGCTGCCCAAGTCGGCCTTCACCGAGAAAGTGAAACTGGAGGACGGCGAGGTGTTTCTCGTGCACGAGAAGCGGCTGGCCAACCTGGGCAAGAAGCGCGGTCGAGTACGACGCATCTCGCTGCTCACCGACGACGGTCGCCAGATCAATTTGTTGGCCGTGTCCAAAGAACCCGCCTGGCGACTCATCGAGATCATCACCGGCCGCTGGGTGCAGGAGAACGGCTTCAAGCACGGCAAGGAGCGGTGGGGCCTCAACCAGCTCGACCGCCGCAAGACCGTCGATTACGCCCCTGGCACCATCATCCCGAACCCCGCCAGACGCCGTCTCGAATTCTCCTTCAAGCTGGCCGATGCCCGCGAGGGCAAGCTCAGAAACAAGCTGGCTGCACTGAAAGCCGGCTCACCGAATCGCGCAGAGCTCAAAGCCGACCTCGAACAGTGCGTCGCCCTCAAGACCGAGATCAAGGCCCAGCGGCCGAGCGTGCCCACGCACATTCCGCTTGAAGACAGCGAGCTCGCCGGCGAGCTGACCTACCACGATCCACATTACAAGACCGTCATCGACACCATCCGTATCGCCTGCGCCAACGCCGAGAGCGAGCTGGCCCTCAACCTCGCCGACCATCTCCGAAAACCCCTCGAAGCCAAGAAAGTCCTCGCCAATATCTTCGAGTCGCCAGGCGACATCCGAGTGAATGAGAAGTCCATCACCATCGCCCTCCATCTCACCGGTCGGAAAGACGAGCGCGACGCCGCCGATCATCTCTTCCGTGATATCAACGACTGGAATCTGACCCTACCCGGCGACTCCAAGAACCTTCCCCTCCGCTTCAAATCCCAAGTTTGAAGTCACACAGCGGTCGGAACTGTGGAGCTCCATTTTCAAGGACGACGGCCACTGCGCTCGATTCCTGCATGAACTCTCGGTCGCCGCCCGCCGCTTCGAACTCGGCCTTCAAGGGGCATGAGACACTGAAAACAGGGAGCCGATGCTCAGCTGGGTCGATGGGTGGAGGGAGGATGATGGATAAGTGTCATGTGGAGGGTCCTGACCCCTTTTTCTGTGCTGGGTGAAGTGATTGTCGGTGGGTATTCCGTTCAGGCAGAGGGCGCCATCAAAAAACTGAGAGATGCTAACAAGCACATCGTCGTGCGGAATCTGCAGTACAGGCTTTAGGTCCGTTTTA
>JBHHUB010000316.1:0-2619 GCA_046753625.1 Phycisphaerae bacterium | reverse complement strand
TTCGATTCCCCCCGCCTCCATTCTTCGTTCGGTAGGAAATGATCGGAAAACTGCTGCAAGTTGCTGAAAGGAAAGGAATTAGATTCTTCGCCGTCAGTTTCGTCAGTCTGTGATTTCTGTTCATTTCCGGCCGTTTCCGACACCTTCCGCTGCGCTTTGCGCTGCGCGACTGAAGGCGAGCCCGCCATCCTTCCGGCGGCCCGATCGAACAACTCGTCGGGGACGGCGTTGGCATAGTGGCGCCCGCTGACTGTGATGCTGTGGCCGATCCACCGGCTCACGGCGTACTGCGGCAGAGTCATGGCCCACTCCTTCTCGCAAGAACCCCGCAGCGTCTGCCATAACCGCTTCCACTGCTCGACACCGGCCCGGGCGCAGATGGCCTTCACCTGCTTCGCAATACGCCCCTGGCCGCGAATCGTGACAAGGTGCTCCTCCCCTTCCTGGCAGTCATCGAAACGCTCCTGCAGCAGCTCCATGAGGTTTGGCGTGATGGGGACGACGCGTTGTTCATGTCCGGCGTGATGTTCGGTCTTGGGGCTACGCACGGTCAGGCGGGAATGTTCCCAATCAACATCGTGCCAGGTGAGACCATGCGACTCAGAGGGAACCCGGAGCCCCGCGTATCGAGCCAACCCGAATAGCAGCTTCCATTCGGCGCCGGGGCAAGCGTCGATGACCCGCTGAATCTCATCGGCCGTGATATAGCGTTTGTACTTGCTCGGCGTCGGCCCCGACTTCAGGAGTTGGAATGGATTCTCGGTGATCAGCTTCCGCTTCACAGCTTCCTGTATCATGGTCTTGGCATTGCCGCTGTGGGTCTTGATCCCCGCCTCGGATAATTTCTGGTCTCGAAGCGATACGCGCCATGCCGCCGCCTGATCCGGCGTGATTTTCCTCAAGGGCGTCCGAGAACCGAAGAAGCCCAGCAGCTTCTCCTTTGTTTGTTCCAGCTTGCGGTGCGAAGTCGGCTTGATTTCCGCTTTGCGGTCATCGAGGTATCGTTTGAGCCAGGATCCGAGCGTCTCGGAGGCACGGGGCGAGGTCAACCCGACCCGGGCCAGCTTGGCGATCCAATCATCGGACAGATCCCGCAACCACAGTGACGTCTCATCGCTCGGGGCATGCCCGGAAATCGCCGCGGACACCAAGTCTTCCACCTTGACGCGGAAGGCTTGGGCGAATCGTTTTGATATCTTGCCCAACGTGATCGTCTGTCGCTTGCCTTCGCCGTCCTTGAAATTGATGAATCGGCTGCCGTTTTTTCGGGTGGTGATACTGGCCATGCTCAAGTTCTCTTTCCCCGGCGCTTAGCCGGACCTACCTTCAGTTCCAAGGCTTCCAAGACGCGCTGCAGCGTGGCCACGTAAATATCCCGGCTCCCGTTTAGATACTCACACAGCTGGTGCGGAAGCAGGCCCGTCCGACGACAAAGCTCTCGTTGCGACCAATCTCGCCGCCTAAGTTCGCCGCGGATGATATCTCGAAAGTTCATGCCAACAGTATTATCGCATAGTGGAATGCCGTCAATAGCTTGTCCGGTCTTCCGAAAATCCCTTAAGCGAAGAGTGGCGGAATCCCGTGATTGCGGCTCCTCGAAAGCTGCCAGCGCCGCCGGAGATACGGCAGCCTCGCACGCCCTAGGGATTTTCGGACAACCGGACAAGATCAATACTCCAAGCGTCGCACGGAGTATTCACTCCGCCGCGGATAGCTCCATCTGTTAAGTACCCGACGGTCCCACTCTTTGGGATAAGCCGCGGTTGGCGCGATAGTGTCGTCCGTGATGGCCGCGACCGGCGAGACTCACCTCTACAAGGTAGCCATGATCGACAAGGATTCGTGCTACCGGCTCAAAGTCCCGACTCGTCTCACCCACAATCCGCCGGACGGGACGCCACCAATCCGTCAGCGATTGTGGTACCGTCGGCCAACCTTTGGCGTCGTAGTGGTGAACTACGTCCTGCGCGAGGGTAATCCCGCCGCCGCCCATCAGCCGGTGCGCCGCCACGCTGTGAGGAATCAGCAGCGTTGCCATCTCAATTACGCGGGCCATCAGGTCGGCGCTAATCGGGGTTCCTACTGCTTTCCCCAGGAGTTCACCAACGTGGCAAACGCCGACGATTCGCACCGCCGCACCGGGAAGCTTGGATGCCCATGCCTTGATCTGCCGCAGGTCGCCATGGGGTCCGATTCGCGGTTCAAGTTGGCGCTCATACGCCTTCCATCGGTCGTAGGCCCCGTCAGATAGGCGCAGTCGGATCGGTTCCCCTTGGTGCTCAATTCCTTGATGTGCCATCGCCATGATGCCGTTGCGGTATCTATCCGCAACCACCGGATCTACCGTGGCTGCGTCTAGTTTTCTTGAGCCAACCATGGACACGGGTATCGCCCAGAGAAACCGCGCCGTTAGGCCCCGGCCCAGGAACCCGTCTTTTTGGGCGAGCTTGGCTAGGATCGTCGGTTGCGGGCTAATGCCCACGCTCATCAAGGGACGCTCAAGGAAGATGTTCTCCCGGCCGACCCGGTTCACTGTGTGCGGGCTCCCGGTGTGGGCCTTCAGAAAGAGGTCAATTTCACTGACATCTTTGTGACGCCCGGACAAGTTGTCGAATAGGC
>JBHHUB010000315.1:0-2678 GCA_046753625.1 Phycisphaerae bacterium | reverse complement strand
CAAACAGCTTTCTCGCGGCACCTTCGAGTTCCCGGTGCCGAGCGACCCGGATTCCCCGATGGCCCAAATCCGTGCCAGCGAGTTGTCCATGCTCCTGGACGGCATCGAGTTGAAGGGGCGGAAGCGGCGACCGCGATACGAACGTTCTTCCTGAACCCACCTTTTCATTTGCCGTCAATTGTGTAGTCTGTCTGAAAGCCTGCCCATGCGGTCTTCAGGAGACACTTCGATGGAAACGGGACACGTCGTTCGCTTTGCCTCGCAGAAGCATCCGTTCTTGGTCGAGGCCACACCGTGCCTTGATTTGGACTGTTCGCGGGGAAACTGGTGGAGACGCGGTTTAGCCAAGAGTCTGCTTCGACGACCAAGCATCTGCTGCGAGCCTGGGTTCGTCGCGGCAGCGTTCACTTCCGGGAATATGCTCGGCGCTATGAACTCATCAAGGCCGTTGGTGCGAGCAGCTTTCCGGCAACTTCCAAGCCCCACGCCGCTGCGGTCATCGACAACAAGGAGACACAGGCGGCCAAGCGCGCGTTGACTTCCAAACAGCGAGTACGGCGCAACGACCCGTGTCCTTGCGGCAGCGGTTTGAAGTTCAAGCGATGCTGCGGGCAGCGTTCCGCCACCGTCGATTGAACCGGCGCGAAAAAAAGTCGCCTGTTTTTTACAGAACCTCTTTCGCGATCTTCGAGGATTTGTTATACTTATCGGCGTTCAAGGAACATCGGTTGCCGCAGGATGCAATTCATGTCGACCGACAACGACTCACGCCCGACTTCTTTCCCACGAGACGTCGCTTCTTGCCATGCGATGCTTGAGGGTGTGTTTGAATCGTTGGCTGAAAAGGACCAGCGTATCCATCAGTTGGAAGAGATGGTCAAGGCGTTGATCGAAGCCCGGTATCAGCGCAAGAGCGAGCGTTACGATCCCGATCAGCAGTTGCTCTTTGAGGTTGAAGACGAGGACAATGCCCCGATCGCCGAGCCGCCGGATACGGAGGATACGTCCCCGAAGCGACGCGGAGGCGGTGGACGTCGCCGGCTTGATCCGAATGCCCGACGCGTGCAGCGGTTTCACCGTTTGCGAGACGATCAGAAGCGTTGCCCCAAGTGTGGCGCCGTCCTGACGATCGCGTTGGTCGAAGGCAAGCTCTGCTGGGCGTATCAGCCGGCGGAGATTTTTGGCATTCAGCACATGCTTGAGAAGGGTTTTTGCAACTGTTGCCACGAACATGTCGTGGTGGCCGACAGTCCGCCGTCGATGATTCAAAAGGGAGCGGCCGACGCGAGCCTGCTTTCCCACTTGACGACCAGCAAGCAAGGCGACCACCTGCCTTTGTATCGTTACGAAGAGGTGAGCCTGCGCAACGGGTGGTGGATCCCTCGGAGCACGCAAGCAGGCTGGCTGCGGCAGACGGCCATTACGGCGGTGATTCTCTACGCGTGGATGGCCAGCCGCATTCTGCAAGGGAAGTTGATCGGCACGGATGCGACCGGTGTTGCGGTTTTGGAGCCGGGGGCCGGTCAGGTTCGCAAGGGAACCGTTTGGACGTATTGTGGGCAGTCGGAGGTCTGCCCCTATTTGATTTACGACTACTGGCCGACCGGCGAAGGGGAAGCGCCTCAGCGATTTCTTCAAGGCTACGAGGGTTATCTCCAAGCAGATGCAGCCAGCGTTTTCGATCAAGTTTATCTTCAGGGGCCGGTGTTGGAGGTCGCCTGCGGGGCGCACATGCGCCGCTACTTTTACAAGGCCCGTGACTCGGCGGCGCTGGAAGCTCATCGTGCGCTGGTCTACTTCCGTCAGCTCTATATGCTGGAACGGGAACTGGCCGACGTCTCGGACGACGATCGCCGCACAGTGAGACAGCAGCGGGCGTTGCCGATTCTCGAAGAGTTCAAGGCTTGGCTCGACGCCCTGGCGCCCACGGTGGTTCCGAAGACAGAAATCGCCACCGCCGTCGGCTATGCACTCAATCAGTGGGAGGCGTTCATTCGTTACTGCGATGAAGGCTGGCTGCTGATCGACAACACGCGCAGCGAACGGGCGCTGCGTCCGATCGCCATTGGCCGGTCCAACTGGATGTTTTTCGGCAGCGACGGCGGCGGTCATACCGGCGCAATTCTGTATTCGTTGGTGGCATCGAGCAAGGCCAACCGAGTCCATCCATATCACTACCTGAAGGATGTTTATGAGCGGCTGCCGGCGGTCCGCGAACACACTTCGCTGCTGCCTCTGCTTCAGGAGGCCTGCGCGGCGGTTCGCCTCAGCGACGGGACACGTCCGAAACCGGCAACTCTGCAATCGGCACTCGACTGCCTGCGCGTGCTCAAGGACCGCCCGCGTCCGCTGATCGAGGTGATGCGAGATCCGTCGCGGCTCGACCCGGCCATTGTGGACGAGTTGACTTCACTGCTCCCTGATCGCTGGCACGACGCCCATCCGGAGTGCCATCTCGAAATCAACCGCAAAACGCGTCTGGTAGGCGAAGCCGCCTGACCCCGTCCAGGCCGGCGAGCAGGAAAACGCCAGATGTCGATCCTGGAACGCTTACGTTCCAGCGGCGACTGGCCCCGTGCGTCGAGGACCTGGTTGGCGTGCTCCAGGACGCGGTCCTCGTCGCGGCGAAGTTGCTCCGAGGCATCCGGCAGCCACGGTCGGAGATCTCGCATCGGGTA
>JBHHUB010000314.1:0-2703 GCA_046753625.1 Phycisphaerae bacterium | reverse complement strand
TCTTTCGCGAGCTTAATGGCCGCAAGACCGAGCCCATCGAGCTGTGCATCGTGGATGTCCCGGCCGCGCACGTCGGGGCGGTCATGGAGCTGCTCGGCACGCGTCGTGGGATTTGCGATCGTGTCGAAAATGAAGGCGACATGACGCACCTGGAATTCACCGTTCCGGCCCGCGGGTTGATCGGGTTGCGCAACCGCATGCTCAACGCCACCAACGGCACCGCCATCATTCACCACAACTTTTATGAATACGAATTCTTCCGCGGAGCGATTGCCGGGCGGTCCAACGGCGTCATGATTGCGCTGGAATCCGGCATGGTGACCGCGTATGCGTTGGACGGACTTGCCGACCGGGGTTCGATGTTTGTCCGCCCGACTCAGCGGGTGTACGCCGGGCAGATCGTGGGCGAGCATTGCAAGGACGATGATATTGTCGTCAACGTCTGCAAGGGTAAGAAGCTGACCAACATCCGAGCGGCCGGTTCGGACAAGAACGTGATTCTCAAACCGCCGCAGGAGATGACGCTGGAACTCGCGCTCGAGTTCATCGCCGATGATGAACTGGTCGAGGTGACGCCGAACGCCATCCGGCTTCGCAAGCGGGTGCTGAACCATACCGAGCGCAAGCGCAGCACGCGCGGCGCGGCCGCCGGATAGCCGCCGATTTGCCTGGCGGGCTTTTGTACCGAATTAGACAACCTTGCGGGGCGGCGCGCATAGGATTCATCACCATGAGCACCCTCCAGTCCATTACGTCTACCTTCGCCGGCAGGGGTTCCGTTACCGACATGGGCGACCGCTACCCGATTCTTGACGCCCGTGGACAGAGCAACATCAAGGATCTGTGGGTGGTCGGTGACATCGCGGGCACGCCGGACATCAAAGCGGCCATCAACGGCGGGGTGGCGTTGGGCGCGCATCTGGCCTCTTTGCCGCGCCCCGTTGGCGACGCGGCCGATTGCGAGGTGCTGATCGTCGGTGGCGGGCCGACGGGTGGGGGGGAATGTTGCAGCGTGCCATTACTGAAGGGACTTGCGGGCGGAAAAGAGCGCCTTTCGGTATTTCTTGGAGGTCGGATCAAGTTTGGCCGCGCGGGACAAGTGCATCACGGCCAACGCCGGTTGGTTCAGGAGCAAGTAGGTTTTGCCCAACGAGTACGCGGACCCCGCGCTGTTGGGGTGTTTCTTGACGCGGCGCAAGCCGATTTGAAGCGCGTTTTGCAAATGGGCGGCCGCGTTCTTGTCGTCGCCGATCAAACGATAGGTTCGCGTAAGCGAGCGATTCACGCCCGCCCGATTGGGGTTGTCGGCGTAACGCCGGAGATCGTGATCCAATGCCTCGTGGATGTATCGGTCGAACTGCACCTGGTCACCCATGCTCGAAGCACATTCCGCAAGCCTGCGAAGGATGGAGACGCGCTCAGGTTTAAGCTCATGGACGCGCTGGTACAGGGAGATGGCCGTGTTCCACTGCTCAAAGCGGGCATACCGCCCTGCGAACTTCTCGATGCCGTTCTCGATGCGCCTGTCAATCTTCGCTTTCTTGGCCGGGGATGCGTAGACGGCTGTTGTCGTGGCGACACTCAGGAGCACGACCGCCAACGTCGCCAGGGCGATGCGCACGGTCAGCCCCGGACCCCATGGACGCGCCGGGACCGGCGAGAGCCCGTCCGAGCCGCTCGGCAGGCCTTCGTCTCGCAGGAAGCGGCTTCGCACGAACCAATAGTGCACGGCGGTCAACGCTAAGGCCATGCCCACCAGGATTTCCGCGATTTCCGCCTCGTTAAAGCGAAACGGGGTGCATTCCAGGTAGGCGGCGGTCCCAAAAAAGGGCCAGAGGTAGAGCGGCGGCGCGGCCACGCCACGCGCGTCCGCCCAGAGGGCGAGCCTGAAGCGCCATCGCACCAACGCTGGAAGGATGAGGCCGTATATCGCCAGAGCCGTGGCGAGACCGTAGCTCAGGGCGGCTTTCAGGGTCGTCCCATAAGGACCGGCGAGGAAATTGTGAAGGTTGGTTTCCCCCTGGAGGTTATTGGCTTTGAAGTAGATCGGCGAAGAGAAGCCAAACACACGCTGGCCCCAGGATATCTCCTCCATCGCTACGTAGAAACAGCTCAGCGCAAGCAGCAAGAAGAACCAGCGGTAGCGCCATCGTGTCACGACCAACCGCGCCGACAGCGCCATCGCGATGATGAGCGACCAGAATTGGACCCACTCTCCGTACAAATCCTCATAGGTCGCCCAGATGTAGAGCATGGGGAATCGGACGGCCGCGAGGGCGTAGAAGCCCACGATGGCGAGAAAGATGGCCGTCGCGAGCACGGCTTGCGAATGGTTCTTGAAGAGCCTGGTCATGAGGTCCGTGTTCCGTTTTCAGGGGTTCCGACGCGGCATCCGCGCTCCGATGATGCGGATGACCACCCGCTAGAGCATACGATGCAAAGTGCGTGTGGGGCGCTCCATAAGGACACGAACGGGAAGTCGGGCCCGGTAATCGGCGGAGGTTGCCGATGGGGGTGGCGTCGGCGCGCGTACGCCGGCTACTTGGGGCATGCGCCGAAGGCCGCGCGGGCTGAAGCCCGCGGCTCGGGGTCATTGGAGCGCCGCTCGGAGCGATGGGCGGGATCGGTTGCGTCGGAGGCATGAGACCGCAATAGGAGATTGGGCACGCGGTTTAGGACATGCTCGGTCAACGTATCCGGACC
>JBHHUB010000313.1:0-2792 GCA_046753625.1 Phycisphaerae bacterium | reverse complement strand
TGCTTCCGAAGTCGGCGGGTCTCGACCAGTCCAACGCCTACATGGAGAAGCACACCGGCGCTATCGTGCGGTCTATACGGGTGGACCTCTGTAGCTCCTGGTGCGTCGGTTACGAACTCATCAGGATTCAGGCGAAGCTGGGACTCAAGGGCCCGAAATGGGACGCCCACTGCAAGAAGGTGCTCCCGTTCTCCAGCCGGCAGGCGCGGGACTACAAGGTGTTGGCCAAGGCGTACAGCAGCGCCGAAGAGATGATCGAAAGGCTGGAGAAGCCCGAAAAGAAAGGGATATCGTTTGCCAACGCGGTTCTCCAGGCGCGCGTTGTCCTCAATCCCGACCCGAAGCCCGAACCCAAACCGGGCAAGAAGGACACGGGGGACGAGAACAAGCCGGTCACTATTCAGCCACGGGACGACGACGGGCCAGCGACGCGTGACCGTAAGCTACCGGCCCCCGGTTCGGACGGCGCGGGGATGCTGGATGACATCATCCGCATCGCCTCGAACCTAGCCGATGACGTGGAGTTGCTGGCCAAGGTTCACGCGATTCTGGTGAAGGCGGAAGCCAGCGCCGAACGCGATGCCGCGACGGACAAGGGTTGCGGCGAGTCCAAGGGCAAGGCGAAGTCTCGCAAGACTGCGGCAAAGAAGAAGCGCGGCAAAGCTGCGTAGTAACACCGGTTGTCGAGATGGGGGGGCGGCCAACGCAACGGCAAAGCCGCCCCCCTCTCCGATGCATTTCGATATTTACGAACGGGGAACCGAACACAGGGGGTGAAAGATGGCAACACGAAACAGAAAGAAGAAGCCAGAAGGAATGCAACCACAGGCTATCACGTTCGCGGACGCCTTTGCGGGAATCGGGGGATTCCATAGGGCGCTCGTTCTGGCGGGGGCGGTTCTTGCGTGGGCGTGCGAATGCAACGCGGACGCCGCCGAGACGTACCGGCGGAACTTCGGGTACGACCCGACGGGCGACATGGCGACGGTTCGCGCGGAAGCGGTTCCGCGCCACGACATCCTCTGTGCTGGATTCCCGTGTCAGAGTTTCAGCGTGGAAGGGAAACGGCTGGGGATGAACGACCCGCGCGGAAGATTGTTCTGGCACCTCGTCCGAATACTCAAGGCGAAGCGCCCGCGCGCGTTCATCTTTGAAAATGTACCGCACCTTCTCCGCATCGATGGGGGAAAGACGTTCGACATGATGTGTGGCCACCTGACGGCGCTTGGCTACACGTTGCGATACACACTCTTGGACGCGCGTCGGTTCGGGCTTCCGCAGCGCAGGGAAAGGCTGTTCATCGTGGGCACCCTTGGGCCGGTGCCCTTCGCGTTTCCGAAGCAGGGCAGACTGGCGACGCACTTGCCGCGAATACTTCAGCGCGACGTGCCGGAGAAATACTACTACAGCGACGAACAGCGAAGCCGGATGGCTGGGCGAAGGGACTTGGCGCGGGTGACGCGCAGCAACCGCTGCTGCAACTTCGTGAAGGCGACGCACGCCAACGTGCTGATGAGCGACCCGATCGAAATCAAGAAGAATATCGTCGTCGAACCCGGTAACGGCCGGTGGCGCCGGCTGACGCCGCGAGAGTGCGCCCGCCTTCAGGGATTCCCGGCCACGTTCAAGCTGCCACAGACGGACAGCAAGGCGTACCGGCAACTCGGTAACAGTGTCGCCGTTCCCGTCGTGCAGGCGGTGGCAAGGAATCTGGTCGAAGCGTTGCGGGGTAGTCGGGGCTAAAGGGAAGCCTGCCCGTCTAACAACTTAATCAAGGAGAAAATGAGATGAAGAAAATCTCTCGGGCCCGAACTACGCGCCGAAATTCGGACGGCAACGGTGCGCAGAAAACGAAACACAAGAAGCTCAGGTTCATCGACCTGTTCGCCGGAATCGGCGGGTTCCGCGTTGCGCTCGAAGCGATCGGCGCGATGTGCGTCTGGTCGTGCGAGAAGGACGCGCTCGCAGCGCGGTGGTATCTGGAGAACCACGGCGACGACCCGACGGGCGACATCACGTCCGTCAACGCGGTCGCAGTGCCGGAGCATGACATCCTTTGTGCCGGATATCCGTGCCAGCCCTACAGCACGCAGGGCAAGGCGCTGGGTCTCGCCGACCCGCGCGGACGATTGTTCTACGCCATCGTTCGCATCCTCACGGCGAAGCAGCCGTCGGCGTTCATCCTGGAGAACGTGGACAGCCTCGGGCACGCCAACAACCGCTGGTCGCACGACCGGATTGTCGCGGCGCTCAACACCGCAGGGTACGTCGTTTACGAAGCCGTCCTGAATGCGCGTGAGTACGGATTAGCACAGAGTCGTCGGCGTTTGTTCATGGTCGGTTTTCACCGGTCGTTGGGCACCGTCCCGTTCGCATGGCCAAAGCGCGGCCCACTGGCGACGAACCGCGATGACTTCCTCGATGAGCGCGTGGACGCCGCTTACATCATCGGCGCAGAAGAGAAGAACTACCTGCTGGGGAGACGCGACGACCAGCGAGCCAAGGGAAACAAGTGGTCCTACAGGTTCGCGCCCCTTACGCATGTGCATGCCCTACTGAGCGCGGCGCACACGTCGCAGGACAACATCATCCTCGACCCTGACGACGGGAGCTGGCGGCGACTGACGCCGAACGAGTACCGCAAATTCCAGGGGTTCCCTGAAGGCTTCAAGCTGCCGGCCAATGACAAGCACGCCTACAGGTTACTCGGTAACTCAGTGGCCGTGCCCGTCGTGCAAGCAATAGCTGCGAATGTCATCACGGCGCTACGGGGACAGAAGCCACAACGCTAA
>JBHHUB010000312.1:0-2837 GCA_046753625.1 Phycisphaerae bacterium | reverse complement strand
AAGATTGAAGATTGAAGATTGAAGATTGAAGATTGAAGATTGAAGATTGAAGATTCAATGTGCAAGGTCGAAGGTCAAAAGTCGGTGGCGACGACCGGCGGCGGTTGGGCTCCAAGCCGCGCTGTTGCGCGCGAATACGATTCAGGACCACGCGGCACGTCTTGCCACATGCCACGCATTCGGTTTAGATGCGCGATGGGATGGCTGGATTGTCTTGCAACCTTTTATAGGAGAACGTGAATGTTTGCCAAGCGGGCCTTGTTTAGTAGTGTAGCCGTGATTGCGCTGGTCTTTGGAGGCGGATGCCCCAATGCGATGGACATGTCGGGCGGAGCCGAAAGCGGCGGCGATACGCCAACCGGCGCGAATGCCTTCTTCGCAAGTCTGTCCGGGGATCAGGAAGTTCCGCCCGTCGATGTGGCCGCCACGGGCACGGCCGCGCTGACGCTCAACGACGATGAAACCGAAGTCGTCCTCGACATTTCAGCCAGCGGCTTTACCGTGCCCGTTACCATGATGCATCTCCACGGCGGTGCCCTCGGCGAGAACGGATCGGTCATCCTCGACCTGACGGATAACCTGATGGATCTGGGCGGCGGCATGGTCGGAGCCACCGGATCGGTGGCGATATCCCCCGAGGTCATCAGCGCACTGCGGGACGGCACGGTGTACTTGAACATGCACACCGCAGACAACCCGGCCGGTGAGATCCGCGGGCAGTTCGGCCCGCCTGCGTAGCGCAGCGTCGCAGCTGGTTTTCTGGGTATCCCGTGTGGCACAGCGGCCCTCCGCTGTGGCCGGGGTGCCCACGGTGTTTTCGCAGCAGCCCAGCCGGGGGCGGCTGGGCTACACGTTCCACCGCGCCGCTTCCTGACGGGCGCGGTTCGGATTGGCGGCGTCGGAGTGGTGGCGCGACGCTTCGTCGTCTCAGACGGGCGGTTTGCGCATCTTGGCGTAATCCACGGGCCGTTTTTGCACGAACGCGCTGGTGCCCTCGCGTACTTCCGGCGAGGTATTGTGTAGGGAAAGCCAATCGCGGGCGTGGCCGATGGTCTGGTGCCAGGACATGTCCCGCCAGTAGTTGAGCTGCTGCTTGGTATACCGCATGCACTCGGGTAGCTTGTCGATCAGCTTGGCGCACATCGCATCCACGGCGGCGTCCAGTTCCGCCCGCGGCACCACCTCGTTGATGAGCCCCCATTCGAGCGCCTTGGCGGCCGGGATGTCCTCACAGAGCATCAGGATTTCTCGGGCGCGCCGGTCGCCGACAATCAGGGGTAGCCATTGCGTCGCCCCGGCTGCCGCCACGCTGCCCCGGGCTGCGCCGACCTGACGGACGATGATGTCGTCGGCCGCGATGGCCAGATCGCACGACAGGTTCATCTCGTTGCCGCCGCCGACCACCATGCCGTTGAGCCGGGCGACCGTGGGCTTGCCGATGTTGCGGAGCCGCTCGTGCACGTCGATAAACGCCCCCATCCATTTCCAATAACCTTCCGGGTTGTCCAGGCAGTGGTCGTGCTGCTCGGCGAGGTCCGCGCCGGTGCAGAAGGCCCGATCTCCCTCCCCGGTGAGCACCATCACCCGGATGGAATCGTCCCACGAGACATCCTCAATTGCCTGGTGCAACTCGCGCAGCGCGGGGAAGTTCAAGCAGTTGAGCACCTTCGGGCGGTTCATGGTGACCGTCGCGCGGTGGCCGTCTTTCTCGTAGCGGATGTACTTGAAATCAAACGATGTTGCCGGTTTGGATTCCGGGAAGTCCATGGATTGCTCCTACGGGGACTCGTACCGTTGTTCAGCCGTCGACCATTGCGAACATCATGGTTACGATGTCGCCGGCGAAGCCCATCACGTCCTTGGCGGCGGCTTTGCCTTCGTCGCTGCCCAGACCGGCCATGAGCGCCGCTTGATCCTCGAAATACAGTTCCGCCATGAGGTAGTACTTGGCCGATCCGCCCGGCGAACCGGTCATCCGGGAGATTTCCAGCTTTTTCAGGCCGGGCATCTTCCTCGCCAGCGGCGCGTGAATCTCGGTGTAGTGCTTCTCGAACGCCTCCACGTCGGCGGGCCTTTTGTACAGCGCGACCAGTTTGACCACGGGCTAACTCCTTTCGATATAGGCTTTCAATGCGTCCTTGTTCATCACGACTTGAACCTGCTTGCCGCGTGCCAGCAGGCGGTCGCCGTCGTAGGCGGTCACGTCACAGATCACGCGCGGATTCCGCTCCGCCGTGACCGCCACCAGCGTCGCGCGCACCCGAACCGACCTGCCGACCGGGCAAGGCGCCAGGTGATCCACGCTGACGTGGGCGCCGACCCCTTCCTCGTGCTCCTCCAGATATTCCACGAGCACTTTGCGTGCGGCCAACTCCATGTGGTGCACCAGCGACCAGGTCGAATAGCAGCGATGCACGACCACCCCGTCAAACGCGGGGCACATGGCCTCCGTCACCTCCGCGACGACCTCACGCTCGATTCCCGGCTCGAATCCTGGTTTCATGAGCTCTGATCCGGTGCCGGCGCTGATCCGCTCGCCAACCCGGCGGGAGTGTAGCCTCGAAGGGTACGAATCGCAAAGATGGGCCAGGGGCGGACGTTTCGGCACACCGCGCGCCGGCCCGGTGATATTCGGTGTCGGGCGGTCCGTAGGCCAGCGCCAGTGGCTCTGATCGGCGCACTCGGTCGTGAACCCCGCAGAAAAAGGGGGCCATGACAATCCCGGCGGGTGCGTCGTGGGTCATACCGTGCAGCGTGGTGGCGTAGTTCTTCGGGGGCTTGTAAGCGGTAGACCGCTTCAGCGGTCTTTCCTTAAGGGCCGTTAGCCCGGACGTTCT
>JBHHUB010000311.1:0-2841 GCA_046753625.1 Phycisphaerae bacterium | reverse complement strand
CCTTTGAGGGTAGCGGGTGGGAGGCCGAGGTGTACCTGAACATTCCGGACGCATCGGCCGAGCACCTGCTGGTCGCGGAGAACTGGATCGCCTCCCGAGTCCCGGATTTCACCTTCTCGACCGACTGGATCGATTTCCCCGCCGGGCCGGTGGGCTTGGTCCCCGACGCCGACCTGGAAACCATGGGCGATTTCCTCAACGACTACATCCACAATGTGTCCGACCCCACCAAACTCAGCGAGCCCTTCGGCAATTTCATCATCAAATTCTCGGGCTTTCTGCGTGTGGCCATGGATGATGACACGGTTCCCGGCGTCGGTCTGCCGGTGTGGGTCGATTTTGGAACGGCCGCTCAGGACGGGTACCGCCTATTCGTGGGCCAAACCATCTACCGATTCCCGCTGGTCGGCACGCTTGATTTTTTCTGGCGCGAGCAGCCCATCCTGGAGGCCACCGGCATGTTTCGAATCGAGTTCACCTACTTCAGCAAGTACGATCCGTTCGCTTCGCTCAAGGCGGAAGCCGCCGGGGTCGAGCTCTACACCTGGCACGGCGGCGGACTACCCTGGCCTGCGGGCGAAAACATGATCCATCCACAACTCGGTCCGGGGACGATCATTCCGCCGCGCGTGATCTACCGACAAGACGACATCCAGCCGCTGTCGCCGGGCGATTTCGATGCGGATACGGACGTCGACGCTCAGGATGTTCGGTGGTTTCAAAACTGTTTCACCGGCCCCGGAAGTGAGGGCCTCTTGCTGCTGGAAACCGGGTGCGAACGGTTTGATCTGGACGAAGACGTCGATGTGGATGCCACCGACTATGCCGGATTCCTCGGCTTGTTCATGGGACCGTAGTGCAAGGGGGGCACGGGATGATCAACGGACGCCGTCTGCCGGCGCAAAGGACGACGCACAGGAGACGACCGGGTCGTTTCGGGCTGATGCTGGCGCTGTCGCTGATCGCGGCGGCAGCCACCTTCGGTCGCCCCACCAACGGCATTCCACCCATTCCGACAACCCTGATCGATTTCTTCCAACCCGGTTCCCAGCCCAGCGGCGGCGTGATCTACGAGCCGTTTCTCTCCAGTAGCGGCTGCGCCCAGTGCCATGAATATAGCATTTTCGGTGTCGAGCCGACCGTGATTTACCCGAAGTGGCAGGGAAGCATGCACGCGCAAGCCGCCCGCGACCCGGAGTTCCTCGCCAACTTTACCATCGCCAATCAGGATGCGGACTTCTCGGGCGATCTGTGCATCCGATGCCACATGCCCGGCGCCTGGCTCGAAGGAAGATCTTCCCCCACCGATGGTTCAGCCCTGCTGGATTCCGATCGGGACGGGATCAACTGCCACGTATGCCATCGCATGGTGGATCCGGTCTTAAAGGCAACGAGCCCCTTTCCCGATGAGGAGATTCTCGCCAACATCAACCCCCTACCCATCAGTCCCGGCGGTGGTAACTTCGTGATGGATCCGCTGGATCGCAGGCGCGGCCCGTTTGTGCTGGACATTGCACCGCATCCTTGGGAGTTCTCCCCGTTTCACAGCGAGGCGGCGCTTTGCGGCACCTGTCACGACGTCAGTAACCCCGTATACGTGCGCCAGCCGGATGGTTCCTACCCACCCGGTGCGCTCAACGAGCCCCACCCCACGGGCGACAAGCGGGATATGTTCCCCGAGCAGCGGACCTACAGCGAATGGCTCGCGAGCGAATTCGCCGCGACCGGCGTGGACATGCAAGGTCGCTTCGGTGGTACGGGCGGACCGGTGGTCAGCACGTGCCAGGATTGCCACATGCCGCCCACCGTGGGAAAGGGTTGCATCGTCCCCGGTGTGCCCCTCCGCGACAACATCCCCTCCCATGAATTCGGCGGCGCCAACACGTGGGTCCGGCAGGCCGTGTTCAACCTTTGGGGCGATCAGCCTGGGGAGCACCTCAACCCGGCCTATTTCCAAGCCGGGCAGGACGCCACCGATTCCATGCTCCAAAGAGCCGCGACCCTGGAACTGACGCAACAGGTCAACCACGTCGTCGTCCGTGTGATCAACGAAACCGGCCACAAGCTGCCGACCGGCTATCCCGAGGGCCGCCGCATGTGGATCAACGTCGAATTCTTCGACGCACAGATGGGTCTTATCGAAGATCGTGGCTTCTACAATCCTTTGACCGGTGTGCTCGATGCGGAAAATACGACGGTCTACCGAACCGAGCAAGGCGTCGACGAAACCATGGCGGCGTTGGTCGGGCTGCCGGTCGGACCGTCGGCCCATCTCGTGTTCAACAACAAGATCCACTTCGACAATCGAATCCCGCCGCGCGGCTTCACCAACGCCGGTTTTGCAGCGGTACAGGCGGCGCCGGTGGGCGTCCACTACGACGACGGCGCTTTCTGGGATGACACCGACTACCGCCTCCCGCCCGGCACGCATAGCGTCGACGTCAAGATTTTCTACCAAACCACCCACCGCGCGTTTGCGACGTTCTTACGGGATGAGAACCATACCAATGACGCCGGCACGGTGTTCTACAATCAGTGGGAGCTTTCCGGAGGGTCCCCGCCGCTGCTCATGGTACAAGCCTCGCTCACCCTCAATCCCTACGCCGATGGCGATTTCAACGGCGATGGGCAGGTCGACCTCGCTGACCACGCCGGGTTCTCGGGATGCGCATCCGGTCCCAGCCTGCCCTACGATTCCCCGGATTGTGCCGTCTTCGACTTCGATGAGGACGGCGATGTCGACCTCAAAGATGTCGCTGAGTTCAGTCGGGTCTTTGGAAGCTAGAGCTGCGTCACACCGTAATCTATGGGTTGTCGCTGCCCGAGCCACCGGAATCGGGC
>JBHHUB010000310.1:0-2847 GCA_046753625.1 Phycisphaerae bacterium | reverse complement strand
GGAAAGGCTGGGGTGCGGGGGGCGGTTTTGCCGATGCGTTTGGGATGAGGAAGCACATCGCGGCCTTCGGCCGCAACCAAACGTGTGGAATGGGGATTGCGGAATGGCGAAGGACGAACGGCGAAGGGATGACAACGCACGTCGGGTGAAGTCAGTCGAGGGGGGAGGGGGGAGGAAGGCGTCCTCTCCATCGGGTAAGGTGATGCTGGAGGAAGCTGTCACCGAGACCCTGAAGAGAGAGGAACGCCATGAAGTCTTTTCTACACAAGCACGCTGCGTCTGTCATCGGAGTTCTTTCGGGATTTGATCGGCTGGTGTTTCGCGGCTCCTTGCGGGAGATTTGCTATGGGGGCGGGATGCGGCGGTATCTGTGGCAAGCGAAGGTTCTGCTCAAAGAGTTCGGGGCCCACGCCGAAGCGGTGACCGAGCGGATCCGGGCGGCGTCGATCCGGAAGGCGACGCGGCTGGGCCGGACGGTGCGCTACTTGTCCTCGACGCAGACGGACAAGCGAGAGGTGGCCCAAGAGATCGCAACGCGGGACGGGATTACGGAGGGACTCATTTGCGTACTGATGTGCGTCGAGCCGTGCATGTCGTTCGAGATCTTCCGGAACCGGGAGACGAAGCGGTTGGAGTTGCGATCGCGGCTGCGGAAGTGCCTGCACACCTACCAGTACTGGATGCACCCGAAGTTCGGACTCATGCATACGCGTCTCCAGACCTGGTTTCCCTTCACGATGCAGGTCTGCCTCAACGGGCGGAACTGGTTGGCTCGAACCCTGGACACCGCCGGCGTCGGATATCGCAAGCAGGAGAACTGCCTGGTGTGGGTGGAGGACTTTCCGAAAGCGCAGCGGCTCTTCGACGGGCAATTGCGGACCGCCTGGGCCAAGCAACTCGACCGACTCGCTCGTGAGGCCAACCCCGCCCACGCGGAGATCTTCGGCGACTGGCCGCTCTCGTACTACTGGTCAACGCATCAGAGCGAATGGGCCACCGACGTGGTGTTCCGCGACACCCCCACGTTGGCGGCCCTGTTTCCGCGCCTGGTGCACCACGGCATCACCACGTTTGCGAGTCCGGACGTAATGCGGTTTCTCGGGCAGAAGGTTCCGGCCACGGGACAGGTTCACGGGCGTTTCACGGGGCAGGTTGTCAGCGACGTGAAGGTCCGCCCCGAGGGCGTGCGGATCAAACACGGGATCAACGGCAACTCGCTGAAGGCCTACGACAAACAAGGGTGCGTGCTCCGCGTCGAGACGACCATCAACGAGCCGAAGCAGTTCAAGGTCTATCGTCCCAAGGAGGGTGGCCGCGCGGACGATCTCGCCTGGCGTACGATGCGCCGCGGCGTGGCGGACCTGGGCCGCCGGACCGCCGTAAGTCAGGCGGCCAACGAACGCTATCTGGATGCCCTGGCCGAGGTGGATGCCGAGAAGCCGCTGAGCAAACTCGTCGAGGGCCTCTGCGGTCCGGTCAAGTGGAACGGAAAGCGCGTCCGCGCCCTTCACCCGTGGGGCCGGGATGCCGCCTGGCTCGAAGTCCTGAGTCGCGGTGAGTTCGCCCTCAACGGCTTCCGCAACCGGGATCTGCGCCAACACCTGTTCGCCTTCGAGTCGTCCCCCACTCCCCAAGCCGCACGCCGCCAGTCCGGACAAGTCACTCGCCGGCTGCGCCTCTTCCGCGCGCACGGCCTGATCAAGAAAGTCCCACACACGCATCGCTACGTCTTGACCAAGAAAGGGCGCGCCGTCATCGTCGCCCTCAGCGCCGCCCGAAACGCCAGTCCGCGCCAGTTAACGGAACTCGCCGCCTGAAAACCTTGTCGCGCCGACAAGACTTGAAGGGTTAGTAGTACAAGGGCAAGGGCTATCAGATTCAGGTTTCCGAGACGTGTGACCCGGAGAACGAAACGCAGGTCGTCACGCATGCCGATGTCGAAGGCGCGCACGTAAGCGATCAGCACGCAGTCATTCCCATCATCGACGCGCTCGAAGAGAAGGGCTGCAAACCCGAGGAAGTGCTGGCCGACACGAACTACGGGAGTGGCCAGAATATCGTCGATGCCGCCGAACGGGATGTGGAGTTGGTCACGCCCGCCTGCGGTGCCGCGCCGCAACCCGCCGAAGGCGAAGTAACTCGCGACGACTTTGTCTTCAGCCCCGACGGCCAACACCTCGAGCAGTGTCCGCAGGGCCACACCCCGATCGAGCAGCACGCGTCCGGCCCGAACGGCCGCCGGCGCACCGCCCGGATGGACACCGCCGCTTGTGCCACATGTCCACTGTTGCAGGTCTGCCCGACTCGGTTCAACGAGCGTGCGGAAACGATGACCTTCACCTGGTCCCCGGCCGAGGGCGCGACGGTCGCCCGACGCCGCGCCGAACAAACGCCGTCATTCAAGACCCGGTACCGAATGCGGAGCGGAATTGAAGCCACCAACTCCGAGTATAAAGGGCCGTATGGCGGCGGGCGCCTTCGCGTCCGCGGCGATCCCGCCGTCCGGCGAACGGTCAAGTTCAAATTCATGGCCCTCAACCTCCGCCGCTGGGTGCGGGCTGCGCGCAACGCGGCCTGCGAGGCGGCGTAAGCCCCGCCTGCGCGCGTTTTCCCGCTCTCCCAAGCGAAATCCGCGTCCCCCGCGCCCCACCAGCGTCCCGACTCTCCCACCACCGCCCGGCGCCCTACCCATAACACACGACACGCCGCGCACCACACCGTCCCGGCACGCTAAAAGGACGGGTTTGTACGACAGCATCAAGTATTTGATATGGACTGGTACTTCGCGTTGGGGCACGGAGTCTGGCATACTTGCGCTCGTGTTCCGGCTGCCGGGTGAGGCGGATC
>JBHHUB010000309.1:0-2896 GCA_046753625.1 Phycisphaerae bacterium | reverse complement strand
TCGGTTCCGTACGCCGACATTTCGCTGGTCGGCGGGTTTTTCGGTACGACGAATTACATGCTGACCGGAACCACGAGCATGCGCAAGGAGGGCTTGGGCGGCGGCTAGCGGAGCCCGCGCGGACGTGGGAGGAGCCGAAACGGCGGCGCATGCTCACCCGGACATGGGTGCGCCGCCTTAGAGTCGCAGGCGCCGGCCTGCGGACCGCGTGGGGGAAAGGCGTACCGCGTTTACGGCCGGTGTGCCGATCTCGGTGAGTTGGACTGATTGGTGGTGGGTTGGGTGGACCGGTTCTGCTGCGGCGAAAGTGCCTGACTTCGGGCGCCTGCGGGATCAGATTTTGGGGGGGAGCGTAACTTTTCGTCCTAGTTAAATGCGATCGGCCCGTGATCCTTCCGATAAGCACCAGTAGTCATCGAGTTTGGGGACGTGGGATGGCTTGTGGGCCGGTGTCTCGAGTACGCCGGCGACGATCACCGCGTTCACCGCGAAATCGGAAACGCCCGTAAGAGCGAGGAACCAAAGGATGAAAGGTAAGGCAATCATACCGCTCGTGCTCGGTCTGGGTATCGGGCTGGCAGCCGTCAAGGTAGGCGTCGACGCCATTAAGAACGCCAAGGGCGCCGGTACGCCGCAAAAGACCGTGAAGATCGTGCGGGCCAAGGTGGACCTCGAGCCCTATCAGGCGATTCAAAAGCAGATGGTGGAGTTGGTGGAGATTCCCGAAAACTCCCCGCTGGTCACGGCGAAAGAGCGCATCACGTCTCTGGAGGACGTCGTGGGTCGCGTGACTTCGAAGGCGGTTCCGCAGGAGACGCCCGTGCTGCTTTCGATGCTCGCCCCGAAAGACACGCGACCGGGCATGGTGGGTCGCATCCCCGAAGGCTTTCGCGCTGTGGCGGTCAAGATCGACGAGGTGACCGGTGTGGCCTTTCAGATCAAGCCCGGCGACTGGGTGGATGTGATCGTGGTCATGGAGGTCGACGCGCCGGGGCAACGAGCCGGGAAGCGGGAAAGCGTTGCGGAAGTGATTCTGCAGCATGTTCAGGTCGCCGCGATCGGGCAGGACGTCAAGCCTCAAGCCTCGGGCAAACCGAGTCGGGCGAAACCCGCCAAGTCGGCCACGTTGTTTGTAGCCAAAGAGGACGTTCCCAAGCTCCATCTGGCTTCCATCCGGGGAAAGATCACCCTGGCGATGCGCGGCAATGAAGACGAATCGTCCGGCGATTTCTCCGCCCTGCGGGCCAGCGATGCGTTCGAATCTCTGGCCAGCGAGAATCCGGTACCGGAACCGCTTCCACGGGCGACTACGGCCACCGCGGCGCCCGTACCTGCGCCGCGACCGGTCCTGAAAACACACGTAGTGACCATTCGTCGCGGCACGACGGGCGGCTCTGCGCCAACGGCGGTGGAAAAGATTACGTTCGAAAACGTGGAATCATCGACCGTTGGGGGCGCAACGGTTTCGCCACGAGGCGGACGATCCGGCACGGCCGGTCGTTTGCGATCCAACGGTACCAACGGAACCCGGCGTTCGGCTGATTCTTCGGAAGCACACGAAGACGCCGATACATCCAACTCCGATATGATTGGCGAGTAAGGAGGCCTATCACAATGTTGCAAACAGTCAGGGAAGACCGCCGGATGCAGGCCAAGCCGTTCGCTCTGGCATTGGTCATGGTTTTGACATCCGCGCCCAGTATCGCCTTTGGGCAGGCGGACGCCAAGAACACCAAGTTCGGGGCGACGGTGGTCGATCTAGCGGACAGCACGGCTCGTGTGGTTGTTCCGCTGGATCGGAGCATTACCGTTGAGACGACGGTTGAGGTCAAGCGGGCGGACGTTATCGCGAGTCAGTTTGCCGATGTCCAGGTCATCAGCCCGAGGCGGTTGCTGCTGACGGGCCAACGATACGGCAGCACGAGCGTCGTGCTTCAAAGCGTGGATGGCGAGCAGTTCGTCTTCAACGTCGCGGTGGAACTCGACCTGCAGTACCTCAACGAATCGCTCGCGGAGATCGATTCGCTTTCGAACGCCAAGGCCCGTTCCGTCAAAGGGCACATCGTGCTCAGCGGTACGGTCAGCAGCGTCGAACGTGCGCAGCGCATGGTCGATCTGGCGTCGCTGTTTCTACCTACGGGTTCGGACGGCGCACCGGCTACGAGCGTTCAAAACCAGCTTGAGGTGGCCGGTGAGCGGCAGGTTATGATTCGGTGCGTGGTGGCGGAGGTCAGCCGCAGTGCCATGCGTGAGCTGGGCATCAACGGGTTCCTGTTGGGCCAGAACGTCAAAGACGCTTTCCTGGTCAATCAATTGGGCGGCATCAATCCGATTGACATCGGTGCGGCCGCCGATTCCCTGGTGACGCAGAACGTCCAGTTTCTCACGGGTACCAACGGCATCCCGTTGACCCAGACGCCGACGCTATCTCTCGGGTTTCCGCGAGCGCAGACGCAGTTTTTCATTAAGGCGATGGCCGACAACACGCTGTTGAGTATTCTGGCCGAGCCGAATCTCACGGCGGTCAGCGGTGAAACGGCCTCGTTTCTGGCCGGTGGCGAGTTTCCCATCCCAGTTCCTCAGGGAAACCAGCAGGTGACGATCGAGTTTCGGGAGTTCGGCGTACGGCTGAACTTTACCCCCCAAGTCAAAGGCAACGATTTGATTCGTTTGCGGATTGCCCCGGAGGTATCGGAGCTTGATTTCTCGACAACGGTACAGATTGAAGGATTCGCGGTGCCCGGGCTGACGACTCGATCGACGCACACGACCGTGGAACTTGGTGCGGGGCAGACGATCGCGATTGCGGGTCTGCTGAACGAACGCGTTCGGGGCATCGCGACCCGTGTTCCCGGGGTGGGCGACGTACCGGTTCTCGGAGCGTTGTTTCGGTCGG
>JBHHUB010000308.1:0-2915 GCA_046753625.1 Phycisphaerae bacterium | reverse complement strand
GCTATGCGAACATCACGTCGTACGGAACCCTAATGGCCCCAGCAGTCACCGCGGGCGGTGACGCAGACCTGTTCTCCATGGTAACGGGAATCAGAAAGGGGACCAGGGCGGGCGTGAAATTGGGGACCACCTGATTGCTAAAAAAGGCCCCGGAGGCGGGGGCGAGAGAGAGGTCAGTCAGGTTTTTTGGTCGTTTTCCGGTTGGTCGTTTGGTTCCCTTGTTTGTCTTTGAGGCTCGATTTGAGCCGGTAGCTGTCTCCTTCTATATCTACTATGTGGACGCGGTGTGTCAAGCGATCGAGCAGGGCGCCGGTCAATCTTTCGTCTCCGGCGAACGTGGCGGGCCAGTCAGCGAAGGGGAGATTGGTGGTGACGATCAGGCTCGTCTGCTCGTAGCACTGGCTGAAAAAGCCGAACAGATGCTCCGCTCCCTGCTTGTCCATGGGGACATAGCCCAGTTCGTCGACCACGACTGCGTCGAGTCGGCGGAGGCTCGCCTCGAATCGCAGCACCTGGCGTTCCTCCCATGCTTCCCGATAGAGGTTAGCCAACCCGGCGGCAGTGAAGAATCGTACCCGGTGACCGAGCCGGCACGCTTGGCGGGCCAAGGCAATTGCCAAGTGACTTTTTCCAGTCCCCGGGGCGCCTAGAAACACCAGATTGGATCGCTGGCCGATGAACTCGCAACGAGCCAGTTCCAGCATCTTGGATTTGTTCAGCTTGGGAACGGCCGAGAAGTCGAACTCCGAGAGTTCTTTGGCCATGGGGAAGCGAGCCTGCTTCAAGCGGCGTTCGGTCGCCTTCGCTCCGCGGGCGTTGACTTCCAACTCGGCCAGGTGCTCCAGGAACACTTCGTAGGCGGCGTCGTTCTCGGCGCACTGGCGAGCCACACTGACGTACTCGGCCAACATCGTCGGCAGACGAAGTGTCTTCAGATAGCTTTCCAGAAGCATGGCTTCAGTTTTCCGTTTCATGAGCGCACCTCCTCTCCGCACAGTTGGTCGTAGACGGAGGCAGACCGCGTGCCGTTGCCGCAGCAGGCAAGTTCCGGGCGATGCGCCAGATCCAGGCGATGGTACTTGACCGGTTGGGGCTTCCCGTGGAGGGTGTGCAAGACGGCGTCACGACTGAACACCCGTCGCTCGACACAGGAACGAACGGCTGCTGTGACCGCATCTCTCGGGTGTTCGGTCAACAGCAGTAACACATCGATGTACTGCCGCGTGCCGTCTTCTTCATAGCGGTACTCGAGTTCCTTCCGAAGCAAGGCGAATTCCGATCCGAAGGGATCGTCGCGGAACGGCCGGGCTTGGTCCAAAAGTCCCGGCTTTCGCTCCAGAAGAGGCAGATAATGCCATGGATCGAGGACAAAACGCTGATGGTCGGCCCCGCGCTGATGGACGGCAACGCACTCGCCCTCGCAGTGAATCTCCACTCGACCGACAAAGCCACGCACCAGGCATGGGCGGTGTGCCCAGCGGATGGGGACCGAGTACATGCGGCCATCGAAGTGGACCACCGAATGCTTGTCGACTCGCGTACTCCGTTCGACGCAGGCCGGAAACGGATCGGTCGGCAGGGGCAGCAGATGCTGGCGTTCCTCGTCCCAGAGGGCCTGATAGCTCACGCCGTCTTGCGTGCTGCGTTCCAGCTCTCTGCGGCAATCGGCTTCGAGCTTCGTGTTCAACTCTTCCAGGCTCGTCACTTCCGGCAGCGGCGTGAGGAACGTCCGCTGGGCCCGTTTGACGAGGTTCTCGACATGGCCCTTCTCGTTGCCCTTGGCCACGTTGCAGAAGCGGCTGTCGAACAGATACCAACTCTTCAGTTCGACGAACTTCTGATTCAGCTTCCGCTCGCGGCCCTTGCCCACAAAAATCACGGCCGACTTGAGGTTGTCGTAGGCGATGCGTTTCGGCACGCCGCCGAAGAACTCGAAGGCCCGAACGTGACCGTCCAGGAACGACTCCAGGTTGGCCCGGTCGTAGGCCCGCACGAACACCCACTTGCTGTAGCACCACTTCATGCAGAAGAGCTGAACCTTGCGTCGCCGACCGTTCTCGATGACCCAAGCTTCGCCCCAATCAACCTGTGCTTCTTCGCCCGGCCGAAACTCCAGCGGCGCGAATACCTCCTTGCCTGTCGAGTTGAGGGCCTGCTTCCACTGACGCACGTGACGCCGGACGGTGGTCACATCGCCCGCGAAGCCATGTTCGTCTACCAGACGCTCGTAGATCCGCTGTGCCGTATGACGCTGCTTCACCGGCCGCGACAGGTCCTCTTCCAGCCAGGCATCGATGATCGGCCGAACCGGATCGAGCACCGGCTTCGGCTTCGATTTCGACAACCGATATCCGGGCGGGATCGCGTGGCTGATCGCCTTCTTCACAAACTTCCGAGAATGTCCCAACTCCTTGGCGATCGCTCGCAGAGACATCCCGTCCACAAAATGCTTGCGACGGATCAATTCGTAATATTCCACCGAATGCACACTCCCGATCCTCCTCTGCGTTCCGGAAAATCAATCCCAAAACGAAAAGATAGGATGCGCTTACGGTGGTCCCCGTTTTCATGCCCGTTCTGCCTCCGCCCTGGTCCCCTTTCTGATTCTCGTTACCAAGAGGCCTACGGCGTTTTCAAGCAGGAAGCCCACGACATCGAGCCCGAATACGCCCCGAAGACGGTCAACACCGATGGTTGGCAGGGCACCCAAGCCGCCTGGAAGGCTCTGTTTCCGCTCTCTGTGATCCTGCAATGTTTCCTGCACGCGTGGCTGAAGATTCGCGATCGAGCGAAGCACCTGGGCGATTTGTTCTTCGATATCTCCGAAAGAGTCTGGGATGCCTATCACGCTGGTGATCTCCGGAGCTTCTCGCAGCGTATTCGCAGCTTGCGAAACTGGGCCCGTGGATGCCTGA
>JBHHUB010000307.1:0-2961 GCA_046753625.1 Phycisphaerae bacterium | reverse complement strand
GGTGTGCATGGACACGCCGATATTCCGGAGCGTGCGGCGGATCAGTATCGGCGCAAACTGGAATCCGCCGACTCCGTCCAGGATGAACAGGGATTCTTCGCCAACGGCACCCTGATGCTCCTCAACGCCGCTGCGCCACCGCTCCCAGAGGTAGGTGGAGACGACAGCGACCCGATTGGATACGAAGCCCAGCATGCAACATCCTCGATGATTCAACCCGCCCTATCGCGCTGTTTGACCAATCCGGGGACCGGGAGCGGGGCCCAAGCCGTGGGTGCTGGCAAGCCCTCAAGGACCACACGGCGTTTCAAGCCCGCGGCTCAAGCGGTCGGGCTCGCCGTATCCGCTTCGCCCGCTCCGTCCACGTTCGTGCCGGCCTGCAACCGACTCAGCACATCGGATCGGCTCATTTTCGCCAAACGCACGATCGGGTCCAGCCCCATCTCAAACCGGCAGAAGCGATCAAACTCACACCACGTGCACGGCGAAATCGGCCCATGCCGACAGGGGCGAACCGCGATGTCGCCGTCGAGAATCCCATCGGAAAGCTGGCCGAGCTTGTATTTCGTGTGGGCCAGCAGCGACCCAAACTCGGCCTCGGACGCCGCATCGCTCTTGTCGGCGTGCCCGGACGCGCCTTTGGTCGTACGGAAAACTGCAAAATGCTTCGCCCAACCGGCTTGCTCACTCGGCGGCTCGAGCCAAGCGAATTTGTCGAATCGAATCAACCCGCGCGGCCGCAACGGCTCCGGAAACGCCGCATCGCGATCCGACACATCAGCGGGATGGGCCACCGGCTTGCGGCGCGCTTCAAGGCGCACGTACAACGCGGCAACCGGCGTGATGGGGCGCCCGGTCAGAACCGCACCGTGCTCGACCAGCGCCAACAAGTAGGCCGTCAATTGCAACGCAAGTCCGTGGAACACCTCCTCGAGATGGAGCCGCTTGTTGCTGGTTTTCTTGTAATCAATGACGATGCCCAGCAGTTCACCGCCGACCTCTGCGATGTCGACCCGATCGATGAACCCACGAAACTGAACGCTTCGCCCCAGCGGCGTCGCCAGTTCCAGCGCCGGCAGGCCGCCTTGCGAGCCGAACCCGAAGGACAATTCCGCCGCGCGCGGTACGAAGGGCGTACGCCGCGCGATGTGCTGTTGCGCTTTGAGGATGCGCGTTAGCTGCGCGGCGGATCGCCGCAACCGATAGCGATCGCGCGGCCGAGAAGCCAGGCGTTTTCGGTGCAGGCGATCGCCTATCCGCTCGCAACATTGAACGACCAGCGCGCCAAGCTGAGCCTCGTCCATCTGTTGGAACGATGGGCCGTCGCGATCGAGCCCCCCCACGAACTCTTCAAGCACCCCATGAAGGATTGACCCCGTATCCACCGGCGCCAATTCAGCGGAAGCTCGCTGATCCAGCCGAAGGAGGTATCCCGCAAAATGCTTGAATGGGCAATTCGCGAACTTCTCAAGTTGAGAGACGCTCGTACGAAACGGCCCTGCGTGGATGCGTTTTCGCGATTCTTCGGAGAGCGCGGCAACCCGTGTGGGTTGCAGCGATCGAACCACACTGGCGGCGAACGGATCATCACGCAGCACCCCGCGCGTCTGTTCGTACAGCCGATTCAGCGCCGAGCGCCCGGCGCCGGGGTCGCGGTCCGCGACGGTGCGCCCGGCCACGTCCAATACCAGCCGCCGCGTCAAATCCGCGTGGGTTTGAATGTCCCAGACCCCGTGCGACAGTTCCGCGTCCTCCACCGACTCAATCGAAAGCTCCGGCAGTTTGGTTTGCAACGCCTCGATCACAGGTGAAGGTCGAAGTGTCTTCCCGTCGTCATCGGCTCTGGCGTAGGTGATGGTCAGGCGTTCGCTCGCCCGGGTAGCCGCAATGTAGGCGAGCAACGGCTCATCGAGCGTGCGTTCTCGAGCCGGCGGACGAACGGACAACCCACCATCGATCAGCGCGGCCCGATCTTCGTCGTTGAGAATGGGATCCTCCCCGGCGTACGTCGGAAAAACCCCGTCGTTAAAACCGATGACGACGGCCGCTTTGATCTCCGGATGACGACTGCGCTCGATCGAACCGACCAGCACCTGATCTACCGTCGGCGGCGTCAGCCCAAGCGTCAGCGCCGAAAACCCCGATTCCAATATGTCACGCACGTCCGCAAGCCCCAGCGGCGCGTCGGCCAAGGCAAGCGAAAAATCCTCCAGCAGCGCGTGGCAATCCCGCTGGACTTGACGATGCTCAGCGGCTTCGTCCGGACACCCGGCCTGTTCCGCTTCTCGGGCCCATTGTTCCAACGTGCGACCGACGCCCAGGCGGTTGAGCGCATCCCCCAGCAATGCCGACCAGGCTGCGGCGGTCTTGGGCGTAGGGTCCGCAGCCGCGGCCATCCACGGCGCCATCAACGCGGTGAGCGATTTTCTTTGATCGCTAATGCCCGGCCCGGCATCTTGGACCTCTTCGTTTCCGAGTCGCGTCTCCCGAATCGCATTACGCTGGGTCGCGGGCCACGCACCGGTCGTCCAACGTCGGTAGCCGTTGACGCCCTGGGCCAACAGGTAATTCTCCAGTTCATCCACGCCCTGCTGCGGAAGCGGCCACAGACCGGTCTTCAATGAGGCCACGACGTCGTCCAGCTTGAAATCATTCAGCGCCAGATCAACCAACGACCGCAAGAGTTCAGGCAGCGCGTGGTGGGCGATGCTCCTTCGCCGGTCGATGAAGAACGGAATCCGGCGGGCGGTTAGCGCTTCAGTCAGCAATTCATGATAGGGCTCGAGGTCGCGTGCGATGATGGCGACGTCCCGGTATCTCAGCGGCGTTTCCTTCCCGTGGACCAGCGCGCCAATCTGCGCGACGGCGTATTCGACCTCGATCCGCCGCGACGGCAGCGCCGCGATGCGGAAGGTATCACCGGCGGCGGGCCTCCCCGCCAGGCCGGCCCGGCGCCCCCCC
>JBHHUB010000306.1:0-2963 GCA_046753625.1 Phycisphaerae bacterium | reverse complement strand
CTCGTCGGCTACAAGGAACTCCCGTACCGGATGCCCAAGTCAATCCACCGACTACTCAAGGATCCCAAGAGAAATCTCTGGTGGCCCAAGGACGCGACCGACCGGCGGATACCTCTGACGTCCATCGCGTTCGAGGTGCTCCGCCGGCGCGTGGCGATCGCCGACAAAGCAGATTGTCCGTGGCTGTTTCCCAACAAGGCCGGAAACCCGCGTGCCCACAACAAGGCGCTCGATCTCTTGAAGGCAGCAGCAGTCTCGTCCTCCGTGATGATGGACGCCGACGGCAAGTCGCGTCTGGCTTGGCATACGCTTCGCCGATACTTCGTCTCCATCGCGTCAACGTGCATGAGCCTGCCGAGCGTGTTGGAGTCAGCGGGACACGATTCCTACGCCATGTGGAAGCTGTACAAGGAGACCGACAACGATGCAGTGCGTGAGGATTTCAAACGGTTCGATGGACTGATGGGTTAGAGGCTGGGGCGATTCGTGGATGCAGACATGATGGACGAACAAGCCAGCGGACGTGACGCTACTCCATCACGGCGTCGTATATTCCATGCATCCCCGGCAGGCGCGGCGAATCCGAGGTCCAGGACTCGGATGCCAACACGTCATCCGATACGAGGTGGCCGTCAAACATCAGGTCGTTGATCGAACCGTGATCCTCGGCGAAGTGACGGATCGCGTGCAAGGCAGCCGCGAGCCTGTCCTGCCGAGTTTTGTTCGCGGGAAACTCCCTCTTGTCGAATACGTAGCCAAGAATCATCTCGGCGGCGATGGGCATCTCGCCACGAACGGCGCGATCGAAGACGCTGGCCACCAGCCGCTCCTGGGAAATGTCTTGCGGCCAGCCCAATGCCGCGATGATCCTCGTCGTGTCGTCCATGTAGTCTCCTTGTGTCTTGACACATGGATGCCTTCCAGAAAATCAATATCAAACCATTCGAGCTGGGAGACCGCAGGCTACGTTGCATGTTTTAGGTCACAATTCCGGTTTCCACCGACTATCCGACCCCGACACCGCCTCATGCTCGGGATCTTCGCTAGAACCATCCATGTCCGATGGCAGGTACATCACTGACGGCAGAATATCCTTTGCCTCGTCGGCGGCGCGGCCTAACGCTTCCCTCGATTCATGCGGCGCTCGGTCGAAGGCCTCGCGTAGCACGCCGACCGCAACCTCTCGCACCTCATCGGCCTGCGCCGTGACGGCTCCCGGAAGCCGGAAGTGCAGGATGTCCTCATGCACGCACGCTCCGTACCGACCGGTGAACTCCCGCTGCTGACGGGCGAGGGGCTCCAATCCCAAGGCACGTACCGCGACGCGGGCGATGAGTTCACCGTTGTGCAACGCCGTCCCGAGGACACGCGACAAACGACCGACGACCAGGACGAGGCGCGAACCCGGCGAGCACACTCTGGCCATCTCCGCGAGTGCGGCGGACATGTCCAGCGCGTACTGCACGACGATGCGGAAGCGGTTGCTCCGATGCCTCCAGTTCGAGCCGATCTCCGACCTAGCGGCATTGAGCACATGGGAGCCGAGCGCCTCCGCCGAAGCACGGTACTGCTGGTGGTAGTTGATGACGTTGATATAGGGCGGGGACGTCAGCGCGCCGCCGAAGGAGCCGTCCGGGAAGGGAAGTGACCGGGCGTCGGCCCTGACCACGTCGATCGGCGTCTCCGACTGCGGCATCTCCTCGATCGCCGACCGGAGCCGGGACCAGGCGCGCTCGACGCGAACTTCCTCTCGTTCCTTTCCGCCCACGTCCAGCAGGACAACAAGCGCCTCCAGTACCGTACGAACGTCGGAATCTGTTTCGGTTCGGGCAAGATCCGCGAGCGTCGCGCCCACGCCGCCCGCCGGAGCCGCTTCCAGATGCGAGGCCACTCGTCGCAGCACGCTTTGTCTGCGCCGTACTCCCACGTTGGCGAAGACATGAGTGCGGGCGAGGGCGAACGCCGCGAGACTGATCTCCGCGCCCGCGGCCGACATCCCAGTTGATGCCGCTTCCCGCAATAGCGTTCCGCTCCCGACGAACGGATCGATGATCCGCGGCTTGCAGGGGAAGAACGCACTGAGCAGGGAGCCGATGAGCTGCGGCGAGAACTGGCCCTTCCATGGATAGGGGCTGCGTCTGGAAGCTCCGCCGGACAAGTCCAACTGCGCGCGGTCGAGCGTGTCATCGACGGGGAACGCATCCAGGCACGGCGTGGGGCCGGCCCAGGATTCCCGCAGTCCGTCTTTGCGTCCGCGCCCCATTGGGACCTCCTCCGCCGGCTCTTCGGCATCAACATCTGCATCCCGTGGAGGGAAGATCGGCCTACGACCCGGCGAACTTGCTCCTGCTCGCCCGGAACAGAGTGTGAATCTCAAGGCGTTGCCGAGAAGGCGGTCCGCGTGCATCCGAGTCTCGCGGACATTCGGACTTGGGTTTCGGGCTCCCCCTCTGTCCGTGCGGCTCCGGGTTGCCCCCACGGTGCCTACGGGTTTCGGGGAATCGACGGGAACCACGTCGCGAACGTAACTGTCGGACTCTTCACGGACCGTAGCGGCATGAACGACTTCGACGGCCGGCCGTGTCGTACCGGGGGACCCCCGGGGACTCCCGTACACGCGCCGGTGAACCAAGTTCCCGGCGGCTGGCGGTCCGTTCGTGAGAGGCACGCGAGACACCATCCAGGTTACCGGTCGCACGCAAAGCGTGCAGTGCCGGTAACCGGCACCCAATACGTCCCTGCATCCACGGCAGGGCCCCCACCCCCTCCTCCCGAGAGAAAACCGGCCCGGCTTCCGTAGGCAGCAAACGTGCACGGCCCCTATGCGTGTCGAGGCCAAGGCGGCGCGAGAGGAACGCTCGTCAGTCTGCATGCCCGCCACCGGCGCGGAGCGAAGTAAGAGATCGCCGCAAGAAAAGTCACTCGACTTCCGTAGGCGGAAGCCGTGGCGCCAAGAGACAGAC
>JBHHUB010000305.1:0-2967 GCA_046753625.1 Phycisphaerae bacterium | reverse complement strand
TCGTTTCAATCGATCACCAAATCAGCAGAATAGCGTTTTGCTGATACATCGGTCGCGTCGCGGGCCGTGCAGAATGTCAATTCCGGTGAAAGAGAAGGCCAGTGTTCCAGCGCCAGCAGAGTGATATCGGAATTTCAGGATTCGGGTTTGAGGGCTGGTTTCGGATGTTCTTGGTTGTTTGGTAGATTGAAGGGGTAGTGTCGTCTCGGACGACGTAGAGAGAATCGCCTCGGAGAAGAGCGAGAACTCTTCCCCGAGACTTGACCTTCTGGGAACCAAGCTCCCATGGGCCCGGTTCAGTTTCTCCAGTGCGAAGGCTTCTTACAAGGCCGGTCGGCGCCGCGGCGCAGAAGGTGTTTGCTCAAAGGCTGCGAGCGTCCCTTTCGATCCGGAGCATCCGCTTGATCGGTATTGCTCTGAGCCATGCTCGCAGAAAGCACGCCAATGGTCTCGGTGGCGAGCGGCCAAGAGGTACCGGGCCACGGAAAACGGGAAAGAGAAACGCCGCGAGCAACGTCGCCGGGCTCGAAAGCGTGAACAAGAACGCCGTGCTCAGGCCGACGCGGAACCAGCCGTCTCGCTCGGGGTGGGCCATCACAAGGCAGAAGAATGCGAAAAATCTTGCTGTTCTCGGCCCGGCTGTTACGAGCGGTTCGTTTTCACGACACGCTCGCCGCAGCAAGCGTACTGTAGCCACCGTTGCCGCAACGCGTTACGTCGAGTCCGGCAACGGGAAGCACGCTGGAGGAAGCGCTTCGCCCGAGACGTGTCTGACCGCGGACCGCCGGTTCGCAAAGCTTACTGACTCCGCGCGACTGAGCGCCCCGTATTTTCCTGTCGCCGTCAGACGTTACTGTGGTACCAACGAAGCATCCCACGGAACCCCACGGAACTGGGAAGAAGAGAAAACGCAAGAACGGGTTCCAACGGTGAAGTTCGGTGGGGAGTGTCGGACGTGTCCGGGCCTTGGCGCGCCGACCTCCCCGCTGACTTCCGTGACTTCCATGGGTGAGGAAACGGGCGATGACGAGGACTCGAAACGGGCCCTGCTGGGGAGCAGGGCGTGCACGAGCTTCCGGAGTTCGCCACGACGGGACACGACGAGACGCCATCATGAACGACCTCTGGCCCGCCGAGGAGATCCGCTGCTTACCGCTGTCGGAATTCGACGAGCGTTATCGGCGTTACCGACTGTCCGTTGCGGAAGCCGAACAGGCCATGGTGGCGTCCTTGAAGCGCTACGGACAGATCGCGCCGGTCGTGGTCTGTCTGAGCGACGAGACCGCCGTGCTGATCGACGGCTTCAAACGCTTGAGTGCGGCCCGCAGTGTGAAAGGTTTTGACACGCTGGCGGCACGCAAGCTCGACGTCGACGCCCGGGCCGCCAAAGCCGCGTTGTATGCGCTGAACCGCGTCGGCCGGGGAGTGCATCCGATCGAAGAATCCTGGATCGTCCACGCGTTGGTGCGTGAAGACCACTTGAGTCAAGTCGAAGTCGCCGAGTTGCTCGGACATCACAAGAGTTGGGTCTGCCGACGGTTGGCGTTACTGGAACAACTCTGCGAGGAAGCCCGCGACGACCTGCGTCTGGGACTGCTCTCGCCGACTGCGGCCCGCCAGTTGGTGCGGTTGCCGCGCGGCAACCAATCGGAAGCCTTGGCCGCCGCGCGGCGTGCGTCGTTGACCAGCGAAGAACTGCGAGGCGTCGTGGACCTGCTGTTAGCGGCCGGCACGCCGCAGAAGAGGACCTTCGTGCTGGAAAAACCTCGCCTGGCCTTGCAACAGGCCCAAGGGACCATCGTGCGGAGCTGGGACGCTCGACTCAGTCCGGCCGGCAATCGCGTTCAGAAACTCCTCGGCCACACATTCGACCAACTGGCTCGCATGGAGAACTGGCTCTCCCATCGAGGCCGCGGGGAACTGGCCGCCTGTGATGCGCCCCTGCTGCGGGATGGTTTCGAGAAGCTGCTCCGGCAATGCCAGTTACTCGCCGGGTTGACCGAAGACTTTTTGAAGGAGTGCTTCCCTCATGACACCGGAACTTCGTAACAAGATCATCCAACGCTTCCATCAAGGGCAGTCGCAACGGAGCATCGCGCGGGACCTGCAACTCTCGCGCAACACGGTCCGCCGGGCGTTGCAGCAATACGCGTCCGACCGCCAAGACGGCGCGTCGTCCGCGGAGCTGCCGGTCCGCCAACGCCGAGCGAGCAAAGTCGATCCCCATCTGGAAACGATCCGACATCTGCTGGCGCGATACCCGAAGATCACGGCCCGCCGGATTTTCGAAGAGCTCCAGCGCGACGGGTACACGGGCGGCTACTCGATTCTGAGCGAGCGTGTGGCCGAGTTGCGTCCGCGTTCGGACAAGCCGTTTACCGAACGGTTCGAGACCGGTCCCGGCGTTCAAGCTCAGATGGACTACGCGGTCTACACGATCGACTTTACCTCCGAGGGCCGCCGTCGCGTGAACCTGTTCAGCTACTTGTTGGGTTACTCGCGGCGGCAGTATCTCCGCTTCGTGAAAAGCCAAGACCTGGAGACGACGCTGCGCGAACACATCCGCGCCTTCGAGCACCTGGGCGGTGTGGCGGCCACGTGCTTGTATGACAACATGAAGGTGGTGGTCGATCGCTGGGAGGACGGACAGCCGATCTACAACCGACGGTTTCTGTCCTTCGCCACTCATTATGGTTTTCGGCCGATCGCTTGCCGTCCTCGGCGGCCCCAAACGAAAGGCAAAGTGGAACGGCCCTTCGATTACGTGGAAAAGAATTTGCTCGGCGGCCGGGAATTCCGTTCGTTGGAACATCTCGAGGAAGTGACCCGCTGGTGGCTGGCCGAGAAGGCCGACGTCCGCCTCCATGGCACGACCGGTGAACGGCCCCTCGACCGGCACGCTCGCGAGGTTTCGGCGTTGATCGCGTTGCCCCAGTCGCCCTATGAAGTCGCCGAAGTCCTGTATCG
>JBHHUB010000304.1:0-2986 GCA_046753625.1 Phycisphaerae bacterium | reverse complement strand
ACGATGCCGCCGGCCTGCCGCGCGGTCTTAAACGCATAGCGAATGGCGGGCCAGCCGCCACCGGTGGAAACTTGTTTCATCGCAAGAGGCTCCTCGATTAGCCGCATGGTACGGGCAATCTCGAAAGTCTTCCATCTCAGAGCCGCAGGCGCCAGCCTGCGGACACAGGCATCCCATTGGGGGTGGTATATCGGCGGACGGTCATGCATCCTCTAGACATAGGGGTTTTGAGCCACAGAGGACACAGAGAGCACAGAGGGAGGAGAGAAATCGTAATGTGCGGGTGCCCCACCTCCTTTTGGAGGTGGGGGAGCCGATGATTATGGCCGACGGACGTCTGCTTCTGCCAACGACCCAAGCCACCGCGCTGTGCCGGTTCTGCCGGATGGCTTCGATTCCTAGAGGGCGCGAGATCATCGTGTCCCCCATGTCCAATAGGACATGGGCCACCCGGGCAACGTCCGACCATCAGCGGTACGGATACATGTTGTGCTTGGACAGGTCGCAGAGACCGGCCTGATTGAAGGCTTGGCTTTTGCGTGCGAGCAGGTTGTTGAGCTCGATGGCCGCCCCCGGTGCAACGTCGTTGAGCGCGAGGATGTGCGACAGCCTGTCATAGCTCGCGTGGAGCAAGGCATCGAAACGCGGGTCCAGAAGGCTCAGGAATCCGCCGCTTAGAAGCGCCCGTTTAGCAGGTTTGGTGCGGGGAGAATCGGATGGTCGCACGCGCTCCTCGGAGACTGGCGCCTCGGGCAATGGCACGTCGAACGATGCCGCCTCGGACAATTGCTCTTCGCAATCAATCGCCCCCAGGAAATACAGCATCGAAAAGGCCGCAAACAGATCGAACCGGTGCATCACGCGGCAGCAACCGTGGATCAGCCGATCCACCGCGGCCACCTCGCGAAACAGACGATCTTCGTATGTCGCGAGCAGTTTCCCCAGCCTGGAGCGATCGTCCAGGGCTTCACATGCCTCGACCAGCCGCGCGATCCCCAGCACGTTGTGGGCGATGCCGCTGCTGTGTAGCGGATCGACGAAGGCGGCGGCTGCGGGAAGCATGGCCCAATTGCGTCCGATCGCGCGGGCCGCGCGGCGCTGCAGTCGGCTTGTCCTGAAAATGGGCTGTACGGGCGACGCTTGAGCGAACTGCGCCTTGATGGACGGAAAGCGATCGATCCATCGCGCCCATTCGCGCTGGGGCGGGAGATCATCCGGCTGTGGGAATCGCTCGACGTCCACGACAAACCCCGCGCTGGTGATGCCGTTGTCAAACCGCAGCACCCACATCCAACCTCCGTCGAAGACATGGTGCAGCGCCGCGTCGTCCATCGGGAAGGGATGGTCCGCCGCGCGGCCGCCTGATTCGGCGTGGATATCCGCCCACGGCTTGACGCCGGCAAAGTGCGAGAAAATCGCCCGGGAATGCGTCTTGAACCTCGTTGAATCGATGCTTCCGCCCAACGACTTCGAGAATGCGCTTGTGCCGCCGGTGGCGTCAATCAGGAAGCGAGCCTCGATCGTCCACGCGCCCGAGTCACTGTCGCCGGAAAGATGCCACGTTCCATCTCCATTGCGGCCGTCGCAATTCTCGCATTGGGATTCAATAACCACCCGCTGCAGAAACGGCGTTCCGGTCCGTCTGACTTCATCGGCGAAGAAGGCGTCCACGTCCGCGCGAAACCATTGCGTGTCGGCGCGTGCTTGATCGACGTTGGCGGCGACGAGCAGCTCGTTGGCGTGATCGGCGCGCGGCGTAAACGCCCGACCCGACTCGTGATGGAAATAACTGAAGCCGCGCTTGCAACCGCAGGCGACATCCGGGTAGGCCTCTTTCCAGGCACCGCAATGGCACAGCGGCAGCAATCGTGGCAGGTGGTACTGCCGCGCGAGGCGCTCGATGATCCGATTGGCGATGGGCGTGGAGGACTCGCCGATGGCGAATCGTGAATGGCGATCCCGTTCGAGCACGGCCGTTTTCAATCCGCATTGACCAAGCAGAAGCGCGGTCAGGCTTCCGCCGAATCCCCCGCCGACCACGACGACATCCACATCGAGCGTACGCATGATCAGGGTTCACACCCGCACGCGATGGCGGGCTCCACGTCTTGCATCAGGTTCATCCGTTCGAGCCGAGCCATCCGAATCGGGCCACAACGCCGGCACTGGAAAAACTTTTCCATATCCCACAGGTCAACCAAGACGCGCCCTTTTGAAAGGCTGATCCCGTACTCGACGACGGCCTCGATACCTTTCATCGAAGGCGGCGCAAACAGCCCGGTCTCTTGCAGATGCTCCATGGCGCCGTTGCCGGCGCGGGTTGGAATCACGACGCAACAACTCACGCCGACTGAAAAGGCGTGCTCGATGGAGCGAGTTGCCCACGCTACGCCTTGGGATTCCGTTTGAAACGGCGCGCGAATGAGGATAAACGCCCGCACGGATACGCCCCAATCCAAAAGCCTCGCTGCAGCCGCATCGAAATCGGCCACGGTCATGCGTTTGTTCAATCGCGGCAGGACGCTGGGATCGACGGTCTCGAGGCCCATCGCCACCTCAAGCCGCGGCGCCAGTGCGGCCGCGAACGCGCGGCAACGAGGACCGACAAAACGCGGGTGGCATTCTACCGTCACCGATTCCATCCTCGCCACGGCGTCGCGAATCCCGGCATCATCCGCCGGAGGCACCGCTTGTGGGTCGAAGAAGCTGCCCGCGTTGTAGAGCTTGACGTGCCGCACCGGCGGCAGCGTCGCCAGCGCGGACTCGATTTGATGCGCCACGCTTCCATCAGGAACGCGCGTCGTCGTCGTGTACTTCCACAGGTCACACATCAAACAGCGAAACGGGCATTCCCGATTGGCGATAAAGATCGTGGCGACGTCCTCGATGCGCCCATCCGCGAGCCGCTCGCGTTCGACGTTTGTCGCATGGGGCCGCTCAGGCGTAACGGCTTCGCGCGGACCGCGCCGCCCGACGATCCACGCAT
>JBHHUB010000303.1:0-3022 GCA_046753625.1 Phycisphaerae bacterium | reverse complement strand
GATCATGAACACGGCAGTGCGGCATCATGCTGAGCGTTCCATCCACGGTATCGATGTAAGCGCACACCACAGCCAAGGGCTGGCCTGTGGGCCCGGTGCCGGTTCGGTCGCGGCGCGACACGATCAGCGGTTGGATGTGCGGGGGGTGCGTCGGCGGGCGGCGCGGCGGTATTGCTTGCGGTCGGCGCGGTCGCGACGTTCGGTGACGCGGTATTGTCGAGTCGCTTCGGGGTGGGCGAGACGCCAGGCGTCGGGGCGGAGCGCGGCGTAGTCGGTCTCGCCGGCCAGCAGCCGATCGAGGACGTTCTTGATGTAGGCCCAGACATCCAGGTCGTTGCGCACCGCACTGCTGACCAGCGTCAGGAAGTCCGCGGCACGCGCACCGGCGGCGACGCTGCCGATGAACAACCAATTCTTCCGTCCCAACGCGACCTGCTTCATCAGTTGCTCCACGTCGTTGTTGTCGATCGGGATGCGACCGTCGGTCAGGTACGTCTGCAGCGGCTTCCATTGGTTACGCAGGTAGCCAACGGCTTTACCCAACGGGCTCTTGGGCAACGCCCGTGTGGCCGACTCGCTGCCGAGCCAGTCCTCGAGGTCAGCCCACACCGCCGCCGCGGCGGACTGGCGCAGCGCCAGACGGTCCTCGGGCGATAGCGCCTTGGCCTGATCCTCAATGTCGTAGAGCTGCTGGAACTTCGCCAAGACGACAGCCGACTCCAGCGGGTAGGCCTCCTTCGCATCGAACACCTTGCGCCGCGCGTGGGCCACACAAGAGGCTCGTCGAATGCGTCCATCGCTGCTCAGCGCGATTCCCTCATAACCCGCGTAGCAATCGGCCTGCACGATCCCCTCGAAGTCGGCCAGCATCAGCTCGGGGCCGTCGCGATGCCAACTCACCGTGAAGTCAAACACATTCAGTGGAACGGTGATCCCGCGATACGCCCACATCCGCGCCGTCACGCTACGGCGTTTTTCAGCCATGGCTTGGCTCAGTACTTCGTAGACACGTTGAGACTTCGGATCGCCCGGGTCGGGCTTGGGAATCGTCTCCGGCAAAATCAGCGTGACCCGTGTGTCGTCCGTGCCGACGATGTCGTCGGCCAGCACCGCCCGTTTGAAGTGCGCCACCAACGGCTCCATCACAAAGGCTGCGGCCGTCAGGATGTTCAACAGCGTCGAGCGACCCGGCGTCCAGCCGCTTCCTGCAAACATGTCCTGCTGCCGGTATACCGGAAGGTGAAAGCCGTATTTACCCGTGATGATTTCGGCGGCCACGCCGGTACCGTATCGATCGCCTTCCACAAGGCCGGTGGGACGCTCGGGGGAGGCGACCCCACACCGGGCTTCCTGCGGACACGCATACTTGGGATACTTCGTCACGCGAACGCGAAGCTTGGGACGCTCGAACTCCAGCGTCTCGGTCGTGTCGTGGCCGATCAGCTTGCGCGGGCCGTGCGCGGGGCAGTTCTTGATCTCCTCGGAAACCTTCGCCTCGACCTCATAACGGGGCAAGTTCTCGGGCAGCGACTCATTCCGCGGCTTACGCACGCGACGAACGTGCGCCTTGACCGGCCGGCCGGCTTCTTCGATCGCCTGGGCCAGGCCTTCCGCCGCGTCGGCGGCAGGGTCGTCACCACCCAGATCAAGCTTCAGTTGGTTGGGATCGTTGAGATAGCGTTCGCTGCGCCTGGCGAAGATGCGATGCATCCACAGGTTGAATGCCAGCTCGATCGCTTCCTTCTCTTGACGCAATGTCTCGATGGCATTGGTTTGCGAATCGACCGTACAGGCCAGTTGTTCGATCAATGCCTGGCACGCGGCCAAGTTCGTGGGGATGGTGATCTGGAGTGCTGCATCCTCGCGGGCCGCATCCTTGCGGGCTGCATCCTCGCGGGCCGAATCGTTCTTGCGTCGTGCGTGAGTCATGCACAAACATGTGGCACGTTTCGTGCCATCGACATGGCATGATCGTGAAAAGTCTGAACGCTACCAAGTGGGGCCGGCTACGACGCGCGACGATATCGTTTGCGTCTTCGGGCACCGACCAACGACACGCCACCGAGCAGCATCGCAAGCTGCGTCGAATCGATCTGTACGCAGGCACCCCCCGAGGCGATCACCTCGAACGTTCCCGCTTCGAGGAGTTTGTAGTACAGCCAATAGCCGCTCCCGTCGAAGTGCAGGATCTTGATCCGATCGCGGCGACGGTTGATGAACAAGTAGAGGCTGCCGTCCAGCGGATCGGCCCCGAACGCGCCGCGCACGAGGCCGGAAAGCCCATCGAATCCCTTACGCATGTCCGTCGGCTGCGTGCACAGAAAGATCGATACCGTGGATGGAACGCTCAGCATGATGCCGCACTGCCGTGTTCATGATCAGCCCGACACGTGGAAGACGATCTTCGGTGGGCCTCGCCGTCGTACACCGCCCCGCCTCGATCGACCCGCACCGTCTCCGCCACGACCGCGCGGATCGCGTCGAGATGTTCTGTGCCCACTTCGATCTGCGTACCTCCCGGCAGCCGAACCAGAACGCCGAACCCGGCCGGTACCACCGTCACCGGCTGGAAGACGTTGCGATCTTCCGCACGGGCGTCGCGATCTTGCGCACGGGTGTCGCGATCTTCCGCACGAGTAGGCCGGCGCACGGCCTGCGGGCCGAGTTTCTTCTGCCAGTAGTAGAACGAGGATTCCGACACATGCTCGATCGCGCAGAACCGAGCCACCGCCAAGCCGGAATCCAAGAAACGTCGAAATCGACCCTGCCACACAGAGAGCTTCTTCGGATCGGATGAACGAGCCATGCGGAACCTCCTGGCCATGAAGCCGCGTGAATCAACACGCGCGCCAGAATAGCAGACTCGTCAATAATGGCTGTCGTGGGCGCTTACTCTCGGCGTGAAGACAACCTGACCCTCGACATCGCCACCGAGGAGGTTGAACTCCCGGCGGCGCGGGCTCGCCGCGCCCGCCGCGCCGGTCTCTCAACCTGGCGGAACTCGAGTGCGGCGGTCGCGCGC
>JBHHUB010000302.1:0-3022 GCA_046753625.1 Phycisphaerae bacterium | reverse complement strand
GTCGCTCTCGTGGCAGTCGTGGCGGGCTTTCATCCCCGACTCGTGCGTCGCGCGCCTCATGCGACCGAGCCTTTCGATGTCTCTCCTCGCATGCAGGGAGTGGCGGCGGAAGCAGGAAAGGCCGCGTCTGTGCGCGACGGCGGTCAGGAATCGGATGAACCCCGTGAGCCACTCGTGGAAGCCGTCGGCGTCGGCCTGCGTCCAGTCCGGTGGAATGCTCGACGCTATCTCGCGCACGCAGTCCTCCAAGTCCTCGATGGAGGCGTGTTCGATCTGCGGCACATGAACCTTGGCGTACCAGTTGGCCACCACCGCATCGACCCGGCTCGTCACTTGAGCGAGCCGCTCGTTCGCGCCCTCGGAGGTTCCCGGATAACGAGAGATGAACCGCCTGACGATGCGGCATGTGTCCCCCTCCGACATGCCCATGTTTCGATGGCACCAGCGGATCAGGGCAAGCGTCGTGGCGTGCCGCTCGTCCCGGCGAAGGTCTCCGAACGCTCGGTGGGCGGCGTCGAGGATCGCCTCGTCGCCACCGTCGTCGAAGGCCAGAAGCTCGTCCAGCACACTGCCAGATGTGTCTTGGGGGTCGGCACCGCCATTCCGTGCATTGCGACTAAGCTCATTGTCCATGTACGCCGTGACCTCCTCGTCGTCGAGCGTGAGCGCCGCCTCGATCTCCTCGATGGTGGGGAAGCGATCCTCCTCGTGGATCAGTCGCGCGCGGCGAAGCCGTCCCCGTTCGAGGCTCTTGCTGTGGATCGAGCCGGGCAGGCGAAGCTGATGCATCGCGTCGATCGTCTTGCCGTCGCCGAGAAGCTGAGCGCACAGCCGGGGCATGACCGCGTTGAAGTTTTCCCGGTCGATGGGTTCTGCCAGCACCCAATAGGCGTGCAGGGATTTTCCGCCGCTCCACACGATCATCGTCGGGGTCACCCCGAACGAGTGCAGCCTGTCCCACTGCTCCCTCACGGTGCCTCTGTCCATCTCGCACCACAGGGCTTGGAATGTCTCGACATGGGCGTTGCTGCGCTCTACCCGTTCCGTGGGGAATCGTTTGCCGTCCTTGCGCTGCCGCCACACTGTCTCAGGCTCATCCGGTACCTTTGAGATCAGCACGCCGATGAACCCCGCGTTCTTGGTTCTCTGCCACACGCTCTCCGCGATCTTCCTGCGTCTGTTCTCACAGCAGAGGCAGAGCATGGCGTTCGGGTGGCTCCTGATCTCCCTCGTGAAGTTCACGGTAGTGCGGTGGTGCTTCTCATGGCCGTTCTCATCCCGGTAGGGTTCGTGGCACTTTGGGCCACCCAAGCGGCGCAGGAACCGATCCGTTTCCTCCGGGTAGGTTTTGCGCTGACGCTTTTTCGACTTCCCCATGCTCCTACACGATGCCATCCGCCTGCTCATTTGGCTCCGCCTTTCCGGGACGGGTCTTCCGTCCCCATGTAGTTCTAGCGGAGAGCGCCGGGGATGCGTTTCGTGGTGGGTATGCCGGATGCGAAAAGGGGCGGCGCAGCCGCCCGGAACCTACGGTAGCTCGTACAGGCATGGGGTTTCCGCTGGCGATGGCTATTCGTATTGGCTGTGATACTGGCTGAGGACGCCCCTCATCTTGTCTAGGATGTGCGCGGCCACGCTCTCAAGGGACAGCTTGTTCCGGCAGTCTCCGCAGGAGCATAGCCGTCCCTCCTGCTGCTCGATTTGTTTGCAGATTTCCTTGTATAGCTCATCCGCTCGCGCTTCAGGCATCCCGCCCTCGACCGCTTCGGACACGACTATCCCTATCAGCACCCTCAACAACCCCATAGGCCCGTTCCAATACGCGGCAAGCTCTCGGTCTTCCATGTCGCCCTCCATTCCGCAATCGTCTTTGCGGTAAGACAACACAAGGCGGTCAATGAAAGCTCCTGAATCCGGGTGCCACTTTGCGATCAAGACACTGGCGGCAGCACTTTCGCCCGCTCAGCCAAGAATGGACAGCGCAACAGCCGAGCGGCTGAACCAAGCCATCAGGACAGCAAGAACACCAAAGGGGAGGGGGTTATTTATTCCTACCCACGGGACGAATCCTACCCCCCACGATGGGCTTGCCTCGGCGCAGCAACCAGACTGCTGAAAGTGGTCAAGGAGGACGGCGAGCCGGGGATCGTGGATGTTTGCCCACGCATGAGCAGCTTCCCCGGCTCGCCCAAGTCGATTCCCCGGAAAGACAAAACAAGGCCACCTCAGCTTCCCCGACCAGTTGGCCACGAGAGGCAACAACAGAATCCGTTTGGCGGCAGCAGGAGCGGCAACTCAGGGCAAAACGGAGTTCGGAGGACACCACGATAGAACTACTACAGGAGCGAGTGCTGTGGATGGCATTCGCCGAACGGCGAACGAGAAGGAACAGGGAGAAATCAGATGTTAGAATCGAATGGCCAGTGTGAACACTGTGGCGTGCTGGAGCAGGAGATGCAAGAGCTTGCCGCTGCCGGACTGGTGCCGAGCGGCAGTGACGAATCTGAAAGGAGGGAAACAGCATGAATATCAAGTATGCGATAGGAAAAATCGAAAAGCACATTGGGCCGATCAAGGTAACTCGCCACGAGAATTACTTGCAGTACCGAGCGATGTTGCCCAATGGTCAGGCAGGAATAGAGTTTGTGGCGTTGGGGCGGATGGAACAGGCGCGTCATCTTCGAGTTTGCACACCGGGTGACGAGTGCAAAGATTGGTCAGATTGCCCCGGCCACTGGTGCAGAAACCTGAAACAGATGATTGAGTTTGTCAAAGAGAATTATTGGCCATCCGACGCCTGCAAAGAATAGGCCAGATTCTCGCCGCGTGTTCTCAGGCGGTGGAATCTTGCCGAAACGGCATGCGGTGGATGAATCGTCGGGGGGCCACCTCCGGTGGCCCCCCGTCAGCGGGAACCGCGTTGGTGTTCTCCCACTCCCTGCGCGCCACAGGCATTGCCCGGCATTCAGGGCGGCGACGATAGAATCGGGGGGAGGAACGGATGCAGGATTGGACTGAAACG
>JBHHUB010000301.1:0-3038 GCA_046753625.1 Phycisphaerae bacterium | reverse complement strand
TTCATGGCGATGATCTTGCTGTCGTTATTGGGGGTTTTGCTCACGGCATCGGCGAACGATCTGGTGGTCTTGTTCTTCGCCATCGAACTGGTTAGCGTTCCAACGTACGTGTTGATCGCCCTGAGTCGTAGCGACGTGCGCGCGTCGGAATCGGCCGTGAAGTACTTCTTCCTCGGCGCGCTGGCTGCGGCCGTGCTCGCGTATGGTTTTGCCTTTCTTTACGGCGCGTTCGGGACGACCACCCTGTTCAGCCATGCGGGTGGGGCCTGGGCTTCGACGTGGACCGTCGGCGGGGCGTTGCCCACGTTGGCCGTTATCGGACTGTTGTTCGTGTTTGGCGGTTTGGCCTTTAAGATCGCGGCGGTTCCGTTTCACGTATACGCCCCCGATGTGTACGAAGGGGCGTCGTCGTCCGTAACGGGCTTGCTCGGGTTTGTCCCTAAGTTTGCCGGGTTCATTGCGCTAATCAAAGTGCTTGCCGCGCTGAACTGGTTGCTTCCGGAGTCGTTGAACTGGGTGCTCTGGCTCATGGCCGCCTGCTCCATGACGTTCGGCAACGTCCTGGCGCTCCTTCAGCAAAACGTCAAGCGCATGCTTGCCTATTCGAGCATCGCCCACACGGGCTACATGCTCATCGCGGTGGTCGTTGGTCCCGTGGCCGGTTCGGGGCCTATGAAAGACGGCGTTGCGGCGCTCCTTTTCTACATCGCCATTTACGGCTTGATGAATCTGGGCGTGTTCGCCGTGCTGACGGCGTTTCGCAGTGGCGAACGAGCCATGGAGACTTTGGAAGACGTGTCGGGGCTGGCGAAGCGGGCTCCGCTGGCGGCGCTGGCACTGGCCGTTTGCGTGTTCAGCTTGATGGGCTTTCCGCCTACGGCCGGTTTTCTCGGCAAGCTGTATGTGTTCAGCGCTGCGTTTTCTGTTGACGCTTCGCGTGCCTTCCATGGACCGATCATAGCGCTGGCGATCATCGGCGTGATCAACTCTGCGATCGCGGCGGCGTACTACTTGCGGATTGTTGCGGCCGCCTACGTTCGCGAAGATGTGGACGTGGCGACGTCGCGCGGCGGTTTCCCGGTGCGTGCGGCGCTGGCCTTGTGTGCCTTGCCCATGTTGGCCTTCTTTGTCCTGCCCGGTCATTTGGCCGCGCAGGCCAAGCGGGCCACGGTCACCCTGCATGAATCGATTTCGACGCATACCATGCAGCGAGCGGGCGCCGAACCGTTAACGGGACCGAGCCGGACGGCGAACGCCGCAGTAGATCGACCATAATGCCGGGAAATAGGCGAGGTTGAAGATTCGAAGACTTGAAGATTGAAGGTTCAGATCCCAATCTTCAATCTTCAACCTTCAAATCTTCAATCTTCCAACCATTGCCTGCGTGCCCTGGTGCTAAGATATGCCCCGCAGAACCGGACCCATAGACCTCGTACTTTCTCGCAGCCAGGTCCGTCGCGTCGATGAGTTGGCGGTGTCCCGATACAAGATGCCCAGCCTGATCTTGATGGAGAACGCCGGGCGCAACGCAGCGGCGATCATCCGGTCGGAATTCCCCGAGGCGCGGCGCGTTTCGATTCTCTGCGGGACCGGCAACAACGGTGGCGACGGCTTCGTCATCGCCCGCCACTTGAGCAATGCCGGTCGGCTTCCGGCCGTCCTACTGGTGGGTTCCCGGTCCAAACTTACCGACGATGCACACACCAATCTGGCGATCGTCGAGGCGATGGGCATCGCCATCGGCGAATGGGACGCCGATTTCAATCCGGCGACCTTGGCGGCGCAGCTTGAAGCCGCCGATCTGGTTGTGGATGCGCTGCTGGGTACGGGTTTTGCAGGGGAAGTTCGATCGCCCATGGCCGAAGTAATCGAGATCGTCAACGCGTTGCCGTTCCAGGACGTCGTGGCGGTGGACGTCCCTTCCGGGTTGGATTGTGACACCGGCATGCCGTGCCAGGCCACCATCCACGCGGACCTGACGATTACGTTTGTGGCCCGAAAGAGAGGGTTTCTCGAGGAATCCGCGGTGCCTTGCGTTGGACGGATCAAGGTAGGCGACATCGGGACGCCGCCGGAGTTGGCGTTGGAGGTTGGAAGATTGAAGATTGAAGATTGAAGATTGAAAGTCGAAGGTCGAGAGTTCAAGATCCAAGACTTACGCGCTAATCTTCGTCCTCTTAATCTTCAATCTTCAAATCTTCCAATCGCCCCGCAGGGGCGTTACGGCCGATGCCATTCTTCACAGGCTTCGCACAGTGCGTTGACACTGAATTCGCCGTGGGTGTGGGCTTGGCGCAACGCGCGGAATTTATCCGATTGCCACAACTCGGCCAGGGATGGCCCACCCTGCGCAGGTACGCTTAGTATTCCAACCGGTTGTTTACTGACAAAATCCTGGTCACACATCAGCAGCGTTCCGTCCGCCAGCACCATCGCACGCGACTGAATGCGGCGACAGCCCATGCGCTCCGGAGGTGCCACGCTGGTGACCCGATAGTCCTCCCACTGCCGGGCGTAGTGGCTTGGTCCGGAGATGGTTACCGCGCCGGCTTCGCGGAGCCAGCCGTCGTGAAAGTCGTCAAGCTCGGCACAGTTTTGCACGGCCTTGGTCATGTCCGGCAACAGAATCGGGCATACGCTGCGTTGCGCCTGCCGGTAGGCGGAGAGCCGTTGGATGTTCTCGCGGACGGAGGCCAGGTCCGCCTGCTTGGGGTCGTCCGGTGCCATGAGTCGCCCGTACAGCTCGGGCGTCCAGGCGTCCAGGGCGATCTGTACAATGTCGACGCTTCCATCGACCAGGGCGGTGACGTGGGCTTCGTTGAGCCGGCCGGCCGTGGTCCGAACGCAAAGCCCGTAAATACCGGGCCGGGCCTGGCGAATGGCGTGGATGATCTGAGTGAATTCCGGGTGACACAGCGGATCGCCGAATCCGCCGAGCACGATCAGTGAATCGTCCCATGCGGCCAGTTCGCGGGCAAGGCCCGCCACAAGCTCCACGGGAATCGGGCCACGCTGAGTCAGGCTTGCCCCCCGCGGAT
>JBHHUB010000300.1:0-3040 GCA_046753625.1 Phycisphaerae bacterium | reverse complement strand
CCGGGAAGCGGCTTAAGACCGACGATCTCTGACCGGCTCTAAAGGACCCGCCTAGTAGCCCGCTTCGCGGGAACGCCCCGTAAACGGGGCACGGGCGTCGGTCACCATCATCGGCTGTCCCACTTCCAATAAGAGGTGGGGGGGGAGGTGGGCCACCCGCCGCGACACCTTGACCTCTGGAGCCTCCAGTGTTAAACCGGGGCATCTGCCCGAGGTGAATCTCCGTACGTCCCACGGCGGCTTCAAATGATCGGGCGGCAGGGCGGTTGAGGATGCGCGACTAAGACCGGCAGGAAAGGACATTCATGGCGCCGACTCGCGAGGCGGTCGAGGTTCTCGACCGGGAATTCCTGGAAATCCGCCACCGTCTGCTGGATGTGGCGGCGTGGTTGGATCGGATCGACGCCGCGGCCGATCCACAGCATGCGCGGGCCGACGCACGCATGGAGCAGGTCGATCGCGCCGTGTCGATTCTTTCGGATTCGCAAGCAGACAAGGCCCGGCGCGTCCAATTGGCATTTTCGTTGGAGTACGATGCCAACTGGCGAATGCCGTCCTAAGGTCGCTGCCAACACACAAGGGGCGTAGGGCATGCCGTGGCCCGTCGCGTCCTCTTGAGGGAGCATGAGCATGGCCACAGAAATGGTTCCCCGATCGGCGAAGGGTGTGTTGGTGGAGGAGACGCAATTCTGCGTTGGATTGGAGCACAAGCCCGGCATGCTGACACGGCTTTGCCATCTGCTGCGTACCGAAGGCGTGAACATCGAAGCGCTCTTTGTTTCGAACGATGCGGATGTCGCTTGGGTCAATTTCGTAGCGAAGCCGGCAGATCGCGTCGAGGAGGCATTGAAGAAAGGCCGGCACAAGTTTTTTTCGGAATCGGTGTTGACGGTTCAGGTGGACAACAAACCCGGTGAGATTGAGCAGATTGCGACCAGACTGGCCGATGCCGATGTGAACATCAATTATGTTTACGGCAGCGGCGCCGGCGGGCATCCCTCCATCATCGTCTTGAGTGTGGACGATCCCCCCAAAGCGGCTCAAGCCCTTAAAGGCTAACATCCGGAAGCCAAGACTTGGAGGCGAATACCGTGTTTCCTAAACGTTTCGACAATCGTTTGTGCCTACAGCCGCAGGCTTTGACCCTGAGCGTCCGGCTTTGACCCTGAGCTGCGGGCTTCAGCCCGCGCGGCCCTACGGAAAGGTTGAACCCGATTTCAGGATCGTCGCGGAAGTCGTGAACCGGGGCCTGCCATGTATTACATCGATCCCCACATCCACATGGTCTCGCGCATCACCGACGACTACGTGCGTATGGCCCGGGCGGGTTGCGTGGCCGTCAGTGAACCCGCGTTTTGGGCCGGCTTTGATCGTGGATCGGCCGAGGCCTTTCGTGATTACTTTCGTCAATTGACCGAGTGCGAGCCGCAACGTGCGGCCGCGTATCAGATTCACCATATGTGCTGGCTCTGCATCAATGCGAAAGAAGCGGAGAACGTTTCGCTTTCACGCGAGGTGATCGCCATCATTCCCGACTTCCTCGATCGACCCGGCGTGCTGGGCATCGGCGAGATCGGCCTGAACAAGAACACCAAGAATGAAGTGACTATTTTCGAGGAGCACGTCGAACTGGCCATGCAAACCGACGAGCTTATCCTCGTGCACACGCCACACCTTGAGGACAAGTACAAGGGCACGCGCATGATTCTCGACATCCTATCGAGCGATTCGCGGATCAGCCCCGATCGCGTGCTGATCGACCACGTCGAGGAGCACACGATTCAATTGGCGTTGGACAAGGGGTATTGGGTGGGCATGACGCTCTACCCCGTCAGCAAGTGCACGCCGCGCCGGGCCGTGGACATGATCGAGCGGTACGGTTGCGAACGGATCATGGCCAACAGTGCGGGCGACTGGGGGCCGAGCAACCCCATGAACATGCCCGACTTCATCCGCACACTGCGTCGGTGTGGCCACCATGAAGGCGCCATCCACAAGATCGTCTACGACAACCCGCTTCGGTTCATGGCGCAGGCGAAGCGGTTCAACTTCTCGGGGCCGCTGCCGCTGTTGAAGTAAGGGGGGTGAAGTAAGGCGGGTGGCCCATCTCCTTTGGAGGTGGCGGAGCGGATGACGGTGAACCCTAGAGCGGTTGCATCTGCTTGTGCGGCGGCCGTTGAAACATCGCGCGGAGGCCTTCAGCTAACTGCGGCCACAAGATCATCGCCTCCCCCATGTCCAAAAGGACATGGGCCACCCACCGAATGGCGCAGGCGTCGGCGCCTTGCTCACGGCATGGACGCTGGTATGTTCTTCTGAAAGCCGGGCACCGGCCCGAACAGCCGGTCCATGTTGTTGATCGTCCGCACCAGCCGCCTGCGGTCGCGCACGGCCTTGAAGACTCCCTGGATTTCGGCATGCTCGAAGAATGCACCGCCCCCGGGCAATCGGCGCGTGGGGCGGAGCAGAGCCAGCTCGAGCGAGCCTTGGATAACGTGTTTTTTCTTGTCTTCCTTGAAGAAGACGGAACCGGCCCCCTCAAACGTCGCTCCGGTGTTGTCCATCACGATCATGTAGCTCACCCGGGCGTTGATCTGCGATTTTTCGGCTACGGTCGTGCCCGGAATGGATCGCCAGATGGTCCGCAGATGGATGATCTGCCTGATGTTTCGAGAGGGGTCGGCCTGGCTGGGCTGAGTCCGGCTGAGGACGATGTCGGTGTTGCCGTCTGGCCAGATCGTGTAGCAGGCATCCGGAAACGTCTCGTGGTACTTTCGCTCGCCGCCGTCGGACCGATGGTCCACGATCTCAAAATGGGATACCTTGACCGAGCACCCGGCCGGCCATGCGAACGCCACTGCCCCCAAGATAAACGCTGAAGAAAAGCGATTCGCTATCTGCGCCAGCTTGTTCATGGCCGAAACGATAGCCAGCCTGCCGATCAGCGTCAACGCTACACGTAGGGCTTTGACACACCTGAACTTGCGGGTTCGTTACGAGTCAGAGCCGCGGGCGCCAGCCCGCGGACTGGTCCCACCGC
>JBHHUB010000299.1:0-3050 GCA_046753625.1 Phycisphaerae bacterium | reverse complement strand
GGTTCGAGCCGCCGCGCGGGCTTCAAGCCCGCGGCTCCGGGGATCGAGCGCGCGGATCGAGTATTGACAATGCTATGGCACACGTGCCATCACGTGTGATTCCAGCAAGCGATGTATTGCTTTGTTTCGACCAGCCGGGGGCGGTCGGGCTGCATGGTTGCTAGCTTTCGCCGCCGACGTCCTGCCACACCGCGCGATAGAGGAGGTTTTCCTCTTCGGCAATGTGACGTTTGACGATGGCGACAATTTCGCGGACGCGAAGCAGGAGCAACTCCTCCTCGGCTTCTCCGTATTGGAGGACCGATCCGGTGGATTGAAGCACGCGGTCGATCAGGCCCAAAATGGCGAAGCACTCATCGGACAAGCGCGTCCAATCGCGGGCCTGCTCGGGCGGCAGCGCGTCGACGCCCGTCTGGGACTTTTGAAGACAGCCGGCGGCGTGCAGGACGCGGACTTGCGCATGCAGCGCGGACAAGACCGAGCGCATGTGCTTGAGGCTTTCGGGGTCCACGCCGTCGTCAAACCAGACGTCTGAAAGCCGCTCGATTTCGGCAATCATCGGGCGAACATTGGATCGCTTCGGGCCTTCGCTGTAATTCATGCCTGGGTTGGTACGGCAGGGTGTCGCATCGGTTGACGCAGTGCTTGATGACGCTGTACTTGGCATTCGAGCTCTCCTTGCGGTCGAGGTGTAGTCGGCGGATCCACGCGTGGAATGGATACCATCCTTGGATTACAGCCTAAGCATAACACATTTGGTACGATTCATCAAGCCGTGGGTTCGCCGATCGAGCCCGCGCGGCGGCAGACGCGCAGACTGGAGCGGTCGTGCAGCCTGACTGGACCGTTCAGGCCGGTCGGCAGACAAGGTCGTACACGCGATTTCAGTACTGGTATCGAGGGGAAAACGCCGCGCGGTCTGATGGGGCGCGCGTGGCGGCGGCATCCGGCGCGATGGTGTACGTGTTTGTTGGTGGACGGCCCGGAGTTATCGGCCCCGGTTGTGGCGGTCGGCGTTTCCCTCGGCAGCAAAAATGAGCCGGCGCATCCACCATTGACCGATACCGATCGCGAAAAAGGTCAACATCGCCGCAAGCCCGCCGACGGCCGCTTGCTCAATGCGCGCCTCCGTCGGGATCGTCGTAGAACGTGTGGGTCGCGGCGGTTGCAAGGCTTCGGCGCGGGCCAGCCGATCGGCTTGGAACCGTTCCAAACGCGCCGTGGCGTCTGCCAGGTCTAGGCGGGTCGCCGTCAGTTGGGTTGTGGTCATATCACGCAGCAAGACGGCACGCAGTACGGACTGCGTTTCCGAATGGGCGAGATTCAGCGCGTTTTGTACTTGGATCAGGCTGGCCACCCTCTTGTCGACCGTTTCTCGGAGTTGTCGGGCGGATTCCTTGGCCTGGGCCAATTGCCGTGCACGTTCTCGACGCAGGATTTCGGCCGTTTCCGCCTGAAGGGTTTCATCGATGGCCGCAATCCGGGTTTGCGCGCGTCGGAATAGCCCTCGCGCGCGTTCCAGGGCGCCGTCGAGGCGAAAGTTTCTGGCCGGCTCAAGTTCACCCAAGGCGAATTCCAATTCATCGTGCTCCCATTGGAGCCGCTGAAACGCGCGGGTCAGCTCCGATTCCAGGACGTGGTATCGGGCATGGTTGGCCGTATCGTTGCCCAGGTCTTGTAGGATGCTCCGAATGTGCCCCAACTCCTTGTTGGATTGGAAGAGAAAGTCATGGGCGCGACGGCGCAGCCGCGCGTGGGCATCGAGCAGGGCACCGCTTAGTGGGTCGATGATGAGTTGCGCGGCGGCGGCGAATTCGCCGACCATGTCCTCGGCAAAAGCGGTATGCAAACGCAGGTAGGCGTCTGCATGTTCGCGAACGGCCGTGACCGCGGAACGCGAATGTTCGTCGAAGACTCGCTCGGAGTCGGGGGCTGCGATTGCCTGGAGGTGTCGTGCCTGTAGGCCGGATTCCTCCAGCTTGCCGAGGGTCCGATCCCGCGCGCCGATGAGTTGCAACTTGACGGCCGCCATCTCGACATGCAACTCCGCGAGATCCTGCTGGAGTGCCCGGTCGCGCTGAAACGCTGCGGCCCGGCGCTCGGTGCTCACGATGCCCCGGTCCGGAACCGGTCGTTGGCGAATGCGCGCTTCGGTTTCGGTGGCAAGATCGAGATGGTGCCGCAAGACCTGAAAATCGGTCCGCAAGGATTGCCACTTGTCGGTCAGCTCGTCTGTGTTTGCATTCTCGTTCGTAGCGGGAAGCATGGCTTCGGCGGCGGCCCGCTCCTCGGCCAATTCGTGCTTGCGTCGGGTCAGGCGGGCGATCATCTCGGACAGAGCGCGTTCCGCCGGTCCGGGCGTGTTCCTGATCGCGTCGCGGCGGGCTTGGAGGGAATGCTCGAACCGCTCGATGACGCGGAGGAGGTATTCGGGGCCGGAATCCGGATCCCGCATGACGACGCCGATAGTCAGCCGGGTGGGGGCCGGCTGGCTGATATGCCAGGGCTTCTCATCGGCCTGCTCGGATGGCTCTTCAGCGCCGCCGGGTGACGGGTGTCCCAGGACCGAAGCCGCCGCGAGCAGTAGATCGGCCTTCATGGCATCGCGTGTGGCCGCGTCGGTCGCATCGCCCCAGACGAAGGTGGCCGTGGAAAGGTGATCTACCGGGAAGGCCGCAACGGCCGCCACGCCCGCGAGGATGGCTAATCCGAGGGACAACGACCATTGCAATCCGGGTCGGCGCAACACGAGTGCGGGCGGCGCGATCCTGTACCTGCCTGAGGCCCGTGACAGGTTGCCCAAGGCGTCCCCGACGACCCTAGCGCCTACGCTCGCCGTGGGGTCGGAGCCATGGAGGGCCGCGGGGGATGGCGGCTTAAACCGAGCTGGGTCAATTTTTGGGGCCGTCGGCATGTGCAGGTTCCCGGAGGTCCAGGTTACGACGAGCGGCCTCCATTACGTCGTCCACCAGCCGGGCGAGGGCGGGAAGCCGACGGCGGGGCAGACCGTCCAGGCGCACTACACCGGGCAGCTCTTCGGCGGTCCGAAC
>JBHHUB010000298.1:0-3051 GCA_046753625.1 Phycisphaerae bacterium | reverse complement strand
CCTTGAAGAGCCGATGCATCCGGGAGGGCGTGTGCCACCTTATTTGGATGAGCGCATCGAATTCATGAAGGGAGACGTGCGGGACGAAACTGCGCTGTTGGCAGCGATGACCGGCTGTGACGTCGTGTACCATTTCGCCGCGTTTCAGGACTACCTCCCAGCATACAGCCGGTTCTTCGATGTCAACGTCACTTCGACGGCACTGATCTATGAGCTGATCCAGCGTGAGAATCTTCCCGTCAAGAAGGTTATCGTCGCGAGCAGCCAAGCCACGCTCGGCGAAGGTTTGTACCACGATGCCGACGGGAAACGGCTCTTGCCCGGCATTCGGCCCTCTGCGCAGCTCGAACAGGGCGTTTGGGAGGTCCAACCGCCGCTGGGGTATCGTGGCCCATTGCAGTGGCAGCGAACGGACGAAAGCGTCGCCAATCCTCAGAATCCGTACGGGCTGAGCAAGATCGCGGAAGAAAACGTCGCACTGCACATCGGCAAGCGCATCGGTGTGCCAAGCGTGGCGATGAGATACTCGATCGTGCAGGGGCCACGGCAAAGCTTCTACAACGCCTACAGCGGCGCGTGTCGTGTGTTTTGCCTGAGTTTCCACGTCGATCGGGAGCCGCCGATCTACGAAGATGGGCAACAAGTACGAGATTTCGTCAACATTCGCGACGTTGTCGACGCCAACCTTTTGGTGTTGCGCGACGAACGAGCGGATTTCGAAATGTTCCACGTGGGCGGCCAGACGCCCATTACCGTGCTCGCCTTTGCCAAGGTGGTCGGCGAAATCTTCGGCAAGCCTGATTACGAGCCGCGCCCGTGCGCCAAGTTCCGATTCGGCGATACGAGGCATATTTGCTCCGACATCGGCAAACTCCAGGCGTTGGGCTGGAACCCGTCGAGGAGTGTGCATGACAGCGTGGAAGACTACAAGGCGTGGTTGAGCGACGTCGGCGCAAGCGGGGACATCCTGGATTACTGCAACAAGCAAATGGCCAAGCTAAACGTAGTGCGAGATGCCTCATGCACATGACCGGTTCACCGGCGAATAAGACGAGATCTTACGGTGGCAGCAAGGCTCTGCTTCTGGCCGGCGGCGTCGGCGCGAGGCTTCGACCACTGACGGACCGTGTGCCGAAATGTCTTATTCCGATTGCAGGGCGACCCTTGCTGGATTATTGGTTCGACGCGCTGGCGGTCGCAGGCATCGAGGATGTGTTGATCAACACGCATCATCTTGCCGACCAAGTGCGTCGATACGTGGAGCGCAAGAACGAGCGTGGCGAATTCAAGGTAGTCGAAGCGTATGAGCCCGAACTTCTCGGTTCCGCCGGAACGGTACACGCCAATCGCAACTGGGTGGATGACGCCGACCAGTGTCTGATTATCTATGCGGACAATCTGTCCAACGTCTCTCTGGTAGAGTTGCTTCGGTATCACGGCTCACACGATGATCCCATGACGATGATGCTGTTTCAGGCCGCGGAACCGAAGCGGTCTGGCATCGTTGAGCTCGACAATGCACAGCGCGTGGTTTCGTTTACGGAGAAACCACAGAAACCGAAGAGCGATCTCGCCAACGCGGGGCTGTATGTCTTGACGGCCGATGCGTGTCGCGAAATAGCGGACATGAACGTGTTCGACTTTGGGTTTGATGTGCTCCCGAAGTTCGTTGGGCGCATGCGCGGCTGGACGTTTGAGGGCTATCACCGTGACATCGGCACCAGTCAGGCGCTTCGAGAGGCCGAACTGGCCGCGCCGCGCGTTTTTGCCAAAGTGAAAGCGAAAAGGTGAGGCCGGCCGCCTTCTTGGATCGCGACGGCACGTTGATCAAGCATGTGCATCACTTGCGTGATCCTGCAGATGTTCAACTGATTGAGGGCGCCGCGGATGCAGTGCGCATGCTTCGCCAGGCCGATTTCGCTTGTGTGGTCGTGACGAACCAATCCGTAGTGGGGCGAGGAATGCTCACGCTTAACGGTCTTGCGCGCGTGCATGATCGCATGCATCAGCTGCTCGCACGCGAGAACGCCTCGCTGGACGGCGTGTTCTATTGCCCCGACGCTCCGACGAACGGTGATCGCACGACCATCACCCACGGCGATCGCAAACCAGAGCCCGGCATGTTGATTCGGGCTGCGAAGGAATTGGGTTTGGCATTGGAGGAATCGTGGATGGTGGGTGACATGATCAGCGACATGCTCGCGGGTCGAAACGCCGGCTGCCGCGGGACGGTCCTGGTACGAACGGGCTTGGGTGGCAAAACCCAAGAAGGGCATGAGGCAATCGACTTTGTAACCGAGAGCCTGCGATCCGCTGTGGAAATCATCCTGGCGACGCAAGGCAATGTCGTAACCGGCTCGCGGCAACTCGGTTAACAAACGGATTTGGAACGGAGTCTTAGAAGATGCGCATTCTCGTCACAGGCGGCGCCGGGTACGTAGGCAGTGCATGCCTGCGTTACCTGCTTCAGGAAGGACACGAAGCGTTTGCCTTCGACAACCTCGTTCAAGGACATCGCGAAGCCGTGCCGGGGGGTCGCTTGACGGTTGGCGACCTCGCCGAAACGGACAAGCTGGCTGACTTGATGGCTGAGCGGCAAATCGAGGCGGTCATGCATTTTGCCGCCGCGACCTGCGTTGGTGAATCGGTCGACAATCCGGACTATCATTACGGCAACAACATCGGCGGGACGCGAAGTCTGCTGAATGCCATGCGAACAGCCGGTGTTCGCCGGATGCTGTTTTCAAGCACCTGCGCCACGTACGGCGACAACCCCAAGACGCCGATGGCCGAGGATGCCCCGCAGATTCCGTGCAGCCCCTACGCCAGAACCAAGCTCACGGTTGAATGGATGATCCGTGATTTTGCACATGCCTACGGGGTGGGGTTTACGTTGCTGAGGTATTTCAACGCCGCGGGCGAGATCGCTCCGCCGGTGAGCCTCGGGTCTGAGCTGTCGAGCGTGTAGTACACCTCCCCCACGGGGATGTCGACTCCGACCTCGAAGGGAGGCTCGATCGGGCGCCCACTGTCCGGGAGGTCCGCGCGGTG
>JBHHUB010000297.1:0-3079 GCA_046753625.1 Phycisphaerae bacterium | reverse complement strand
CTTGAGAAACGGTTCTATCTGATTGCCAAGACCTCGGCACGCATCGTAACGGGCCATTCGTCGGGCGGCTGGAGTTCACTCTGGTTGACCACGCGATATCCGGAAACCTTCGGAGCCTGTTGGTCGAGCGCCCCCGACCCGGTCGATTTTCGGGCGTTTCAGCTAACCGACATATACAGTGCCGACAATTTCTACGCGAACCCGAAAACCGGCACGGATTGGGCGAGCTTTCGATCTGGCGGCCAAGGGCGGATGACCGTGCGCCAAGAGAACCGAATGGAGGAAGTACTCGGGCCGCGCAACACGTCCGCACAACAATGGGACTCGTGGCAGGCCGTTTTCGGACCGCGCGACGCCGATGCCACACCCGCGGCCTTGTTCGACGCCGCTACGGGCCGAATCCATCCGCACGTAGCGGCCGCTTATCGCCGGTACGACATCTCACACCGGCTTGCCACCGACCCGCAGGCCCTGATCCCCATCTTTCGAAATCGTGTGCACCTCATCGTGGGCGACCGGGACAGCTTCTTCCTGAACCGGGCGGTCAAACTGCTCAAGAACCGGCTCGAATCACTGATCGCGGCCGATCGGGGCGTCGCTTCCGACAGCGGCCCGGCATCGGGCTACATCAAGATCGTTGCCGGCGCGACGCACGGGTCGATTCAAGGATCGCCCGAGGCGCGGCACGCCGCCGTGGAGATGGTCAAGCACTTGCAGCATCACGGCCACATCCCCAAGTGACAGAATCGGCGGTGAGCATTCTTAAGAGCACCGGGCGCAAGCCCGGTGACATCTTGCTGCGTGGGGTCCGAGGGCTGGCGCCCTCGGCTCTGATTTGTTGCTGAGGGTCCGCAGGCTGGCGCCTGCCGTGCAGAAGTCCGCAGGCTAGCGCCTGCGGCTCTGAGTCGGCGCACCCATCCTGCCCAAATTGTCACGAACCTCGTCGCCTGTCGCGGGTCGGTACGGATTCTTCTTGACCGGGCGACCATAATGTCCTATAATATGAATGCGGGTGAGTGGACGGTCCTTTTCATTTTCTTTTTGGGGTCAAAAAACATGGTGCCTTCATTTCAAGCGCGGTGCGCGTTGCTCGTGCCGTACGTCGTGATGCTTGCACCGGGTTTCGGCGCGGAGCAGGAACATTCCATCAAGTCGCCTGTTTTGAATGAGGCGAATCCTTCGGAGGCGGTGCGGCGTGTTGGCGGGCCGGATCAAGCCATTCTGTATGATATGGCCACCCGTTCGTGGTCTTTTGTCGCACAGGGTGGGCCAATGCCCACGGGGGAGCCGGTTTACGTCAACGAGCCACCGGACGATCTGGTATTCCCACCCGGCGCGGATCGCTTGATCGCCGACGACATCCACACGGTGGCCGTCGGGGGATGCGACGTCAGCGGATACGAGGTCCAGGTCGGACGGAGCGCCAACTGGTGCAGCGTCTCTGGTCAGTCGTGCGAAACAGCCGACGACTGCGGCGGATCGCAAACGTGCGATCCCCGGCCCGATTCGGGCTTTTCGGTGGATCTCGCGATTTACGATGGATGCCCGGGCGACGGCGGCGAAGTTATTCCCGGGACGGAAGCGACGGTCGACTTGCCTACAAACGGGCTGTTCACCATTGTTGTCGATCTGTCGGCCTTTCCGATCCCGACGGGAAACAAGCTCTGGGTTTCGGCGGAATTCGACAAAGCCGGCGCCGGCTGGGTTGTCGGCCGAGCGGCTTCAATGGGTTTCACATCGGATTCTTACGACCATCCGTTTTTCCCATGCCTCGCCGGTTTTGGGTTTGCGCCCGTTTATGCCGGTTTTCACACCCGTGTTTTCTGCACCGACCAGTTTGATCGGGAGTTTGTGGCCTATCTGAATCCGCCGAGGCCGGATGATTTGCTCTTGGCCCCGGACGCCGGGCAATGGCTTGCCGACGACGTGGAGCTGATTGCCGACGACTGCGTGCTAAGCAGCTACGAAATCGCCTCGATCGGAACCTCCGGTCCGTACTCAATGGATGCCGCTATTTGGAGCTCATGTGGCTTGTCCGCGGTAATCGAGGGTACTCAGGGAACGTTTCAAGGTGTCGGCGACGGCAGCATCGAGGTGGCCCGGTTCGATTTTCCCGACGGTGTGCCCCTGAATAACGGTGCTGATTACTGGGTCGCGTGGCGTTATAGCAACGACAGCGCCGCCGCGATCATCGCCGAAGAACCAGAGGTGGGGGTTAGCAGCAGCACCTTAGTTGTGGTCTTGCCCGACGGAAGCTGCGGTTTCTTCTTCTCTACGTCTCCTTTTTTTGCCTTCGCCGTTTCCATTACCTGCCTAGGGGATCCACCCATCGGGGCGTGTTGTCGCCGAACCGTGGGCGCGACGTGCGAGCAGACCATCCAGACGAACTGCGTCGGCGAAGGCGCGGAGTGGATTGAAGGCGCGGCCTGCGATCCCGATCCGTTTGATGCCCCGTGCGGCACGTTCGCCTGCTGTCTTCCCGATCCCGGCCCGCAGGGCGAATGTCAGAATCTTACGCCCGACGAATGTACCGCGTTGGGCGGCTTGGTGGACGAGGGCAGACTCTGTGACGCCAATGGGCAGGATTGCGGCTGGTTTGCGTGCCGCGGGGCCGTGGGCGAATGCTGCACGCCTGCCAGCAACATCGGATGCGGCAACTTCCTCTGTTGCAGCGCGGTCTGCGATCTCGACCCTTCTTGCTGTCAGGTCGAGTGGGATACGTTTTGCGCTGACCGAGCGCGCGGAACTTGTAACGTGCTGTGCCCGGACGGCTTGCTCCAATTCCTGGATCCACCCGCGGATGTCGTCGACGCCCGCCAACCGAGCGCGATCGACGATGCGTCGCAGCGACAGGGGATCGACAGCGTCAATGTGTTCGCGCCGGGCGGTTCGGGAATCTGCTGCTGGTCTGTTTGCGAAACGGGATTCGAGGGTTCGCCGAACTACATCACGGCGGTCACGCTCAACGACGACGGTACGATGACCCTGGACCTGGCCCGGCCGATTACGCCGGGAAATGTCACAACGCTGACATATACCGGCACGTCCGGCGTGCAGGAATCGTTTTCACTGACGGCTC
>JBHHUB010000296.1:0-3098 GCA_046753625.1 Phycisphaerae bacterium | reverse complement strand
GCCGAACCTCTCCCTTCTTCACACGACCGTTGGGAATCGCCTCCTTGATGGTGATGACGTCGTCCAGTCCCACCGGGGCGAGGCTCGCGGTCTGGGACCAGCCGCTCATCCCCGGGAAGGCCTTGCCGTTGGCCAGGATGGCCGTCAGTTCGCGCAGGCGCTCATGTGGCGAGAGAGTGGAAGGATCGTCGGGCGCGGGTCGCATGGGCGTTGCCTCCGCTTGCCCTTGACGCAGCGGTTCGAGCGAAGCTCAAGGATCGCAGTGCGATCCGTGCCTCTCCGCGGCAACCGCTCTGTCAAGGTGCGCCCACGCCGGCGTGCACTCCGCGCCCGGCCGGTCGTCCGGCAAAAATGTCGATGTTCGCCGCCGGCTCCATGCGACGGCCTACCTGATATGTACGCGAAAACGGTTCGAGTTGTATTCGGGCCGCGAACGCAACCCCGCGTTAACCAATTCGGGGTGTAAACCGAGAGAGGCCGAGAGTTTGAGAGTTTTTGGCGGGGGAGCGGTCGTAACCCTTGCACGAAGCGGCTGCGCCGCAGGAGGCGGCGTTTGGGGGCTGTGGGAGGTGTACGTGCGGGCTTTGGGGTCGTCGGCGTCCCGGCAGTGCGAGGCGTGGTATCCTGGAGGTTTCCGGCCGTGGGGCCGGAGTCTCGTTGTTGGTCTGCTACTGGAGGATATCACGATGACCGAACTCAGGACACGCATGATCGAGGACATGAAGCTGGCGGGGCATTCGAAAGGCACGCAGGACGCGTACATCAGGGTGGTCCGGCAGCTGGCCGGGCATTTCCGAGTCTCGCCCGACCGGCTGACCGAACGCCAAGTGCGCGACTACCTCATGCACCTGCGTGAGGTTCGCAAGGTAGCCAAAGGCACGTTCCAGGCCCACTTCTTCGGTATCAAGTTCTTCTTTGTCAACACCCTGGGCTACGACTGGCCCCTGCTGACGAAAAAAAAGTCCGCCAGCCCAATCGCAAACGCCTGCCCGACGTTCGAAGCGACGCGGACTGCCGCCGCCTGATTGCCGCGATCACCCAGCCGATCTACCGCGGCTGTTTCGCCCTTATGTACGCCTGCGGTCTGCGGATCGGCGAGGCTGTCGCCTTGCCTGTCTCCGCCGTCGACTCGAAGCGGATGCTCCTGCGGGTCATCGGCAAACGCAACAAAGAACGAGTTCTGCCCCTGGCCGAGCCGACGCGGGCCATGCTCCGCGAGGTCTGGAAGGTCCATCGCAGCAAGCCGTGGCTCTTCCCCAACCGCAAGCGCACGGCGCATCTTTCCCGAGAGATGGCCCGCCAGGCCTTCAATGCGGCACGGACAGCCTGCGGCTATGACGACCACTTCAAACCGCACACGCTTCGCCACAGCTTTGCGACGCGACTCCTGGAGAAGGGCGTGGACATCCGGCTCGTACAGATCCTGCTTGGGCATTCAAGCATCCGCTCGACCGAGATCTACACGCATCTGAGCGAGCCCTTGCGTCGCAACTTGCGGCGGTTGCTCGGCGACTCGTTCGCAGACCTCTTCTGACGGAGGGGCCAGCCATGAGAGACAACCGTATCCAACTGGCGGACGTGGTCCGCCGGTTCAAGGACCGTTATGTCCACGAGTTTGGGTCTGTGATGATGCCGTCTCATCGGAGGGCCCTGGCTGACATCGCCGCCTGCATGACCGCCGAGATGGGCGGCCATCAATATCATTGCCGCGACTGCGATCAGACGTTCTGGGTCTACCACGGCTGCCGCAACCGTGCTTGCCCAGCCTGTCATGGACGCCGGATGCGTGAATGGCTTGAAGCCCGGGAGGCGGAACTCCTGCTGTGCGACTACTACCACATCGTCGCCACGGTCCCCGAGGAGCTTCGACATCTGTTCCTGTCGGATCAGAAGCTCATGTACTCGATACTGATGAAGACCGTCGCCGGCGCGGTGATCGACCTCGCTCGCGATCCCAAGTACCTCGGAGCGACGCCAGGCATCTTGATGGTGCTGCACAGTTGGACGGGCCAATTGCAGTACCATCCGCACACCCACCTGCTCGTTACCGGTGGAGGAGTCACTGACGACGGTCAATCTTGGTGCGAGCCACCGGGGCCATTCCTGGTGCCGGTCAAGGCCCTCTCAAAGCTGATCGCGGGCCGGTTCCGTGATGCGCTGAAGAAGGCTGATCCGGAGGCCTTCAACCGTCTTCCACGCAAGACCTGGAAACGCGAGTGGTGTTCATTCTGTAAGCACTATGGTAGGGGCAAGCGGGCCGTCTTGGATTACCTGGCTCGCTACGCCTTCCGCATCGCGATCACCAACACGCGGATCGTCGCCATGGACGACACGCACGTGACCTTCAGGTACAAGCAGCGGGAGACCGGCGAGTGGAAGCTGTGCCGGTTGACCGGCGTCGAGTTCCTCCGCCGCTTCCTGATGCACGTGTTGCCGAAGGGCTTTCACAAGCTGCGATACTACGGGCTGTGGCATCACTCGAAGCGTCATCTTCAAGAGCGGGCGCGGTTGCTCTTGTCGTTGCTCGCGCCGGTTCGACTGGCTGAGTGTCTGTTAATCGCGGATGTGGCGGCCGAGGCGATCCGCTTGTCCGAAGGCAAGGACGCGCCGGAGGAGGGCTTCTCACCTTCGTGTCCCCACTGTGGCAGCCAACGAGTGGAGCATCGACAAGAACGCCGCCGCGGCCCCGCGCCGTAGGCTGTAGGGCGTAGCGGCCCGGCCATCCGGGCGCCTGCATGCGCTAAGCGGGCGGCCCGGCGCGCGACCGCGGCCAGCATCTGATCGATCAAGCGCGTTCTCGAACGTCTTGAGAACGCCCCCACCACGGCTGCGCGCTCAGTGCCACGGCCACCGCCGCCAATCAGGATCGCATCTCAACAACCCCTCCACCCGGCACCACACACACCCATCCCAACCAGTCCAACTGCCACGTCGCTTCGTGCAATAGGCTTTTGGCGTCGGCTCCGCGACGCAAAAAGCCATACCTATTCTACGAACGGATGGGACCGCAATCACCAAAGCCACCGAACGGACTCGAACCGTTGACCTGCGGTTTACAAAACCGCTGCTCTGCCAACTGAGCTACGGTGGCGAATAGC
>JBHHUB010000295.1:0-3107 GCA_046753625.1 Phycisphaerae bacterium | reverse complement strand
GAAAAGAGAGACTCATTACGGACAACCCCGATGCTCCGCACGCCAGGCCGTATCTGGAAGGTCGCGACATCGGACGGTACTCAGTCAAGCCGACGGGGTGTTACATACGGTACCTTCCCGATGAGATGTACAGTCCACGTACGCCGGCGCTCTTCGAAGCGAAGAAGCTGGAGTCTCAAACGATGCTCAGCAAGATGCGCCTTGTCGCGACGCTCGATGACCACGGGTATTACGTTGAGCAAAGCCTGCTGTGCGTCATTCCACATGGAATACTTACTCCTTGCATTGACCTTCCTCAATACTCTTTGGAGTTCGTTCTTGGCATCATGAACAGCACCTTGTCGTCGTTCTACTACGCGACATGGATCATCGATTATTCCCTGGGGGGCGGATTGGTCCATGCAACCCCCGGATCACAAGGGAAGTTACTGGTTCCAAAGATTGGTCCCACCAAGACGGCAGGTATTGTAGGATGTGTGAGGGATTTGCTCGACCTGCACAAGCAGCTCGCGGCGGCCAAGACGCCGACGGACAAGACGGCCCTGCAGCGTCAGATCGATGCCACCGACCGGCGGATTGACCGGCTGGTGTACGAGCTTTACGATTTGACGGACGACGAAATCCGCATCGTAGAGGAGGCGACGAAATGAGCGCAAAGGAACGGAGCCCCAAGCGTGAGCGCGGGGTCATTGCGCCGTTGGGCGACAAACCCGTCGCTCACGCTCGGGGCTCTGATGGGAAACCCGTCGCTGACGCTCCGGGCTCCGATTGTCGCGCGGTACCACTGGCGTATCTGATTACGTTCACGACGTATGGCACGTGGCTCCACGGCGATGAACGCGGATCGGTTGACCGCGAGCACAACGCCTACCGTACGCCATATCTGGCACACAACCGGCGGCGAGCGCGTTATGAAAAGTCTGCCCGGAGAGCAGAACCGATCACCTTGGACAACAAGCGGCGTGACGTCGTTCGCCGGACAATTGTTGAGGTATGCACGCATCGCGGCTGGCACTTGCACGCGCTGAATGTGCGAACAAATCACCTGCATGTCGTCGTCTCGGCGCCGTGCACACCGGAACGCGTCATGAACGATCTAAAGTCGTGGGCCACGAGGCGTTTGCGCGAGGGCGGGCTCTTGGATGATCGTCAATCGCCGTGGACAAAACACGGGAGCACCAGGTATCTGTGGAAGCCCGTTCATCTCGCAGCCGCTTGTCGGTACGTCCTGGAGGGACAGGGACGGGATCTGTAATACGGGTGCGAAACCCGTCGCTGACGCTCCGGGCTCCGATCAGATGCTCGACGTACATAAGCAACTTGCGGCGGTCTAATTCGTGGCTACGGAATTGCCGACCCAGCTGTGGCCGTGCAGTTCCGGAGGTTTTCGGGAGCCGAGTTGAACCACCATCAGCACCTGCCCGATGTTCTTCGTCAGCGCCAGGGAGGGCGCGGGAACACCGCGCCATGCCGGCGACAGCAGCGCGTTGGGCAGGGCGGAATACCAATAGGGGAAGTGAACCTTGCCCCACGGGCCGACCCAGTCGTCGGACTCGATATAGATCTTGTCGCGGTAGTTGTCCGCCCAGACGCTGCCGCCGCGGAGCAGCGTCGTCTCGTGAACCGGATCCTTGTAGGGACGAATCATGGAATCGGTGAGCACGAGCAGATTGTCGCTGCGATGAAGCACGGTCACCGAGCTCATGATCTGCTTGAGCGCCGCCTGCTCCTCTTTAAGCCTTCGCTCCGGCAGGTCGAGCTGCGCGATCATCTCTTCATGCGTCCGAAGCTGGTCCTCGGCTCTTGAGAAGCGATGCCAGTGGTAGCGTTCCGGGCCGACCAACGCCTGCAGCAAAGCAAGGTCTGCGGCCGGGACATCCACGCCCCATCCGAACTCGGCGCTGTAGCGGGTGTTGAGCCGTCGGTCGTTGGTCTTACGCGCCCAATAGGCTTCCTGCTCTTCGAGGGTTGTGCGAACGCGGTGCAATTCGCGTAGCCCCCGATCGATCTTGTCGAGCCGATCACGAATCGCGCCCATGTCCGCCATGAACACGATCCGGGTCACCACATCGCCGTTGCGGGCTCGATCGATGTCGGATTGGGAGAGCACGGACCGATTCCCGTCCGGGCTCGGCGTGAGGTTGATCGACGTTCTGCGGATGAAATCCCGCGCTCTAGGCGTCGAGACCATGTACAGGTGGACTTCGCCCCACACCGGCGCGATCCGCTCGGGCGCGTACTCGAACGCGTACGATCCGGGAATCAGCGTGTATTTCGTATCCCCACGATCGGGCACGCCGAAAAGCTGTCGCGACGTCCAGCCCAGCCCCAGATTGTCAAACGCGAACATGGCCACGGCGGCCGCGCCGCGCACGAATCGCTGCACGGGCGGTGCAGGCCAATCGGGAGCCGACCGAACCTGCACCTGATGCTCGGGCTCGCCATCAGAAACCACATGCTTCGAGCTAGCCGCCTCCGACGCCGGGAAACGCACCTCGACCGCTTGGTCCCAGGTCTCGCCGAGCGAGGTATATTCGCGATGCACGATCGCGCAGCCGCCGGCCCCTACGCATCCCGAAAGCAATATCAATGTCAAAAACACCCGTCGGCGATCACAAATGGAATTAGCGTTGGGGCGTGCGGGCATTCGTTTACATGTCATCGCTGAGCACATCCTTTCGAAAGCTTGCCTGAAGGTTGCCACGGCGCTGCGGGCGGGAGCCTACCGGGAATCCCGCCGGAACCCATTTCGGCGACTGCTTGCGCCTCGTGCCGGCCACCGCGGCCAGCCGCACAAGTCAACGGAACCTTACCGCCCGCCAAGCAGGCTGGCAAGCGCCGTCGAGCCGCGCGCACCCCAGGGGGCCGCCGGCCCATTCGGCGGATGGGAAAGTCGACTCAGAGCCTTGGGCGCCGGCCCTCGGACCCTCCGCGGTAATCGGGCTCTGGCGGAAAAGAGGTCACCGGGCTTGTGCCCCGGTGCGCTGAAACCTATCGCCGCCGATTCCGCGACTGGTTCGACGCACGTTGCCAACGATGCCATGTGATTCAGGGGTGTGGCCATTTGTTGTGGCATCGTAGGTCGCGCATACGAATGGGGTGGTTTC
>JBHHUB010000294.1:0-3116 GCA_046753625.1 Phycisphaerae bacterium | reverse complement strand
GGTTCGGGGAGGACCACGATCCCGAGAACCATTTGATTCCGTTGGTGCTTCAGGTGGCCCTCGGCCAGCGTCAAAGGATCATGCTCTTCGGCAACGACTATCCGACTCCGGACGGCACGTGCATCCGAGACTACATTCACGTCGACGATCTCGCAGTGGCCCATTTGCTCGCGATTCAGAAGACCACCTCCGATACGACGGCCGTGTACAATGTTGGGACGGGCAAAGGGCATTCGGTTCTCGATGTGCTGCGCGTCTGCGAAGAAGTCGTCGGCAAGGCGATCCCACACGAAATCACCGCGCGGCGCCCCGGCGACGCGCCGGCCCTTGTGGCCGAACCGGCGAAGTTGAGAACAGAACTCGGATGGAAGCCGAAGTACTCCGAGCTGCGCAAGACGGTAGGAACGGCATGGAAGTGGCACAAGTCGTATCCCCAAGGATACGCTAGCGCATGACGCTTTGCAGGCGAGATGACGGAACGGCAAGTTGGAATCGCAGACATGTCTGACTCCATTGATTGGGACTTGAGTGAGGAGCCAGGCAACGAGCTCGCCAAAGGCGCACCCGCCGATGACATGGTAGAGGGCGGGCGGACGGATCAATGCGCACGTCAGCGCTTGGCCTGGTACAAACGCGCGGTATTCATTGCGGTGACATTCGCCATGGCCATCATCGCCCTTGAGCTGTCGTTGAACGTGCTCTGCCTTCTGTCTGATTCAGCGGCGGCTATGTTGGCTACCGGTGAGCGCTATCCGCCGGTGGCGGATGCGGTGCTGGGCCGCAGGCCGAATCCCGAACATCCTGAGCACGATGCGAGCGGGTTTCGAAATGAGCGCGTGCTGAACACCGCCTCGATCGTCGCCCTTGGCGATTCGCAAACCTACGGGACGGGCGTCACGAGGAGCCAGGCGTGGCCACAACAGCTAGCCAAACGAAATGGGCTTCCCACATACAGTATGGCGTTCGGCGGATATGGTCCGACCCAAAGTCTTGCGTTGTTCGATCGTGCCGTATCCCTGAAGCCGCGAATCATCGTCGAAGCGTTCTACACGGGTAACGACCTGTGGGACTGTTTCAACATGGTGTACCACCGTCTCCAATTCGTTGACATGAAGTCTGATGACGAGCAAGTGCTAAGTGAGATTCGTCGCCTGGAGGGGCAGCAGTCGGTTTGGCACAAGTTCGAGCCGGCAAAGGGGCGTTCGGTTGGCAAGGGGCCGGTGCGGCTTCTTGCCTCGAAATACTTGAAGATTTACGGGCTCTTGGGGGCGGTCAAACGCGCGACGTATGACCGTCTTTGGAGCACGAATCGGCAAGGCGCTCTGTCGAGCGGGGGTCGCCAAATTGCGTTTGACGTGCCTCCGTTCCGTACGGTGTTCGCGCCGGTGAGGCGCACAACCGCACTCGACCCGAGAGACGCGCGTATTCGCGAAGGCCATCGACTGGCGATTGAAGCGATTCGCAGCATGAAGACTCGTGCGACGAAGGCGGGGATCGAATTCGCCGTACTGCTGATTCCGACCAAAGAATTGGTTTTCAGGGAGATTGCGCGTTCCGACCCCGAGGTCATGCCGGATACGTATTGGTCGCTCATTCGAATCGAGCGAGACGTGTTGGAACGAACGAAAGTGCTGCTCGAACGCGAGGGCATTGACGTCGTGGATGCCTTGCCGGCGCTGCAGCAGTGCGTCAAGGACGGCCGCCAGCCCTATCCGGTCAGCGACGACGGCCACCCGAACGCGACGGGGCAAGCTGCGATCGCAGATGCGGTTCACTCGGCACTTCGACGGTTCGGGATCCTGCCTCAAGCGATACCGTGATCGAAGAGCGACACCTGTGCGTAAGACCCGAATCGACGTTTCCGAAAACCGTGCAACGCAACTCGGTCGGCAGGTGCATGACGCACGGATGGAGCGCGCAACAGCGGGTCAGTTTGGGCATTGTTGATCGGAGAGGCTAGACGCCGCAGATGCAAGCGACAAATCGACGCTATGTCGTGATCACGCCCTGCCGCGATGAGGAGCAGTTCCTGCCGGTAACCATCCGGACGGTTGCGGCACAATCCATTCGTCCCGTTCTATGGGTGATCGTGGATGACGGTTCGACCGATCGGACCGCGGAAATCCTATCTCGCGCGGAAGCGGAACACGATTTCATTCGCGTGGTCCGCCGTGAAGACCGTGGCGAACGCAGCGTCGGACCGGGTGTGGTCGACGCTTTCTACGCCGGCCTCGACACGGTCGACCTCGACCAGTTCGAATACCTTTGCAAGCTCGACGGTGATCTGGAGTTGCCGCCGCGCTACTTCGAGCGGCTTATGGAAGAAATGGAACGTGAGCCGCGACTGGGAAATCTTTCCGGCAAGGTCCATTTGCGCCACGCCTCAGGGAAGTTGGTTGCCGAGCGAATGGGAGATGAGAACGCGATTGGTGCGGCTAAATTCTATCGAGTGCGATGTTTCCATGCCATCGGTGGATTCCTTCGACATTCTGGGTGGGATGGCATAGACGGGCACATGTGTCGGATGAATGGCTGGATTGCCAGATCCGCCGACCAACCGGAACTGCGAATTGTTCATTTGCGCCAGATGGGATCGAGCCAGATCGGTATTTGGACCGGGCGGATGCGCTGGGGAGAGGGCAAGTGGTTCATGGGGTCGGCCTTGTACTTCGTTGTCGCTGTTGTGTGCTATCGCCTCTTCGAGAAGCCATACGTGATCGGAGGAGTGGGTATACTCCTGGGCTACGTCGGAGCTATGGTCCGTCGCGCGCCTCGCATTCCAAACCTTCGGTTCCAACGTCACCTTCGGCGCTATGAACTCCGGTCTCTTCTCTTTGGGAAACGAAGAGTTGCTAGGCAGTACCATTTGCCATTACAGGTTCTCGGGCGTTGCTGCGGTCATTCGGAAAGACCATAAAGTAGTATGCAATCGACGCAGTCAAAACGCAAGATCCTTGCTATTTCTAGCGGTGGTGGGCATTGGATTGAACTGCTGCGCCTCATTCCTGCGTTCGAAGGGCACACGACCGTTTTCGCGACCGTCGACGCGGGCTACAAGTCCGACGTCCCGGGCTATCGTTTTTGCGTCATTCCGGATGCCACTCGTTGGAACAAGC